>JAJRTY010000185.1 GCA_024278055.1 Alphaproteobacteria bacterium | reverse complement strand
TGGATATGGCATGTGGAGACAAGACTACCCTTCTCCCTCCAACCCTTAAACGCCCGTCTCACTGGCCTTGTGGTTCTTAAAAATCACAGCTTCTAAAAATTTTAGTAAACTGGTTTTGTCTATTTCCGAACCGAAGCATAATCTGCCATGAGAGACAAAATCAACAACCAGCACCACCAGTCAACCCGCTGGCACAGACGCATACCAATCACCTTGGCCTTGGCTATGACCATGGGATTATTGATACTGGTAACCGTTGGCGTGGTTCTTGGTATCGGCGTATGGACGGCGCAAAAAAATCAAACGGACATATCTCAACTACGCTTATCCTGATGTCGTTAAGGATAAATTCATCGGAGCCATGGTGGCAGCTGTCTCCATCAGGCAATTATCCGGGTTTGTAAGTCGAAGCAACTTGATTGCCGATGGTCAGCAATTTTTGCTCTACGGCAAAAACCACGTTTTGGCTCATTGGATGCTTGAAAACGGCTTTGCCAACAGCTCCAGTGACCACCTCTTCCCCATCTGGCGAAATTCGGTGACCCGGTATTGTCGTCAATCTGGCGAACAGAAGACCGTTACAACCTTGATCTTCCCCTGCCCAAGGGTACAAGGGGGCACGTTCTTAATATTTTCAATAAAGAATATGTCTTTATTTACCGGGTCTTGCAAGGTTTCGGCCCCCAGCCCATCACTGTCGGAGCCTATTATCTCAGTGCTGACGTAAATGAGGAAATACAGCGATTGATATATTCACTGGGTGCGGGGCTTCTGGCCCTGGCAATCTCAATAATAATATCAGTGTTTATCGGTCACCGTATTGCCCGCCCGATTGTTCGTTTTTCGTCTGTAGCCAACCGTATTCGTAATCTGGAAATCTCTACAGTCGGTTTTCTGCCCAACAGCATCTTTCGAGAACTTGATGATCAATCCAAATCATTTAACGCCATGTTGCGGGCACTGCGCTGGTTTGAACTTTATGTACCCAAAAAAAATGTTGCAAGCCTGATCCGACAAAACATCAAGGTAGGAGAAGATATTTCGGTTTCGCAGGAAATCACCGTCATGTTTACAGACATCGTTGGCTTTTCCGGCGCATCTGAAAACATGACCGCAGGCGAAGTTGCTTCTTATGTCAACGAACATTTCAACTAGCTGGCACAATGTATCAAGTCCGAAGAGGGTATTGTCGACAAATTCATTGGCGATTCGGTCATGGTATTCTGGGGCGCGCCCGATATTCAAGCTGATAGTGCTGAACGTGCCTGCCGTGCCGCCCTGGCAATGCGGGAAAAATTCACGCGGACAGTATCCAACGCACATTAAAAGGCAAAAAACCCATCCACATTCGTATTGGTATCCACACCGGAGCAGCAATTGTGGGCAATATCGGGTCTTGCGACCGGTTGAAATACACCGTTATTGGCGACACCGTGAATATTGGGCAACGGCTGGAACAGTTGGGCAAGGATGTCTTTCCGCCAGACACGGAGGTTTCAATTCTCGTTAGCCAGAATACCATGCAAACTCTGGCCGGTAAATTCCGGTCTGCCTCAGCCGGTAAGTTCAAGCTTAAGGGCCACAACCAGGCTGTAGAAGTATTCAAACTGCTATAGGAGCGCTCGGGGATACAAAAACAACTTTATACACAGGCTTGAATCTGCGCACCTTCGGCTTATTAATAACAACCCCGCAAAAAATTTGAACCCGACACCTAAAAAAAGTTCGCACACGGCGCTTGCCACATAGAGCGCTTGATAAAACCTTAAGGTTAAATTAACATAGGTTAACAAAAAGACTCCCGAATAGTCTGCACAGAACTATGTTGGGTACAGGGATCGAGTCAGGGGTGGTGTGGTACATGGGTAATTTTAGTGCAAATTTTCGGTCTGGCCTGGTAGCGGGCGTTCTCGTGGCTTTGATGCTGACAGTCTTGTCACTATCACCAGCTTTGGCTTTCAAAGATTCGGCCACTGTCCGCAGCAACAGCTTTTTCGCAGCTGGTCAAAGCCGTTTTATCCAAAACACTCCCGAAGAACAAAATCGCTTGCGGATTTTCCTGGAACAACGCGGTATGCCCGAATCTCATAGCACTCTGGTGCCTGGGATAGTGAAGAACAATAACATCAACTTTAATAATTTAAAGAAGGGCAAAACCCTTCTTGCCCAGACATCCGCGCCTGAAAGTAAAAAGGAAGAAGTCGACGAACTGCTTGAAGCTAAAGAAGGTGAAGGCGATGAACTTCTGCTTGAAGCCGAAGGCAGCGAAAAAGATGGCGGCGACGAACTTCTCCTCGATGAAAGCGAGGGAGAAACCAAAAAGGCTGCTTCAGAACCTGTGCCCAGGACAAAGAAAAAAGTCGTCAACGCAGATTCCGAACATCTCCAGCTGTATACTGAAAATCGCTACCCTTCAGCTAATTCCTGCGCTGCCTGTCATCCCAAACAATACAAAGAATGGGCAGTTTCTCAGCATGCTTATGCTCAATTGAGCCCGGTCTATCTTTCTTTGAATAACAAAATCAATGAACTGGCCAGCGGCTCAAACGGCGATTTCTGCTTTCGCTGCCATAGCCCGGTTGGTGCCAACCTTGGCGAAACACCTTCCGAATCAAATCTTGACCGCAACCCTACATCTCGCGAAGGCATAACCTGCGTCGTATGTCACCGTATTAACAAAAACTACAATAAGGCCAGTGGCCGGGTAGCCCTTGTTGAAGGTCCTCTGACCTCTGTGGTTTTCGGCCCCAAGGGCAACCAGGAGATGAAACGAACCCTGACCAAACCGGAAGAATTCCGCATGGTCACTGATCCGAAAGAAAAAGGTCGGCAAGTTCATAAAGAGGCGAAATTATTCTCAACCCTTTCAGATCCGGTTTTCTGCGGCACCTGTCACGATGTGACCCTGTTCAACGGTTTCCGGCTCGAAGAGGCATTCAGTGAATATCGCACCTCACCAGCAGCAGCCCGCGGCGTTACCTGCCAGGATTGTCATATGGGTAAAATTCAGGGCAAGGAATCCGGTTACGAATATGGTCCTGCAGCAATTGTAGGTGATGCCCCCACTAAAAACCGCAAACTCGCCAATCATCTTTTCTCCGGCCCGGATTATTCCGTTATTCACCCCGGCATTTTCCCTCACAATGTGGAAGCAGCCGAGTTCAAGACCTTGCGTGAATGGCTGAAATTCAATGTTGAAGCTGGCTGGGGTACTGATAAGTTTGAAGACAATATATCGGAAAACTTCAAGTTTCCCAAAGCCTGGGAATCAATCGATGATCGATATGACGGCAGAGAAATTATCGAAAAACAGCTTGAATCCCTGGAATTTGCCCGCATCAAACGTCTGGAAGTGCTGCGCAACGGTTATATTCTTGGAAAAGTTGTTACTGAAAGATCTGATACCGGCGGTATTGAATTCCGGGTACAGGTGAAAAATGGTACAGATGGTCACAACGTGCCAACAGGCTTCACCGGAGAAAGACTTGTCTGGCTCGACGTAACGGTTAGAGACCGCACTGGAAAAATAGTCATGCGCTCTGGCGACCGTGATCCTAATGGCGACCTCAAGGATGGTCATTCATATTATGTCGCCGCAGGCAAACTCCCTCTGGACCCGCAGCTCTTCAGCCTGCAGTCAATTTTCGTTACCCAGAACGGTCGTGGTGGTGAAATTGAGCATGTCATTCCCATTCCGTTTCCAGTAACCGCTCTACCACGGGTATTGCCCTCGACAACCTCACTGATCTTTACCGGTGAGCCGGCGACTGAACGAAATCATAAAAAAGGTATCGAACCCCTGGGGCAGCGCTGGGCTACCTATAAAGTCAATCAACGTGAGCTCACAGGTAAGGGCCCGTATCGCGCGACCATTAAATTGATTTCGCAACCGGCACCGGTAAACCTTTTGATCGCCATGCAAAGTGTTGGTTTTGACTATGGTTTAACCGCCAAACAGGCTGGGCAGGCACTGGTTGCCGGAGCTCAGGTATTGTGGACCAGGAAAATCAGGTTCGATACCAAAATAACTCCGGCAGGTTTGGCAGCTGGTATTAACGATAGTATAAATAATGCCGGTCCAACGAGTGTGTTTGATCAGACGTTCACTGATGAACGTTAGTGGCAAAACATCTGACGAGAAGTAAAAAGCGAGACGAAGGGGTAGTTTTTTCGTCAAAAAGTAGCAGAGAAATAAAAAGCATTAGGGGAGACTCGTAAGTGATGTTCTGGATGCGAGCCATAAAAAGAATGAATTCCAAACCAGGCGTGCTCTCAATAGCCATTGTGTTATTGTCTGTTCTGGGATTATCTCCTGCGGCGATCTCCGCCCCGGCAAAAAAATCTGATGCTAAATCCTATTCAGCCTTTTGGCCTATTGGTGAAGCAAAAGGCCTTAAAACGCTGAATGACTATTATGTGCCGCTTAAAACCGTTAATCCCGGCAAAGAAAATGGCGACCTTGTTGCCCGGCCAAAACTTGCAATTGAACAGGGCGACGCATTTCTCGGTGTCGGCAACCTTAATGCCGGTTTTGAAGTTCCCGTTCTCGGCGCCGTCTGGCAGCCGAGACTGTGGGCATATTTGATTTTCCGCTCGGCATTGCAAACCTTTAACAATGGGTCACCAACAAGCCAGAGAGAAACCGAATGGGCCAATCGGCTCGATGTATTTGTCAATCTGCAGCTGACGGGTACGGAAAAAATCCTTCTTGGGCTACGAACTTTAGACAGAAATAATCCACGCAAATTTAGCCGCTATACGTTTGATGGTAGCAACAAAGGGTTTAACAACAACCTCACTGTCAGGGTTGAAACCCTGTTTTTTGAAGGTGATTTCGGCAGTCTTGTTCCCAACCTCGACAACGCCGGCATCAAGCCAATTGACTTTGGCTTCACTGTTGGCCGCCAGTCGATCACCTTCCAGGAAGGCATGTTGATCAACGATACCATTGACGCTTTTGGTATTGTCCGCAACAATATCGTTTTTCCCGGCACATCAAACCTCCGTGTCTCCGCCATGTGGGGCTGGAACCGCATTGACAGAAATGATGGCCCACGCGATTCAGACGAAAACCTGTTTGGTTTGTTCATCGCCGCTGACACCCACGTCAGCACTTATAATCTGGATTTAATTTACATCGCTGATTCACGCGGTGCAGACGGATTTTACGTTGGAGCATCCGCCATTCAACGCATTCGCTCCCTGGGCAATTTGAGCACGGCTTTCCGCATCAACAGCTCGTTTGCCGTGGAAAATGAAGTCGCTGGCAATGTTATTGGCGATGGTACGTTGATATCTCTGGAGCTGTCAAAAACAGTGGCGGGATCCAACGACATTCTTTATCTCAACTCATTCGTCGGCATCGGTAATTTCACCCAGGCTGGCCGTGAGGCAATTGTTGGCGGGCCTCTTGCTAACATGGGCATCCTTTTCGCCTCCCCCAATCTGAGCACCTATCTTTCTGAACTTAACCCTTTCACCGACAATGTAGTTGGCGGTGCCCTGGGCTATCAGGCATTTTTCAATAAGCAGCGCACCAACCTTATTATGGAAGTTGCCGCGCGCCATGACTATGATGATGACGGATTTGATCAGCTTGGATTTGGCTTCCAGCTCCAGCAGGCGGTTGGCCAGTATATTCAACTAACCTTTGAAGCTTTTTACACACTGAATGAAGACCGTCAGGATGGCTCAGGTGCCCGCGCTGAAATTCAGGTAATTTATTAAAAAGCCATACCGGCAAACAAAGAGACTGTTTGTGATTTTGGTTTTTACAGAAATAAAAAAAGGGTGGGTGCATAATGCACCCACCCTGAATTTTGTCTGCAACAGGGGTTTTACAATGCTCCGTAAGCCAGCATGGCATCAGCCACTTTAACGAAGCCTGCCACGTTTGCACCTTTGAGATAATTCACGTAGTCATCGCTTTCACGGCCAAATTCAACACACTGGTCATGAATTTCGGACATGGTTGTGCGCAGCAATCCCTGTAATTCATCTTCGCTCCACGAAATTCGCGCGCTGTTCTGGCTCATTTCCAGACCGGACACGGCAACTCCGCCGGCATTGGCCGCCTTGCTTGGGGCAAACAGTATTCTCGCCTCCAGAAAAGCATCTACGCCAGCTTGCTCAGTTGGCATATTGGCCCCTTCGGAAACACCAATGCAGCCATTGGAGATAAGCGTTTTAGCTTCCTCCTCATTAACCTCATTTTGCGTAGCGCAAGGAAAAGCCAGATCGCAAGCAACACTCCAGGGCCTTTGGCCTGGATGAAATGTGGCGTTGAACTTATCCGCATATTCTGAAATACGTCCACGTCTGACCGTTTTAAGGTCGACTATAAAGTCCAGTTTTTCAGCATCAATGCCATCGGGGTCATGAATAAAACCTGATGAATCCGACATGGTAACAACCTTGCCACCTAGATGATTGATCTTTTCAACCGCATAGGTAGCCACATTGCCCGAGCCTGAGACGACGCAGGTCTTGCCTTCAATTGCGTCCTTCTTCAGAGCCAACATACTTTCCATCATATAGACGACGCCATATCCGGTCGCTTCAGTGCGAATGAGACTGCCCCCAAATTCAAGCCCCTTACCGGTCAAAATGCCGACAAACTGAGTGGTCAAACGTTTATACTGACCAAAGAGAAACCCGATTTCACGTGCCCCAACCCCGATATCTCCGGCCGGGACATCCATATCCGGGCCGATATACTTAAACAGCTCTGACATAAACGCCTGGCAAAACCGCATAACTTCTGCATCAGACTTACCCTTGGGGTTGAAATCAGCCCCCCCCTTGCCACCTCCCATGGGCAACCCGGTGAGCGAATTTTTAAACGTCTGCTCAAAGGCCAGGAACTTGAGAACGCTCAAGGTGACGTCGGGATGAAATCGCAGTCCGCCCTTATAGGGCCCAATGGCGTTATTGTTCTGCACCCGGTAGCCGCGGTTGACCCGCACATTACCGTCATCATCTTCCCACACAACGCGAAAAATAATTACGCGATCAGGCTCCGCCATGCGCTCCAGTATCTGTTTTTCATGATAATGCGGCTTGTCAGCAATATAGGGAAAGACACTCGTTGCCACTTCATATACCGCTTGATGAAACTCCGTCTCCCCGGGATTTCGCCGTTGTAGACCGGAATAAAACCGTTCCATATATTCTTTGGATTTTGCTGGTGTAACTTTTTTTGACATGTTGCCCCCCATTCAAAAAAAATATCGATTAAATGCAACTCTAAACTGCACCCCTTTTCCCAATTCCACTATGCATCTAAAACGTATCAAATACCACTCATGCAGGAAAGGAATATTTTCCTCAACCCGATCAATACCGGATTTTCGGCGACACCAAAGTCTTAAACACCTAATCGGATTTGCCCACCGGCAACAACATTACAACCACCGAGCCGCAAAAAAACGTGACTGAAAAATAACAGTTACGTAACCACGCCAAAATAAGGTATATTCACCCCCTGATATGGGGGGTAATTGACTTCTATACTGCGGTGGCAGTGTTTGAGCCATTTTGCAGGGGAATTCATTTTCCGTAATGATTTAGTATCCAGGCAATAGGATTAACCATGGCAACAACCATCATCATTGTAAGTGGCTTACTGATCATCGCTGCAACCTCGCTGCAGGCCGTTGTAGGCCTTTATTCCGTTACCTCGCGCACACTTTCCGCCAATCGCTTTGATCGCGCCCGGCTGGCGCTTTTCAAAGACCGGGCATCTGTTATTCTCAGCCGTGTCGAAGCGGACCGCGCCAAGCTTGAATTAACATGGAATGGCAAAAGAAAGTTTCGCGTCGCCCGGCGCGTCTACGAAGATCCCAACAAAGACATCTGCTCATTTTATTTGCATCCACACGATAACAAGCCGGTTCCCCCTTTCTTTCCCGGCCAGTTTTTAACTTTCGAATTACCTATCCCGGGCCAACCCCAACCAGTCATACGGTGTTATTCGCTTTCCGATGGCCCGGTTGAAGAGGCCCAGTATCGCGTCTCAATTAAAAAACTCGGACCGCCGCCAAAAGCTCCCGCTGACACTCCACCGGGATTATCATCCAACTATTTCCATGATAATGTGCTCGAAGGCGACATTGTCGAGGTTTTCGCACCTGCCGGTGAATTCTATCTTGATCAGGAATCGGTTCGCCCTGTTGTTCTGATTGGCGGCGGCGTTGGCTTAACACCGGTTGTCTCCATGTTGAACTGGCTGGCCTCTACCCACAGCAATCGTGAAATCTGGTTTTTCTACGGCACCCGAAACCGTAATGAACATGCGATGTATGAAAACATTCAGAAAATTGAACGTGAGCATCCTAATATTAACACGGTGATCGCCTACAGCCAGCCCTCCGACACCTGCAAAGAAGGCGTCGATTATGATCACAAGGGTTTCGTTGGTGTTGATCTGATGAAGGCCAAACTGCGGTCAAATAATTATGTTTTCTACATTTGCGGCCCGCCACCAATGATGGATATGGTGACACGGGATCTGGAGGAATGGGGTGTTCCCGAAGAAGACATCAATTTCGAGGCATTTGGTCCTGCCACCGTCAAGAAAACATCCAGTGCAGATGCAGCCAAACCTGATGCTGATGCAGAGGCTTTCGAAGTCGAGTTTTCGCGCTCTAAAATCAAGGTGAAATGGGCCGCAAACATGGGCACGCTACTTGAACTGGCCGAGGCCAATGGCGTCAAGGCGCGTTCCGGCTGTCGCGCCGGCAATTGTGGCACCTGTCTTACTGCCTTGAAACAGGGTGACGTTGATTACCTGTCAAAACCCGGAAAAAAACCCGAAGCAGGCTCCTGCCTGACCTGTATCACTCAGCCAAAAAGCAATCTGGTATTGGATATCTGATATCACTTGTCTGGAATTCTGGTGGTCAGAATTGGGGTAATGACGTTATCCATATGATAAACATGGCATAGGATACAGCTTTGCCCGGCGATTTTGGGTTGATGACACTCGCTGCACTGCTGTTGTTTAATCGGCTTGAAGTTTGACACGAACACTTTTGGGTCAAGCGATTTATAAGTGTCAGTATATTTGGCATCACTATCAACCACATGACAGGCAAGACAGCCCTTGTCTTTGAATTGACCAAAATGCGGCTCATGTGAGAATTTGGTAAATTTCTTTGAAGCTCTGACCACCTTGAACGGCTTCCAGTTAACACTGCGACTGCCTTCACTGGCACCATCAACACTATGACATTTGGCACATTGGCCCTGGGCCTGTTTGTCACTCAACATATCAAAAACCGGGGCCGCCAGCTTAGCAGTATCCTGACCGTATTGCTTGCCACTGTAATCCAGCCACGCTTGCATAAAGTCATCGCGATGCCCCACCGGCTTGTAAAGAACAGCAAAGTCCTGCCTGTACCACCCTCCGGCTTCTGCCCAGGCCTCAGCGTCAAGTGGTTCAGGCAATTCCGGCTTGTTCTCTGTTTCAGCAGCTTTCACCGCTTCTTCGGCACCCGCATCGCCGGCCAGAATATCCTCATTGCCAGACAGAATATCATCGCCCTTGTCCTCGGCCAGAATATCCTCATTGCCGGACAGAATATCATCGCCCTTGTCCTCGGCCAGAATATCCTCATTGCCAGACAGGATATCGTCGCCCTTGTCCTCGGCCAGAATATCCTCATTGCCAGACAGGATATCGTCGCCCTTGTCCTCGGCCAGAATATCCTCATTGCCGGACAGGATGTCGTCACCTTTGTCCTCGGCCAGAATGTCCTCATTGCCGGACAGGATGTCATCGCCTGCCCCGTCCGCATTTTTTTGCGATGAGGCATCGGGATTTTCGGTCTCTGTTGTTTTCACCACTGCATTTTCAGCCTCTACAGGTGCATCGGGCGCCAACCGCTCTCCCTGCATGCGTCTCAAAACCTCAGCCGACAGGTTCGGCAGCCAGTCGCGCTGAACACCTTGCATCACATCGCGCGGCATATTGGCGGTAAGTCTGGTCAAAAGCCCGGCATCAATATTCCCACCCATCTCCGGGCTAAGCATTTTCATCGCATCACGCGGCCTTACAGTTTTGAACTGATAGACGAGGGATTTTACTTCCCAGACAAGTTTTTCCACCAGCGCTATGTCATCATCACTCGCATCCGTCAGGTCCAGCAGATCAAGTTTTTCCACCGCATCCAGCATTTTTCTGCGCTCGTCGTCCCAGCCAATCAAAAGCTTCATCATCGGTGTTATTTCAGCTTCAGAATCTTCCGGCCATTCGCCAATATCGGCATTCCTTTCGCGCAACACAACCAGATCAAGACCCGGCAATGTCAGTAAGGCGATACCCTTGGGTCCGGTTGCCCGCTCCGTTCCGGCAATTTGCCCTGCATCGCATGCCGCACACGTCGTGTCATAGCTCTTGACCACCATCAGCCCCTTGCTGCCATCGGTTCTGTGGCAATCCGCACAGGTTTCCGGAAGCTTGCCCAAGACTTTGCCGTCTGCCTTGGTCTTGGGGATATATTTGGCGAAATGAGCGGCATGATCAAAGATAATTCGGGTTCTGCGCTCAAAGGGAAAACTGGTGAACTCCGGGTGGCCGTCCTGGAAACTGTCAAACTGTTTTATATGGCACGCCTGACACTGAACATCAGGCATGGCTTTTAAGTCATTCTTTTTACCCTGATGTTCCTTATGGCAGGTGGCACAGGTAACACCGTTCTCGGTAACCTCTTCAACCGGAAACATGGCATTGCGGAAGTTCGCCCAAATCGGCTCGGGATTAATTGGCGACACGGCTTGATGACGCTTGGTTATGGCTTGCAGTTTATTTTCAGCCAATCCGTGCGGGCTGAGTGTTTCGGTCCCGGATTTATGGCAATCGCTGCACGCCGCACTGTCTTTGGGCGCATCCGCTGTCGCAAAAATCGATTGCATCCAGTTGAAATCACCGGCTGCAACATTGGCATGGCAATTCTGACAGGTGTTCAAAGAGCTATGCACGGAACTCAAAGGACCCGGCGATAAAAACCTCTGGTCACCATTAAAGGCAACCAGAAACGCAATAAATCCTATCGCCAAAGTGACCGCCCAGCGCACAGTGCGCCCACGTTTTGCCCGCAGGCTCAACTGCGGATTACATTTGGCAAGCGCCTTACAACAAGTGCCATCAGGCAGCGGGCCTTGCTCACAACTTCCCCCGCGCGATGCCGGACGCCTGCATTCCCATCGTTCTTCGGCTTCTGATTTATGCGGCTGGCATTCAAAAGTTGCCTGACAGACGCCCCGGCCATCCGGCCCCAGCGGACACGGTTTACCCGCATCACGATGACCGCACACCCATTTCTGGTTAGGGCGTTCATAATCGCTTTGCTGAAAACCGAAATACTGCAAAATTTTCACCCTATGGCCCTCCCGATGAATAGGCGTACATGATCGCCACATGAGCAATTATGAGCACGATCAAGCCATAGGTTGCGGGAACATGAACAAACAGCCATGCCTTGAGAAGCCCTTGATGGGCATAATGAAAATCGAGATTATCTTTTGCCTGAACCAGGTCCTTGATTTTTGCTAATCGTTCTTTACCAGCATCATCAAGATACTGCCTCAGACTATCAATTTCCCCCTGAATCCGAGCCAGCGGGCGGCGTGAACTTCGCAGATGCAACAGAAAATTTCGCGGCCGCCTGAAAAACTCATGCAGTGTATCGATATAGAGATTTGAAATTGTCAGGGAGCCTGCCTGATCAACAGAATCAATTGCCAGGGCCTCAACTTCTTCAGCCAGGCCGACGCGAAAGGCCGGTATTCGTTCAAAGATCACCCGCTCGGAATGCTGTTCCAGCCTGGCCGGAGTTGTCCGTGACAGCCAGGCCCCGGCAATTCCACTCAAAGCCACAAGAATAAACACCGACCACAATGCCCATTCCAGCAAACTGTCGGGCAGAGACATTTTGGTGTGCATTAAAAATACGGCAAGAACAAAATAGCCGACATAAAGGTGAAGCTGCATCCATACTGCCGCCCGGCCGAATGGCATCATGGGTAATTTTTTTCTGATGTTAAACAGCACCAGAAACACAATTCCACCACTCAAAACCCAGCCATCAAAAAACCTGACATCACGCAAGCTGGTGTCATACAGCCAGTAAATTGCATACATTATTGCGATGGCAACAAGGGTTATCAGGGAATTTCGAAAGATTTTCTGCATGTCCGTTATGAAAGCTCCAGCCAGTCAGATAATTTTTCGATGTTTTTTATATCAACCCGGGTTAACGCATCATGCGGGCACGCCCGCTGACATGCCGGTCCGCCAAGTTGGCCGGCACACAAATCACATTTTGTCGCTTTATAAATTTGCCCACCGGCATCATCAGTTAAAAATGCGCCGTCCCGCCCGCGAATTTCAACCATACGGATATTATTGTAAGGACAGGAATTGGCGCAGGTGGCACATCCCACACATGTCACGCTGTCAATAATCACAGAGCCGGTATTAATATCGCGATGAATGGCTCCCGTGGGACACCCAATCAGACAAACCGGGTCTTTGCAATGCATGCAGGCATTGGCAACCATCAGGTTTTGGTGGGAAATTCCGTGTCGTACAAACCTCGGATTGCCATCATGAGCCGATGCGCACGCGCGCACACAATCGTCACAGCCCACACATCTGTCTGTATTGATGGCCATGGCCTTGGTGCCATTGATAAAACGATTATCCACCAGAAAATCAAGCATCGATTGTTGAAGACCGGTTTCGCCTTCATGGATAGAAGTCGGCCCCGCTTTCGCAAACTGCGGCAATGCAGGAATCAAATGTTCTTCAACGATCAACGTTGGAATGCGAATAACATCCACATAGCCAATCGCGCGCAAGCTGCGCTGCAATCTCCTGTCGCCGTCGTTTTTAACACTGTCAATGATTTCATCCAGACCGAAAACATCATCCTTGGTCAGATATCCCAACGTCTTTTCGCCGTGGTCAAACTTTTTGCTGACACGCGCAAAGCCTGAATGAATTAGCAGCAGACCATCAAGATAGTGGTCCTGTTCCGAAATAATCGGTTCATGCTCCAGTACCGGGCCATCATTTTCTTTTCCCAGCTCACGTTTGAAATGGTGCGTCCATTCAAAATTGCCATAGGTTTCAAACAATGAATTTTCGACAATGATTTTCAACGCCGCATCATCAACATTATCAAATAATGCAGATTCCCGCAGCCGTGTTTCCAGCCCACGTTCGCGATAAAGCCTATCAATGGTCTTGTGAACACTGTCAGACCACTGACGAATGTCTCTCAGTCCCTGCCACCGCAACTCCAGCAAAACAGTTTCTTGCGCATCAGCAAAGACAGTATTGCTTCGCGGGCTCCGCGCCAGTGCCGATAACTCGCCGAACATATTTGGTGCCAGCAGTTCGAACGTTTCACACGAGGCGGTAAGCTCATCAACATTTTCTATACGCGGCACCCAGGTTTCAGTTGAAGCTGTTTGATCTGGCACCTCGATAACTTCATCGGGGTTTTCGATATCGGCGGCGTGTATCGATACGGATACCGAAGATGCAGCGGCCAGGTGAACATCAACGTCCTCATTTCCCGCTGACCAGCGATGGGCTCCCTCACCGAGGTATTCCGGTATGTTCGAATTTCGCCAAAGTTGAGAAAAAGACCTGAACCACGATTTCTTTTTGTGCTGCCTGAGGTGAAAAATCGCTTCTTCACCATCCGGTGAAACAAAGCCTCTGACCGAACCCTTTAGAATTACAAACAGTGAATTACCATAATCGCCTTTTCGAACGATAATATCTCCGCGCCGATACCGGGTGATCCGGCCGTCATTGGCAATGATATCCTCCAGCGCCAAGTCGCCGGGAAAATCGTTTTTATCTATGGCTTTGAATATCGGAAGGGATAATATGTGTTTGATATCATTGGCATGAATACGCTGGCGGCCAAATGGCTTATCCCAGCGCTGTGGCTTGCCAACATGTTCAACCTGCCCCACAATATTCTCCCCAACCTGTGCCGGACTGGAGTCCTGGCACAGGTCATTTCTGTTTTATTGCGACGGTTTGCCTTTGTATTTGTCTGCACCAGGTATCAGTGCGTCAATTGCAGCAAAAGAACTACCATCATATTTACTAACGACACTCATAGTTGCCATGCCAACCTTGTCAGCAGCGGCATTTAATGCGGCTTCATTGTTCAACTTAAGCTTGGCAGATTTACTTGCCTTGATAACAGCGATCAATTCGGGAGCTTCAGGAAGCGCCTTGGCAACTTTTATCAGCTTCTTGCGTGCAGCAGATGCACGCCTTGCCATGGAGACTGCATAGGCTTTTTTCTGCGTGGCTTTACCAACAGCACGCAACGCCGTTTCCAGCTCAACCGCCAGACCGACCACATAGAGGATACGTTTTCTTTTGGCGCTGGCAGGCGAGTTTTCTTTCGTATACCAGGTATTATGGCGTACTTCACCTTGTGACCATGAGACCAGCTCAAAAGCACTTCCCGCAGGATGCCCGCCCACATTGACAAGTTTTTCTTCTGGCACAACATGGCAATTATAGCAATTCTTGGCCAGTTTATAGAGATTGGAAGGTCTGATCATGCCCGCATCTTCGGATGCTTTCCACCGTATGGCAGCACCTCCCGCAGGCTCTTTGGTTTTTCCGCCCATATATTTACTATGAACTTTTTCCCAGTTTTTACCGGGAGAATGACAGGATTCACACGAAATGCCTGCCACAGGCTTGGGTTTGTTTTTTACAAGCTGCGAGGTGAAATGACAATCCAGGCACAAGGCATCCGACTTTACCCGTTTGATCCCCATCTTCTTGGCGATTTCCTTGGTTTCTTTTCGGCGTGGCATTTCCCTGAAAGTACGGAAATGAAGAGTCGTTTTCCAATTGGCTGTTTCGGTCTTATGGCACTCGGCACAGGCATTAGGACCGACGACATTGGCAAGGTGCGATTCCGCTAATGCTGTTCCAGATGAGGTAATCGAGGCAATTGCCACAAGCAACATCAGCTTCAAAAACCAAGGCAGCGTAGGTTTTCCATCTACTATCATGAGATATTTCTCCATATTAACGACGGCACCAAACCGACCAATAATTTACAATAGGCCACACTCTAAGCAGGTCTACTTACTCAAATCCTGACATTTGCCCAGATACAGCGATGTACGCATAGCGAAAAAGGATAACATTTCTGTAAATTTACGCCGGGCAAACTGATGCTAGGATCACAAATAGGATCCGCGGCGTTGATGCTACCCGCTCACCACCTCAGTGAACGAACCAGACTATGATAGAAGCCCTCCCCAAAAAACCTTGTGAAATCAACATCCCCCGTTGATTCTTATCACAGCACAAACTGTACTCATTTTTCCATAGTGACTCAAGGACGACACCGGCGTCAACCGGACAACCATCCCAATTGGGCAAATTTTACAAACTCAATCATGGTTTTACCGGTCTCATCTGATAAACTGTTGACCCGTTTGGATGATTTCAGATAGAACACCCATTATTTTCAACCCCGGCAGATCTGGCCAATGCGTATGCAGGCAAATTTCGAAACAGCTGCTCAATTGCTCGAAACGGGCAGAGCTGACGAAGCATTGCGGGTCGGCAAAACCCTGCTTCGGTCCAATAAAAAATCTGATATGTTACTCCAGTTCTGCGGCACCTGTGCCGTCAATCTGGGGGACTTGAAAGAAGCTGAAAAATACTATTCCAAGCTGGTCAAATATTACCCCAAAGTAGCAAAATACTGGTCTGACCTTGGCTACGTTTATTATTCAAACAATAATTTTAAACGCGCCGGACATGCCTATGCCCAGGCTACGCGACACGAGCCTCTCAATTCAGACCACTTTCTGGGGCAGGCAATTTGTAAAGTTGCCGAAAAAGACCTTGAGGCAGGCGCCGAAAGATACTCCCGGGCTTTGGAACTGTCGCCAAACCACCCGCGTGCCCTGCATGGGCTGGCAAATATTCTACGCGAACAATCACGTCCCTTTGAGGCGATGTCTTATCTCTACCCGCTTGCCGATATTATTGCCGATACCGACCCGGCATTCTGGGTTGAGTTTGCCGAAGTGGCCGTCAGCATCACCGACATTCCCGAAGCCCTGCGCGCGCTGGAAAACGCCCGGGCGATCGGTCGGTATGATGGCGATCTGGAGGCACGTATAGCCCTTCTGTACAGTAAAATCGGGCGTACGAAAGAAGCTGTTTCCGCCATCAAACGGGCAATTGCCAAAGCACCCGATGACATTGAAATACTCAACGATGCCGCCTCCATTTATATAGATTCCAGTGATAGCGAGGCTGCAGCAAAAATCTATCGCGAGATTCTTGCAAAACGTCCCGACCTTGCCAAAATTTACTTCAGCTTGAGCCAGTTGATAAAATTTTCCCCACAATCAAAAGAAGATGCGGCCTTTATTGTTGAAATGGAACAGGCCCTGAGCGGAGATATTATCGACCCGGCGCTCATGCATTTCGCACTGGGCAAGGCTTTTGCCGACATGG
>JAJRTY010000017.1 GCA_024278055.1 Alphaproteobacteria bacterium | reverse complement strand
TTTCAAGGAAATCGATGAAAACCTTGCCCGTATCAAAGACAACAAGGAATTGGATTTTGTCCATGGGCCGCTAAAAAAAGGCCGCGAAGATCTCGAAAAAGCCACCATGTGGTTTATGGCCAACGGTATGAGCAACCCGGACAATGCCGGTGCGGGCTCCACCGATTACATGCACCTGTTTGGTCTGGTGGTATTGGGGTTGATGTGGTTGCAAATGGCGGAGGTTGCGCAAGAGAGACTTGATTCGAGCGAAGGCGATGCCGATTTTATGAAAAACAAAATAATCACCGCCCATCATTTCATGCAACGTTTGATGCCGGAGACAACCGCCCACCTTGCGCGTATCGAAAGCGGAGCGGACACTATGATGTCGATGCCATCCGAGGCATTTTAAAAGAGAGGCTAACCCAAGATGACGGACTGTTTTATATACGATGCGGTACGCACCCCGCGCGGGCGTGGCAAAAAGGACGGCAGTTTGCACGAAGTAACAGCGCTTGAACTTGCCACCCAGACGCTGAGAGCCATCCAGGCCCGCAATCAACTGGACACATCCGCCATAGATGACGTGGTCCTCGGCTGTGTCGACCCGGTGGGGGAAGCCGGCGGAGATATTGCGCGCGCCGCTGTCATAAATGCCGATTATGACGAATGTGTCGCCGGTGTGCAGATCAACCGTTTTTGTGCCTCAGGCCTCGATGCCACCAACTTTGCCGCCAGCCAGATCATGGCCGGGCAACAACAGATGGCCATCGGCGGCGGCGTCGAATCCATGAGCCGGGTGGGACTGGGAGCATCCGGCGGTGCCTGGCCGATGGATCCGCAGATTGCCATCAAATCCTATTTCGTGCCGCAAGGCATCAGCGCTGATCTCATTGCCACCAAATACGGCTTTAGCCGTGATGATGTCGATGCCTATGCGGTCGAAAGCCAGAAACGCGCTGATGCTGCCTGGAAAGGTGGCCGCTTTGATGATTCTGTCATCACCATCAAGGATATCAACGGCCTCACCATTCTGGACCACGATGAACACCGCCGCCCCGAAACCACCATGCAAACGCTTGGCCAGCTCAAGGCCTCATTTGCCGACATGGGAGATTTTGCCGGGTTTAATGCCGTTGCCATCCAGCGCTACCCGGAAATAGAGATGCTCAATCACGTCCATCATCCCGGCAATTCCTCGGGTATTGTTGATGGTGCCGCAGCCATTTTGCTCGGCAATGGGGAAGCTGGAAAAAAGGCCGGGTTGAAACCACGCGCACGTATTAAATCCTTCGCCAATATCGGCTCGGAGCCCTGCATCATGCTCACCGGCCCGATTGAAGTCAGCCGTAAAGCACTTGCCCAGGCTGGCATGACCACCGGCGATATTGATCTTTACGAAATCAACGAAGCCTTTGCTTCGGTGGTTTTACACACCATGCAGCAGCTTGATATTTCCCACGACAAGGTCAACGTCAACGGCGGGGCCATCGCCATGGGCCATCCTTTGGGAGCCACCGGTGCCATGTTGCTGGGAACCCTGATTGATGAACTTGAACGCCGCGATCTTGAATGCGGTCTGGTGACCTTATGCATCGGTGCAGGCATGGGAACAGCTACTATAATTGAGCGGGTATAGGCATGACTTACAAAAATTTTACACTTGATATTGATGCCGAGGCAATCGCGCTTGTTACCTGGGATATGCCTGATCGTTCCATGAACGTCATGACACCGGAATCATTCGGTGAGCTTTCAGATTTAGTGGAGAAAATCGCCGAAGATGACGATATCAAAGGCTGTGTCATCACCAGCGGCAAGGACACATTTTCCGGCGGTGCCGATATTTCCATGCTGGCGGGGTTTTTAAAAACCTACGAGGAAAACCTCAAAAAAGGCGATGAAGTTGCCGCCACACAAGAGTTGCACGATACTGGCAACATCCTGTCAAAACTTGCCCGGCGCATTGAAACCTGCGGCACCCCGTTTGTCGCCGCCCTCAACGGCACCACCATGGGCGGGGCGTTTGAACTGGCACTTGGCTGTCATTACCGCATCTCCTTGCGCGACAAATCGATCAAAATGGGCCTGCCCGAAAGCCGCATTGGCCTGCTCCCCGGTGGCGGTGGCACTCAGCGCGTTGCCCGGCTGATTGGTGCGCAAGATGCCCTGCAGATGATGTTGCAGGGGCGCACCTATGATCCCATCCGCGCCAAGGGCATGAAACTCATCCACGCCCTTGCCGACAGCCGCGAAGAAATGATAGCGGAAGCCAAAAAGTGGATCACCGACGGTGGCAAACCTGTTGCGCCCTGGGACATGGACGGGTTTCGCATTCCCGGCGGACTGGTCTATTCCAAGGCTGGTGTGATGACCTGGTCGGCAGGCAATGCCATTTACCGCCGCGAGACGTATGATAATTACCCGGCAGCGCGCGCTATAATGTCGTGCGTCTACGAAGGATTGCAGGTGCCGATAGATGTTGGCCTGCGCATTGAAGCGAGATACTTCACCAGCTTGATGCGCGGGGATGTTGCCCGCAATATGATCAGGACACTGTTCCTGTCGATGCAGGAACTCAACAAAGGTGCCAGACGACCTGTTGATGTGCCGGAATACAAGGTCAAAAAGCTTGGTATCCTCGGGGCTGGAATGATGGGCGCAGGCGTTGCTTACGTGTCCGCGCGCGCGGGCATGGAAGTGGTGTTGCTCGACCAAAGTGTGCAAGCTGCCGAGCGCGGCAAAGCCCATTCCGAAACCCTGCTCGACAAAGCAATTTCGCGCGGTCGCTCGACGGCGGAGAAAAAACAGGCATTGCTTGACAACATCACGCCCACAGATGATTACGACGCCCTCAAAGGCTGTGACCTGATTATCGAAGCGGTGTTTGAAAGCCGCGATATCAAGGCAGAAGTCACCAAAAAAGCCGAAGCCCGGATAGCTGACACCGCCGTCTTTGGCTCCAACACTTCAACTTTGCCAATCACCGGACTGGCCAGGGCAAGTGTGCGCCCGGAAAATTTCATCGGTATTCATTTCTTCTCACCCGTTGACAAGATGATGCTGGTGGAAATTATCATGGGCGAAAAAACCAGCCCCCAAACCCTTGCCAAAACCCTTGACTATGTCCGTGCCATCCGCAAAACCCCGATTGTTGTCAATGACAGCCGCGGGTTTTACACTTCCCGCGTGGTCTCGACCTACATCGACGAAGGCCTCACCATGCTGTCGGAAGGTATTCCCCCAGCCATGGTTGAAAATGTCGGTCGCATGGCGGGTATGCCCATCGGGCCCTTGTCTCTTAACGATGAAGTCAGTCTCGAACTTGCCCACAAGATTGCAACTGCTGCGCGCAAAGACCTCGGCGATAAATATATCGAGGTGCCGCGCGATATCATCCTCGACGAGATGGTGGTAAAGCTCAACCGCCTTGGCCGCAAGAATTCACGCGGCTTTTATGATTACCCCGAGAAGGGCAAAAAACACCTGTGGCCGGATTTGCACACAATCCTTCCTGAAGCCGTTGATGTTGAGACTATTGATGTGGATGAATTGAAGCATCGTTTCTGGACAATTCAGGCATTGGAAACAGCAAGATGTTTTGAGGAATCTGTTTTAACCGACGTGCGCGATGCCGATGTCGGGGCGATTCTGGGCTGGGGGTTTGCCCCGTTCACCGGCGGGCCTTTGAGTTATATCGACACCATGGGAGCAGAAACCTTTGTTGCCCGGTGCCGGGCTCTTGAAAAAAAACACGGCAGCCGATTCAAGCCCGGCGCGCTGTTAAAACAAATGGCCGCCAATGGCGAAACCTTTTATTCAAGGTTCAACCCCAAGCCGGACGATTGAGAAGTGCTCCAGGGACCAATTTTGCCATTTTGTGGTTATATGCTTTAATGGTGAAAACCGCATTGATGGAGAATGTCATGGGAAAGAAATTTCTTATTGCGGCTGTTGTGGCCACGGTTGTGCTTGGAGCAGGCTATTATGCCAGATCGGATCTTCTCGCCGCCGGAGATTCGCAATCCCGCTATGTTTTGAAAGATACCGGCAATGGCTTCCTGCGCCTGGATACCAAAACCGGTGAAATGTCCATGTGCCAGCCCAAGGCAGGCTCATGGGTGTGCGAAGCTGTTGCGGATGACCGTGAAGCGCTGGAAAAAGAAATCGCCCGGCTTGATGACAGAATTGGCGTGTTAAAACGCCATATCAAGAAATCCGAAAGCACTTATTTCAAGCTTCCCAGTGATAAGGAAGTGGATAAGGTCCTGTCATATTTCGAAGGCCTGGTTAAGCGTTTTCGAAGTTTTGCTGATTTTCTCGATGGTGAAGACCCGGTCGACGACAGTATCTAGCATCGGCGCAAAAAATCTTCGATCCTGCTGTTACCCTCCTCGGCCAGATGACCGCCAAAGGCGATAAACACATGCGCACCGCCGGGGTAAATTGCCAGATCTGAGCGATTATCTGCCGATGCCCAGCGGCTGGCCATGAACAGACTGTCATCGAGCAAAGGGTCTTTGGTGCCGATGGTAAACAGGGCAGGGGGGAGATTGCCAAGATCGCCATGAAGCGGAGATATATCCGGGTCCGCCAGAGAAAAACCATCGGGAATAAAATGATCGACAAATTTTTCCATATCGCGGGTATTTAAAATCAACCTTTCCTCCCCCCACTGCCGCGCACTTGGCGTCAGCGCCAGATCATAACAGCCACACACCAGATTGGCGCCACAAAAAGGCGAGATTGAATGCCTGTCACGCAGGCGCAACAAGGTAACTACAGCCAGATGCGCCCCGGCTGATTCACCACCAATCAGCAATCGTTCTGTACCAAATCGTTTTTTTGCATGTTCAATCAGCCACAAGGCAGCCGCCTCGCAATCATCCGGCCCCGCCGGATGGGGATGTTCCGGGGCAAGACGGTAATCGACACTTACAGTGGCAACGCCACATTGCGCCACCAGTTGTTCCATGCGTGCATCATGCTGGTCGGCTGCCCCCAGCACCCAGCCGCCACCATGAATGTGCAGATAGATACCGGTCGGGTTTTCAGGAGAAATAATGCGGATATTGATTTTACCCGCAACACCTTTAATCTCCTCATTAACCGCTCGCGGTGATTTTGGCGGTAGCGGAAACGGGCCCAGTCCCCGCGCCCGTTCCGCCCGCAGTTGGGCAAGAGGAAACGACCATTGGTCAGGCAGCGACGAAATGCTGTCAAGAATTGTACGATTGATCGCTTTGGTTTCAGCGCTGATGGCACTGGCGCGAAACACTGAAAGGTCAGGGGCAGGCATGGGCAATACTAGGCCATCGACGGAAAAGTTTTCAAGGGGTTATAATCGGGAAAATGGTCGTGGGGGGCAATCAACAGTTTGGGAGGGGGCCTTCGCCGTCAACCGCCATCCCCACGTGGTTTTTATTAAATCTCAACGCGGGCGTTGACTTGGCGAAATCTGGGCAACATTGTGATTGTGGAGCAAATAGATAGAAATGCCATAAAATGACTTACTCATGTTTTTCAGTTTCAATTAGCGATGCCATCGCCCACATTTGTTTAAAGCGCGGCGATGAACTCAATACCATGACACCGGATTTCTGGCGCGAACTCCCTGAAATCATTGGTGTAATTGATGCCAACGCCACAGCGCGCGTCATCGTGTTGAGTGCTCAAGGCAGGCATTTTTCTGCCGGGATGGACCTTGCAGCCTTTGCCGGACTGGCGCCTGATGAAGGCGAGGAAACCGGACGCGTGCAGGCAAGATTGATGCGCTCCATACAAAAACTGCAACGCAGCTTCACCTGTCTGGAACAATCGCGCATTCCTGTGGTGGTGGCAATTCAGGGCGCGTGTATTGGTGCCGGGCTGGATCTGGTCTGCGCCTGCGACATGCGTTATTGCACCCGCGATGCATTTTTCACCATTCACGAAATAAACCTCGGCATGACAGCGGACGTAGGCACTTTTCCACGGCTGACAAAACTGTTGCCCGATGGACCGTTGCGTGAGCTGGCATATACCGGGCGAAAACTTGAGGCTGGTAAAGCCAGACACCTCGGGTTCGTCAATGAGATCTATGAGAGTCACGAGGAAATGATGGATGTGGTCATGCAAACAGCCCGCGAAATTGCCGTAAAATCTCCGCTGGCCATCTGGGGATCGAAGGAAATGATCACATATGCCCGCGATCATACCACCGCAGATAGCCTCAAGCATGTGGCAACCTGGCAGGCGGGTATGTTTCAGGAAGAAGATGTGCGCGAGGGCTTAAGCGCACAGATCGAAAAACGCCAGGCGGAATTTGATGACCTGCTGGCAGATAAGGATTTGTTTTAGCAATGTCTGATACTGAAATTAAATCAAATCAATTGCCATTGCACATGGTGCAGTCGAAACATGAAATAGTTGTTTTAACAAATGGCCGTGAAATGATTGATATAACCGCTTTGTTGCAAAACTGGATCAATCGTATTGCCGCCAAAGATGGCATGTTGACGGTTTTTATTCGCCATACATCGGCGTCTTTGACAATTCAGGAAAATGCCGACCCTGACGTTCAGTTCGATCTGCTTGATGCCCTGGACACTCTCGCCCCTGAACTTGCTCCTTACCGGCACACAAGCGAGGGTAAAGATGATATGCCCGCCCACATCAAATCAGCCTTAACCGCAACCAGCCTCAACGTGCCGGTTGATAACGGCAAGCTGGGTTTAGGTATCTGGCAGGGAATTTATGTGATTGAACATCGCACCGCCTCACACCAGCGCAAGCTGTCGCTTCATTATATCGGCGAGCTTGACGCTGGTTAAAGCGCGTTGCCTTTTAAGGATAAGATAATCCAGAGCCAGTCCACTCCCCCGGTCCGACCACCCGTTAACGCAACCCTGTGGGATAGTCGGGCCGGGAGAGTGGGCTGGCTCTGGAGTTATCAGAAAAATACCTTATAGGCCGCGCTGATCAAATGACTTATCGAAAGGTCTGGCAGAGTAAACAGCCACGTTCTGGCGCGAGGTTACAAACAGGGAGAACCCGCGGCTGATACCACCAAGAAAATCTTTGAGAACGGTTGCTATTGTCATGTCACACCTCAATCAGGGTTTTTATTGTCGAATTATCGACGGTTTCGATAGTGCAGATATAGGGGAAATGACAATGTTGACAAATGTTGTTTCTTCACAGCTGGTATGCGTTTTTTGCATAGGGGGAAAACGTTAAAAATATTAACCTTTTCAAGGGTTAATCGCTAGAACAGCGAAACATGTCTGTAGCTGTAACAAGAGCGTCGGTAATGCCGCGTTCGGTTGTTGCATGCCCGGCCTCGGTAACTATTTTCAACTCGGCTTCGGGCCAGGCTTTCGATAACTCCCATGCGGTTGTCATCGGCGTTACCACATCATAGCGCCCTTGTACGATAACGCCGGGTATGTGGCGAATCTTTCCCACATTGGCAAGCAGTTGATCATCTTTTTCCATGAAACCACCATTGACGAAATAGTGACATTCTATGCGGGCAAAAGCGATGGCAAATCTGTCGTTGCCAAATTTTTCTATTCTGTTGGCGTTAGGCAAAAGCGAAAGTGTCGTGCCTTCCCATTTGCTCCAGGCACGCGCTGCTGTGTGCTGAACCTGCATATCTTCACTGGTTAATCTGCGATAATAAGCACCAACCATGTCATGGCGTTCATCTTCGGGGATCGGGGCCACAAAATCTTCCCAGGCATCCGCAAACAGCGCATTGCAGCCTTTTTGGTAAAACCACTCGATTTCACAGCGCCGGATGGTGAAAATCCCCCGCAAAATCAGTTCACTGACACACTCAGGATAGGTCTGGGCATAGGCAAGCGAGAGGGTGGAGCCCCACGAACCTCCCAGCAACTGCCATTTTTCGAGCCCAAGAAGAAGTCGCAGCTTTTCCATATCTCCCACCAGATGCCAGGTGGTATTGTCTTCAAGACAGGCATAAGGCGTCGAACGCCCGCAGCCACGTTGATCAAAAAGAATAATCCGATAGGCGGACGGGTCATGCAGACGGCGTAAGGAGCTATTGCAACCACCACCGGGCCCGCCATGCACAATCACTACCGGTTTTCCGTGTCGGTTACCGCATTCCTCGTAATAAATCTCGTGGACATCGGAAACTTTCAAACGCCCCGTGGTATAGGGTTCAAGCTCAGGGTAAGCAACGCGGTTTTCCGTCATCATAGTGCAGCATCCAGCTCATAAATCAGCCGGATGTGGCATTACATTGATGGCCGGGTCAAGGGGCTAAGTGTCAGGAGTTGATCGATTTGGCAGTAAATCAGCAACCTGGAAGGGAAAAGGCAGGCGTCCACACTTTAGGGTTAAAATCATGAGGAATCTGCCAGTTTTGTTCTGAAAAAAAATCTATGGTTAACGGTACAATAATCTTTTCGGTTTATTTTTCGCAATGAAATTTAGGGTAGATTAATCACGTCAAGCTGGTGGTTTGTGCCAGGCAGGTGGAGTGCATCAAGGTGAGTGACAACACACCGGGAATTGACGGGGAGTGCATCCGAAAATTGTTTTCAAAAAAACCAACGCTAAAAGATTACCGCCCAATGATATTCTCGCCGCAGGAAATTCCGGAGGAGGAGGAGGAGGAGGATGTTCAGGCTGACTGGGAGAATGATGCCAAAAAACTTCCCGTAGCGCCCATTCATCCCGCTGTTCTGGTCAGTACGATTTTTATAAATCTGCTGGCGCTGGCCTTGCCCATGGTGGTTTTGCAGGTTTACGACAGGATCATACCCAACAAGGCTCTCGATACATTTGCGCTGCTCCTGATAGGGTTGGCGGTGGTGTTGCTGCTGGATGGTATTATGCGCGTTGCCAGGGCTTATTTGATTGGCTGGGCTGGCGTTGGTTTTGAAAATGAGGTTGCGATTGAGTCGGTTGAGCGCATCTTGTTCACACCCTCGAGTACGATAGAACAGGATCCACCGGGAATTCATATTGACCGGCTGAATGCGATTGATGCCTTGCGTGATTTTTATTGTGGGCAGTCGCGATTGCTCTTGATTGATTTACCCTTTGTGCTGGTTTTCCTCGGTCTTGTTGCCATTATTGGCGGCTGGATAGTAGCCGTTCCCCTGGTTATCTTTGCAACCCTTGCTGTGGTTACCCTGCTGTGCGGCACCCGTTTGCATGAAGTTCTTGAACAACGTGCCGAGCAGGACGACCGGCGTTATGATTTTATAATTGAAACTCTCAACGGTATTCAGACCATCAAGACGATGGCCATGGAGCCGCAGATACAACGGCGTTTTGAAAGATTGCAAAAAGCCGGTGTTGAAGCCAGTTATCAGACCATCGCACTTGGCAACCTTGCCCAGAATTTCGGCAATCTGTTTTCCGGCCTGACAATGATATCGGTAGTTTCCGTCGGCGCTTACCTCATTATCAATGGATCACTCACCGTTGGCACCCTGGCGGCGTGTACATTGTTGTCCGGTCGTTCCGTGCAACCGGTACTGCGCGGGTTGGGCCTGTGGACCCAACTGCAGGGCTTGAGCATCGCCAAGGCACGGTTGCAGGGGCTTTATGATCTGTCGGAAAAGAAACTGCCAGACACCGCCAGAGAAACAATTGAGTGTACAGGCGACATTCAACTCAGAAACCTGACTTATTTTTATGACGGTGATGAAAAACCAGCGATTAACAACCTCAGTCTGGACATTCTGCCCGGTACGATGATTGGCCTGCACGGTGGTGACGGGTGTGGCAAGTCCACACTGGTCAAGTTGATAAAAGGTGATATGGCACCAACTTCAGGTACGCTAAAAATTGATGGGCACGAAATCAGCAATCCCGCCTGGCAACAAATATCGGCAGCAATAGCTTATGTTCCCCAGTATTCGGACATATTCACCGGCACGATTTTGCAAAATATCACTATGTTCAAAACCGGTGAAGCAATTGATGCCGCCCGCGAAGCCGCCCGCCTGCTGGGCCTTGAGGCTGATATTCACAGGTTGCCGGAAGGTTATGACACATCGCTGAGTGAAGGTATCAGCGACGAATTGCCCATGGGCATGATGCAGCGCATCACCATCGCCAGAAGCATAGCCCGCAAACCAAAAATACTGCTGTTTGATGAAGCCAACAGTTCGCTGGACGGGCGTGCTGATAAATTACTGCGTGAAGCCTTCTGTAAACTAAAGGGCAATGTCACGATTGTTCTGGTTTCCCATCGACCGTCACTGTTGCGTCTGTGCGATCATGTTTATGAGCTGGACAAGGGCGAAATCAAAACAGCCGCTGCCGGTGGCAAGCCCGAAAAGCCGCCATCCACTCAGGTCAAAAAAGAAAGCATGGCATCATGAGTGATGAACATTCTGAATCATCCGGCAACATCAATCCGGTTCACCAGCAGCAATTAAAACTCAGTGCTGCGCTGGAGCAAAAATCATCGGAAAACATTGAAGAACATGTCGGGCTTGCCCGCAACTGTCTACTGCCGTTGCTTACTGCTCTGGGCTGGCGAGGTGAAGAAAGATACCTCATGGAATCCTTGCCTCATTTTGACGAGGTAGAAGATATCAATGATTTGAGGTCAGTGATTGCACGGTTGAATTTTAAAACCAGCCCGCAAAAACTCTCAACTTCACAGCTTTGGGATGAGGCTTTTCCCTGCCTGTTTGTGGACAAAAAAGGCGCATTATCTGTCATCCTCGAGCGCAATGGCGATAGCCTGTCGATTTTTGACAGCGAAACATCCCGGTACACTGAAATTGATGTGAGTGAGGCCAAAGGCACAGCGTATCTGGTCAGTGACATAGATATCGAAAAACACCAGAAAGATGTAATAAAGCATGGTTGGATCTACGTGCTCACCCACCGCTTTAAGCGCCTCGGTGTGCAACTGGTGGGAATTACCTCGCTGATAAATCTGATGGCGCTGGCAGTGCCAATTTTTGTCATGTCGGTATATGACAAGGTTATCGGAACACGTTCTGAAGAATCGCTCATCTATTTCCTGCTTGGCATTTTGATTGTGGTTTCCGCTGATATGGGGTTGCGGACGATACGCACGCACGCCCTGGCTTATCTCGGTGCGCGATGTGACGCATTGTTAATTTCAGCCGCTTTTCAGCAAATCCTTCATCTGCCGATTTCACTGAGTGAACGCGCACCCGTCGGCGCACAGATTACCCGGCTCAAGCAGTTTGAAGGCCTGCGGGAGATTTTCACCGGCAGTGTTGCCGGCGCAGCTCTTGATTTACCTTTTACATTTGTATTCCTGGCAGCGATTATCATGTTCGGTGGTGTGATCGCCTGGGTGCCCATAAGCCTCATGGTAATTTTTACCCTTATGGCTGCCATTACCATGCCGTTGACCAAAATCAGGGTTTCAGCAACTGGCGAAATCCGCTCAAAGCGTCAGAATTTCCTGATAGAAATGATCACCAAACACCGCTCGATCAGAGAGGCTCACGCGGAAGAAACCTGGTTGGCGCGGTTTAAAACCATATCGGCAGAATCATCGCAGTGTCACTTCAGGTCATCCCAACTCAACCTGACTGTCCAGACCATCGCCCAGATACTGGTTATGTCCGCCGGAGTTGCCACGCTTGGTTTCGGTACATTGCTGGTTATTGATGGAGAAATGACAACCGGTGCGCTGATTGCCGTCATGGCCCTGGTCTGGCGGGTTTTGTCGCCGATACAGGCAATCTTCCTGAATATGAACAGACTGGAGCAGGTCAAGCAGAGTTTCCAGCAGGTCAATGCCCTGATGAGAATGAAGCTTGAACGCGAACCTGGCAAACTTCCCAGCATTTACCGTAAATTCGAAGGTGGGATTTCATTTTCCCGGGTGGGTTTTAGATATAACCCCCGATCCGAACCCGCTTTGATGGGGCTGACTTTAGAGATTGAACCGAAGCAGATTATCGCCATTACCGGCAACAGTGGTGCCGGTAAAACGACGATGCTGAAGCTTTTGACCGGACTTTACCTGCCTCAGGCCGGCAGCGTCCATATCGACGGGCTTGATCTGCGCCAGCTGGATATGGGTGAATTACGTCATGCCATTGGTTATGTTCCGCAAAAAGCCATTTTCCTCCATGGAACGGTGAAGCAAAACCTGAGGCTGGCACATCCCGGTGCCAGTGACGAGGATATTGCACGAGCCTGCGAAGACGCGGGCCTGTCTGATTATGCTGATTCACTTCCCGATGGTCTGGAAACGCGCCTGAATAACCAGTTTCAAAAGCAGATGCCAGACGGTCTCAAACAGCGCCTTAACCTGGCGCGAGCTTACGTTAAAAACGCACCGATCTATCTTATGGATGAGCCCGGAAACAATCTTGACCGCCAGGGTGATGAGCGCCTGATACGTCACTTGAAGTCGATACAGGGGCACTCGACGGTTATTATTGTCACCCATCGCCCGAGCCACATGCGCCTTGCCGACCGGGTTATTTATTTACAGGACGGAGCAGTGTTGCACGATGGTAAACCGGATCAGGTTCTGCCTCTGATTTTGGATGCGGCCTAGCTCGAAGCCATCAAAATTAGCAATGATTTAAGGATAAACAGCTAAATTTAATCCAGTTTGATGGTTCAGTGGAAAAGTATTTTATGAGTAATCAATCCCGCCCTCCCGCCACAGGTTCTTCAGCAGGAAAGCGCCAAAATCTCAACCTGCCGCTCACTTTGGAAGAAGGGCGGGTGCCGAAACTGTTTGTTCACACGCTGTATCTGCTCAGTGCCTTTATAGCCGCCGGTGTCGTCTGGGCGACCGTTGCTCAGATCAAAGAACTGACGATTGCCAATGGTCAACTGGTGCCGGTGGGATCGGTTCAGCTTGTTCAGCATCTTGAAGGCGGTATCGTTTCTGAAATTCTGGTGTCAAGTGGACAGGTTGTCGAAAAGGGCACTCCACTGGTGAGGTTGCAGCCTGCGGTGGCAAACAGTGATTTTGGTCAGACAAATATCCGGCTGGTAAACCTCACCCTGCAAAAAGAACGCCTGAAAGCGATGCTTGAAAACAGGCCGCTGGATTTTGGTAAAAATGGAGTTGACTATCCTCAACTTGCGCAAAATCAAAACAGCCTGTTGAAAGGCCAGTTCGCGCAAAACACCGAGGAGCGAAAAACCATAGAATCCAGAATTATTCAGCGCGAAGCCGAAGTTACAACCCTGACAGAGCAGGAAAAAAGCCTGTCAAAGCAGATAAAAATTCAGGAAGAACAGGTCGCTATTCGTGAAAGCCTGTTAAAACAGGGATTTGTATCCCGCGCTGTCTACCTCGAGCTAAAAAGAACGTTGGAAAAAACCAGGGCAGAAGAAATCGCTATTAGCGGCCGCCTTGCCGGAGCCCGTGAGGCGTTGATTGAATCGAAAAGTCTGCTGGCTGAATACAATGCCGTCCTGCGCCAAAAGCTCAATGATGAGATCGCTAAGGTATCGGCGGAAATTTCTGAACTGAGGCTGGTTATCGTCAAACAAAAAGACCGCGTTGCCCGTCTTTTAATCAAAGCACCGGTCAAGGGTATTATTCAGGAGCTTGTTCCCAATGCCATTGGCGAAGTGATGAAGCCGGGAGATGTTATTGCCCGGATTGTGCCGATGGAGCAGGAGTTGATTGCAGAAGTTCGTATTCAGCCAAAAGACATAGGCTTTATTACCGTGGGAAATACCGCCGAAGTAAAAATTACAACCTATGACCCTGCCCGGTTTGGCAGTATTACCGGAAAAGTGAATAAAATTTCAGCCACTACATTCCAGACCGAAAAAGGTGAGCCATACTATAAAGCCCAGATCCAGTTATCTAAAAACAGTGTGGGGCTTAACAAGGAACAACATCTCATTTTGCCGGGAATGGTGGTTAATGCCGAAATTATAACCGGCTCGAAGTCACTGACAAAATACCTGCTCAAGCCGGTATACCGCTCCTTGAACATAGCGTTTTCCGAACGCTAAAAACCACTTTAATCGACCAGGCGCTCGATTTTTGCACCCACCTGGGACAGTTTTTGTTCAATGCGTTCAAAGCCGCGGTCAATGTGATAAATGCGGTTGATAAAAGTGTCGCCCTCGGCTGCAAGGCCGGCAATAACCAGAGACACAGATGCGCGTAAGTCTGTTGCCATCACCGGGGCGCCGGTAAGTTCTTCCACGCCATTAATGGTCGCCTGATCGCCTTTGAGAGAAATATCAGCGCCAAAGCGGGCCAGTTCCTGAACATGCATGAAGCGGTTTTCAAAAATGGTTTCGCGTATTTCAGAGGTGCCATCAGCCACCGTCATCAGCGCCATCAGTTGTGCCTGTAAATCCGTTGGAAAGCCGGGGTAAGGCTGGGTGTCGACTTTTACCGGCTGAATTCGCGCACCATTGCGCTCCACCCTAATACCGTCATTTTCAATTTTGATATCGACGCCGGCCTGTTCCAGTACCGGAATTACCGCATCAAGCAAATCAGCCCTGGCGCCGCGTAAAAGAACATTGCCCCCGGTCATGGCAACGGCCATGGCATAGGTGCCGGTTTCTATCCTGTCGGGTAACACACTGTGGCGGGCGCGACCAAGCCGTTCAACACCTTGAATGGTGACAATGGGCGTGCCCAGGCCGTCAATTTTTGCCCCCATCTTGATCAGGCATTCACCCAGATCCTGTACTTCAGGCTCACACGCGGCATTTTCCAGAACCGTTTCACCCCGCGCCAGAACTGCCGCCATCAAAGCGGTGTGGGTGGCACCGACCGATACAAACGGAAAGCTGATACGGTTGCCGACAAGACCACCGGGGGCCTCAGCCACAACATAACCATCCTCAAGGTCAAGCCTTGCACCGAGCTTTTCCAGCACCATCAAATAAAGATCAACGGGACGTGTGCCAATGGCGCAGCCACCGGGCAAAGATACCCGTGCGCGATGACATCGCGCTACCAGCGGCCCCAACACCCAGAAGCTTGCCCGCATTTTTGAAACAAGTTCGTATGGTGCGGTGGTATCAACGATGTCTTTTGCGCTGAGGTGCAACGTGTCGCCGTTTTCAAGGCCTTGGCCAGGTCGGCGGCCATCATGGGCCGTATCGACACCATGGTGGCGCAACAGGCGCTCAAGTATATTAACGTCCGCCAGTTGCGGCACATTATCCAGTGTCAGTGTCTGATCACTCAGCAGGCTGGCAATCATCAGGGGCAGGGTGGCATTTTTCGCCCCGCTCACACAAATCGTGCCGTTGAGGCGTTCGCCGCCGGTTATTTTTATGCGATCCATAGTGTTGTCCGTTTCTGCGATGAAATGATCAGGCAGATAGTTTCTTAAGTCCGATAGCGGGCAAAAATTTGAGCAAAAAGTGACCAAATTGAGAGGGTTGAAGCACAAGATTGTAGCCGGTGCAACAAGACATTATTTCTTGGTTACCTGCGTTGGTTTGTTTTGTTGTGTTTTTTTATCGCGGGCCTGTTGTTTGCGTTTACGCAAATTGTCGCGCAAAGCCTGGGAAAGGCGTTGTTTGCGATCCTGTTTTGGCTTGTCTTCAGTCATGAGAACCCTGCGAAAATTCCAGCGAAACCGAGCCCAGGCTTTGGAACTCAGCAACTATAATTGAGCCCGCACTGGCGACAACCACATCGGCGATGAGGCCCGTGGATACCCAGTCATCACCGTTGAGAGTAATACCGCGTGCGCGCAAATGATTGGCCAGCCAAACCACAACGTCAAGTGGGTTGCCCAAGGCATTGGCTCCAATACCTTCAGTTGCAGGCTCACCATCGAGACTGACTGAAACTGTTTCGGCGGCCATGTCCATACTGGGATCAAATTCAATGCCGGCCCCATATATGAAGGCATGGTCAACGCCACCATCGGCAATCAGCCAGCAGGCATTGTCTTTCAGGTCTCCCGGCAGGCGCTTGTTGACGACTTCAAACACCGGGTGAACCGTGGCAATAGCAGCGGCGACTTCGCGCGTCGTATAAGGTGCGTTGCGCGGCACAAGATCGTATTTCATGCGAAACCCGATTTCGGCCTCCACTATCCTCAAATCTTGCGAGGCCACCTTGAATTTTGCTGGGCTGGGCAAGCAAAAATCTGCAAACAACGGCCCTGAAAACGGCTCATCCAGCCCCAGCATTTCGCGGGCGATTTTGGAGGTAACACCAATTTTCCAGCCGACAACCGCAGACCCCATGTGAGCCGCCATAATATCCTGCACCAGATAAGCCTGGTCCAGATCGGCAGGTGGTGAACAGGGGTAGTCGGGCAACCGGGTGGGAGCCAGTCTGGCTCTGGCCAGTTCAATACCAAGTGCGTCTATGTCCACTTCAAAATCCGGGTATAATTTCTAAATCACCCGATGCCAATAACACACAAACCTGTTGTCGCCGGATATTTTATTCGTGTAAGGCGACAAAATTCGCTCAACGCTTCAGAAAACTGGACGACATGATGGTGTGGTTGTGGCACTAATAGATTAGTGATTCCAGCGCTATCTCTGGGAGTCTAATAACGCTTGGTAGCCCAATTTTCATGACAGTAAAAATAGACACTTCGCCCGTAATCGCTGACGAAATAAAATCCACCACATGCTACATGTGTGCCTGTCGCTGTGGCATCAAGGTCTATCTCAAAGACGGCACAGTAAGCTACATCGAAGGCAACCGCGATCACCCTGTCAACAAGGGGGTTCTGTGTGCCAAGGGGTCCGCCGGTATCAAACAGCATTATTCACCGGCCAGACTGACCAAACCCTTGCGCCGTGTTGGCGAGCGCGGACGCGGTGAATTTGAAGAAATAGAATGGGAAGAAGCACTCGAGTTGGCCGCCTCATGGCTCAAGGACATTCGCGCTACAGCACCCGAAAAACTCGCTCTTTTCACCGGTCGCGACCAATCCCAGGCCTTGACCGGATGGTGGGCCTCGCAGTTTGGCACACCTAATTTTTCCGCCCATGGTGGTTTTTGCTCAGTCAATATGGCAGCCGCAGGGCTCTACACATTTGGCGGCTCGTTCTGGGAATTTGGCGAACCTGACTGGGCGCATACAAAATATTTCATGTTGTTTGGCGTCGCCGAAGACCACGCTTCCAACCCGCTCAAGACCAATCTGGGCAAACTCAAAAAACGCGGGGTGAAATTCGTCTCCATCAACCCGGTTAAAACCGGATATTCGGCAATAGCCGATTAATGGGTCGGCTTGCGCCCGGGAACTGATGGATTGTTTGTGGCCTCCCTCATCCACGAGTTATTCAGGGCCGACAAAATTGATCTGGAATACCTGATCCGCTACACCAATGCCCCGTGGCTGGTCATACAAGCTGAAGGCGCTGCTGACGACGGCCTGATTGCGCGCAACAGGGACGGCGCACCCTTGTGCTTTGACCAGACGACAAAATCATTGCGCGATGCAACAGGCGTTGATGTTGCACCGGCGGTTGTGGGTGAATTTATCCTCGATGATGGCCGCACCGCCATACCTTCATTTCAGCTCATGGCCGAGCGCTTTTTATCGAAAGAATATGACCCGGAAATTGTCGCCGGGACCTGTGGCATCAAAGCCGAGGTAATCAGGCGCATCGCCGCTGAGCTGGCTCATTGTGCCTTTGAAGAAGAAATCGTGCTTGATGTTGCCTGGACCGACTGGGCCGGGCGCAAACATGACAGGATGACTGGCCGCCCCATCTCCATGCATGCCATGCGCGGAATATCGGCGCATTCAAACGGCTTTCACACCTGCCGCCTGCTGCATGTGTTGCAAATTATATTGGGCAGCATCGATTGCCCCGGCGGCTTCAGATATAAACCACCATTTCCAAAACCGATTCCGCCAAACCTCAAACCTGCGGGTAAAATGGGTGATGTAAAAGCCAACACACCTTTGCCGGGTTCACCGCTGGGGTTCACCAAAGGCCCGGAAGATTTACTGGTGGATGGCGATGGTACTCCGTTGCGCATCGACAAGGCATACTCGTGGGATGCACCGCTGGCAGCCCACGGCCTCATGCATATGGTCATTTCCAATGCCGCCAACAAGGACCCCTATGCGATTGATCTGTTGTTCATGTACATGGCCAACATGAGCTGGAATTCGTCAATGAACGTTCCCGGCATCATTGAGGCACTCACCCGCAAGGAAAAAGACAGCGGCGAATACACCATTCCCAAAATCATCTATTCCGACGCCTATTTTTCCGAGATGGTGCCATATGCGGATTTAATCCTGCCCGATACCACTTACCTTGAGCGCTGGGATTGCATTTCGCTTCTTGACAGGCCGATTTCAGAACCTGATGCGGTTGCCGATTCAATCCGCCAGCCGGTGGTAGCGCCGGACTGTGATGTGCGCCCGTTTCAGGATGTGATGCTGGATCTGGGCGCGCGCATCGGCCTGCCCGGAATGACCAATGAGAATGGCACAGCAAGATACCCCGGCGGTTATTCCGATTACATCGTCAATCATGAACGCCAGCCCGGCATTGGTCCGCTTGGCGGCTGGCGCGGCAAAGACGGTGATCAGGTTTTGCGTGGTGCGCCCAATCCTGACCAGCTTGACAAGTATATTGAAAACGGCTGTTTCTGGTTTCACGAACTTGATGACAATCAGAAATATTTCAAACACGCCAACAAGAATTATCTCGACTGGGCCTTTGAAAAAGGCCTGAGTGATCGCAAAGACCAGATCATTTTTGAGCTTTATAGCGAGACCCTGCAACGTTTCCGTCTGGCGGCTCGTGGGCAAGGCAACATCGTAGCCCCGCCACAACATCGCGCCCGCATCGAAACCTATTTCGATCCCCTGCCATTCTGGCATGTACCGTTCGAAGAAGACATGGTGTCAGGCGACGAATTTCCCCTGCATGCCTTAAGCCAGCGACCGATGGCCATGTATCACTCATGGGGCTCGCAAAATGCCTGGCTCCGTCAAATTCACACCGCCAATCATCTCTATATGAGTGCCGAGCGCGGGCACCAGCTGGGCATTGCCGACAATGACTGGGTATGGATAAAAAGCCATCAT
>JAJRTY010000184.1 GCA_024278055.1 Alphaproteobacteria bacterium | reverse complement strand
TTGTGATGGCATTATAGTGGAAATCGCATGTTTATACACAAGTTGAGAGTGGCCATCCCTGCGTAAAAGCACGCAAAAATTATCGAACCAGGTAATGACGCCCTGAAGCTTGACCCCATTGATCAAAAACACAGTGAGCGGTGCTTTTGATTTACGTACATTGTTGAGAAAAGTGTCCTGTAAATTCTGAGATTTGTCTGCAGCCATGGTGTGTCACCAATTTGTTTTTGTTACAGATTCACTCTGCCCTTTCTAAAAAGTTACAAGACTTTCCAGGCAATTCGACAGAATGTTATCGTCTCCGATTCAAACTACATAATAATATTTTGTCATTCTCAAGATTAAGAAATAACAACCAAAGAACTGTTTTATCACGCCCCTGACGTTACCATTTTATCTGGAATTATAAAATCAATATTTGTTTATCCTATATTCTAAGACCGCCAATAAGTAAGATTGCCGAGACTCAATAACACCAGTATTTCAACCCTACCGAGAATCATCGCTGACACAAGTACAATTTTGATGGCTGTTCCAGCTGTTGAAAAAAACATCGCCCCCTCAACTCCCGCTTCAGCAGAAACAACCGGACCCACATTGCTCAACATTGCCACTGAAGACAGAAAGGCGAGTTCAAAGTTCACTCCCAGCAAGCCAAGCGTCAGGGCAATGAGGGCAACCAGAAAAAGATAAACCACAAACATCGCCCAGATTGATTTCATGGTCTGAATATCGTAATTGCGTCCGACAGCACGCATCGAGGAAATACCATGGGGATGCAGAATACGGGTGAGTTCGCGGAAAGACTGTTTGGTGATCAAAGCCATTCTGTATACTTTTATGCCACCTGCAGTAGAAAAAGTGGCACCCCCGGTGAACACCAGCGCTATTATCAATCCGTAGGGAGCCATTGGTTCTCCGGTTGCCGTAATCTGATAACCGGTGGTGGTTATCAGTGAAACAGCGGTGAAAAATCCCTGTCTGATAATGGTCAGGACATCGTTGCTACCGGTGAAAAAGAGCCACAGGCTCAGTATCCCGCCGACAGCCAGGCAGGCTCCGATAACATGTCCTGATTCACGGTTCTCAAAAGCAATCAACTGTCGCGACACCAGCAGGTTACGATGGGTTATTGCGCTGGTTGCACCAACGATCATAAAGATCATCAACACGACTTCTGCAGTTGAGTTCTGATAGTAGGCAAGCCCTTCCGCACGAGGCACAAACCCGCCGGTGGACAATGTTGATAATGCCAGGCACAAAGCATCAAAAAACGGAATACCAACTGCCCATAGTATGATGAAACAAAGGAAAGTGAACAAGCCATAGGCAGGAAGCAGCGCCACAACTGTGGTTTTCAAGGTTTGAACAAAATCATCTCCGTCATGCCCGCGAATGGCTATCTGGGTTAAAGAGCCACATAACCCCGAGGGCGCGACAATGGTAAAAACAGTGATAAGGGTTAAAAAACCACCGAGCCACTGCAGCAGGGCAAACCAGAAAATATATGGCATGGTGTATTGTTCAAGCGGGTACGAGGTGGCGCCGGTGGTGGTAAGGGCAGATGTTGCTTCAAATACAGCCGAGACAAATGACAGGTTCATAGGTGCTGCAACAAACGGTATCGCAGCAAACAACGGCAATACAGTCCACACAACCAGCGCAAAAGCTACGGTTTGTATGCGACTGATCGGCCGCATTCGCCCTCGCGTGGCGACAAACAGCGCTACCCCGACAAACGCAGTAATGAGCGCGGCCACAGCAAAGCCCAAGCTGGCATCAAACGCACCCATAGCAAAAGCATAGGCTGCCGGCACCAGCATAATTGCTGCCAGAACTCCTATAGCAATACCGAGAAGCAGGATGATTGTTAAATTGGCCATCAGGCGCGCATCCTAAAAGAATTCCAGGCTGACGCGAAATATCTGCTCGACGACTTTGACCTGTTCGGCCAGGGCAAAAATCAGAATACGATCTCCTTTGATGATTTGTAATTTCCCGTCTGGAATAAGAACCTTGCCGTCACGCACAATGCCGCCAATACGCATGCCGTCAGGCAACCCGGCTTCACTCAAAGGCTTTTCGATCAGGGCAGAGGTTTCAAGGGCTTCAGCCTCCAGCACCTCGGCAAGACCGTTTTGAATGGAATGGACGGCGCGAATTCGCCCGCGCCTGATATGTTGAAGGATTTGTGAAATGGTGATGCCGCGTGGTGAAATAAAACCGTCAATGCCAACAGAGCGGATCATTGAAGAAAAGTCTGAATTGCTGACCAGACTTAACGTGCGCGCGCTGCCCATCCGCTTGGCCATGATGCACGCCAGAATATTGACCTGATCCTGATTGGTGAGGGCAACAAAGGTTTCGGCATCCGCCATGCCGGCTTCACGCATGATTTCCGGATCAAGCGCATCCCCGTGCAAAACCACGGTTCGCGTGACCTGATCCGCAATTTCGATAGCTCTTTTGCGGTCACTTTCGATAATCTTCACTTTGGTACGCGATTGGCGCTGCTCCAGTCTGGTTGCAACATAATTACCAATATTACCGCCACCGGCGATGATAATCCGGTGGGCCTGTTGTTCCTGATGGCCAAAAATAGCCAATGTTCGTTCTATCTGCGCACTATCAGCGATTATGTATACGTCATCACCTGCATGCATCTGATCATCGCTATGGGGAACAAACAGTTTACCGTTGCGCAAGATACCGACAACAACAGCAGCAAGATCAGGAAAAAGTTCGGTAAGTTGATTTAACGGCGTGTCGATGATCGGGCAATCTTCCTCGCAGGTAACGCCCAAAACAGTAATCAGATCATCGGCAAAGCTTATTGTTTCAAAGGCGCCGGGTACAGCCAGTTGCCTGAGAACACTTTCTCCCACGGCAATTTCAGGCGAAATAATAACATCAATCGGCATGTTGTCGCGCGTAAACAGATCCTGCCATTGCGGCGAGAGATAACTCTGGGCTCTGATCCTGGCGATTTTTGTCGGAATGTTGAACAGGGAGTGGGCGACCTGACAGGCAACCATATTAATTTCATCAATGGAAGTAACAGCGATGATCATGTCGGCTTCCTCGGCACCTGCCCTTTGCAGGTCTCCGGGGTGAGCGCCGTGTCCGACAAATCCCTGAACATCCAGACTGTCACTTATGCTTTGAATGAGTTCAGAAGAATTATCCAGAACCGTTACATCGTTTTGCTCGGCTGATAAGCGTTGTGCGATACCAAAACCAACCTGCCCGGCACCGCAAATAAGAACTTTCATGAAATTTATGCCTCATTGCCATCGATCACAGGATCCAGAAGTGTTCTAGATACGATCTTTGGACGTTACTCCCAGGAGTTTGAGTTTACGGTGCAATGCCGAGCGCTCCATGCCTATGAAAGAAGCTGTCCGGGAAATATTACCACCAAAGCGGTTAATCTGCGCCAATAGATATTCTTTTTCAAACACTTCTCGTGCATCACGTAGCGGCAATGCCGTCAAGACCTCGCCCCCTGCCCCGTTCATGGCCGATTGTGACCGTGCGCCGGCTTCCGTCGCCAGCATTTCAGCGGTAATCATATTTCCCGGTTCATCACCGGCCATAATCATCAATCGTTCTATATTGTTACGTAGCTGACGTACATTTCCCGGCCAGTGCCCTGACTGCAGTGCGGCCAGTGCCTCAGAACTTACCTCGCGCTTGGGCAGGCCGGTACTGGCGGAAATGTTGGTCATGAAATACTCTACAAGCTCGGGAATATCATCGCGTCTTTCGGCCAAAGTCGGAACCTCTAAAGGAACAACACTCAGGCGATGGAAAAGGTCTTCGCGAAAACGGCCATAGGTAATTTCCTCTTCAAGGTTCTTGCTTGTGGAGGAGATAATCCTGACATCAACCTTGACCTGATGCTTGCCGCCAATGCGGTGAAATGACTGTTCCACCAGCACTCGCAATACTTTGCCTTGGGTTTCAAGCGGCATATCAGCGACTTCATCGACAAACAAAGTACCATTATGAGCAGCCTCAAGTGCGCCCACGCTGCCACTGCCATTTTCGCCTTCTTCAGAGCCAAACAATTCCAGTTCAACACTTTCCGGCGACATGTTCGCAGCATTTATGGCAACAAAAGGCGCATTGGCACGTTTGGAACACTGATGCAGCATGCGCGCGGCCAGCTCCTTGCCCGACCCCGCCGGCCCCGATATCATAATGCGGCTTCCAGTGGGTGCAGCGCGTTCAATTTGCTGGCGAAGCTGCCGCATGGCGCTGGATTGGCCAACCAGAACCAGATCACCACCGGATTTGACTTTCAGTTCTTCAAATTCCCGCCTGAGTTGGGAGATTTCCAGAGCACGGGCGACCACATGGATCAGGCGATCGGCCTTGAACGGTTTTTCAATAAAATCATAGGCTCCCAGCCTGATGGCGGATACAGCGGTTTCGATATTGCCATGGCCGGAAATAATTACTACGGGCAAATTGGGATGGAGGTCTTTAATAACTTCAAGCACCTCAAGTCCATCCAGTCGACTGCCCTGAAGCCAGATATCAAGAATGACCAGTGCCGGACGCCGCTCGGCGATGGAAGCAAGCGCACTGTCACTGTCCCCGGCCATGCGCGGAGCATAGCCCTCATCTTCCAGAATGCCGCCAACCAGTTCCCTGATATCAGCTTCATCATCAACAATCAGTATGTCGGACGCCATAAATTGACCTTTACTCATTACTCTTTACCTGTTTGACATCATTGGCCATCACACCGCTACGGGTTGATCTGGCTTTTTTGCTTGACGGTCCTTTTTTTTACCAACTTCCGCATCCTGCGATTTGCTCTCTTGCGGTGGCAAATCAATTGTCACCATCGCACCACTACCTTGTTTCTTTTTATAAGGTGTATCGTTCAAGAGAACTGTTCCAGAATGTTCTTCAACGATTTTCTTAACAATAGCCAGCCCCAGCCCGGTACCTTTGTCGCGGGTTGTCATATACGGCTCGAACAAACGACTGCGCTTTTCCTGCGGCAGTCCGATACCATTATCAATTACTTTCAAGCGGATGCGTTTTGAGTTGGATTTCAAAATCACGTCAATTGCACCTCTAAAGCCATCCTTTTCAGACTTTTGCTGTCGTGCTTCAATGGACTCCAATGCGTTTTTAACCAGATTGGTAAGCGCCTGGGTCATCAGGCGGCGATCAAGCATGGCCATCACCGGTGTTTTGGGCAGGGCAAGATTAATATCCACATCGCTATGTCCCACCTGCTGCAAAAATATGGCCTCCTGCAGGGTTTTGCCCAGGTCAACCGGTTACAGCACCGCTGAAGGCATGCGGGCAAAGGAAGAAAATTCATCCACCATACTGCCAATATCCCCAACCTGGCGGATGATTGTTTCAGTACATTTTGCAAAAATTTCAGGATCGGTAGTTATCTGACTTCTGTATTTTCTTCTCAGGCGCTCAGCCGACAATCGAATGGGCGTTAGTGGATTTTTGATTTCATGGGCAATGCGTCGCGCAATATCAGCCCAGGCGGATGTTCTTTGAGCTGAAACCAGCTCGGTGATATCATCAAAGGTAATCACATATCCGCGCGCTTTTCGACGCTTTTTCTCCAGGCTCACCTTAACCAGCAAATTGTGCTCCACATTGTGTCGCACCAGCGCAAGTTGTTGTTCGGATTGTCCGCGCTTATTGGACAATGCCTTTGAGACAACGGTTGAAAATTCCGGCAGAACATCATCAAAAGCCTGCCCGATCAGGGACTTATTGTCGGTACCGATCATCTCTTCGGCTGATTGATTGGCAAGTGTAATGATGCCCTTTGCATCCACGCTAAGGACGCCGGCAGAAACATCCGACAATACTGCTTCTGTAAATCGCCTTCGTTCCTCAAGCTTTTTATTGGCGTCGACAAGGTCCATGCGCTGGGATCGCAATTGCGTGGTCATCTGATTGAAACTTCGACTGAAAGCTGCAAGGTCACCCTCAGAATCCCGAACAGGCACAACAACATCAAGATTACCTTTAGCCACATCGAGAGAGGCGGAAATCAGCCTTCCGATAGGTGCAACCAGACGATCAGCCACCCACAGTCCAAACCAGAAGGAGGACAGCAGAAAAATAAGCGCAAGGCCCGTATACATCAGGGCAAAAAGATAGATCTGACTGTCACGCTGGGCTTCCAGCTTGTTATAGGTAGCCTCGCCTTTACGTGCATTTTTCAGATGCTGGATGATCTTTGGATCGACAAATCTATAGGCATACAAAAAAGCCCCGTCGTAATTTTCTAATCGAACCAGTGCTCTGACCAGATTTGTTTCGCGCGGCGGCATGACAACAAGTTTTCCACTTTTGGCCTTTTCAAAATCTTCATCGGAAGGTGCTATATATTTCGTTTTATTGTCGGCCAGGGCACTGACAATCACCTGTTTGTTTTTTGAAAGAATAAAGCTCGCCGGCAAGCCCCTTAGAAAGGTTTGCTGTCTGAACACTTGCGAGAACTGAAAGCGTTTTTCTGTCAGCGCTTTATAGGCCCGGTCAAGATCCCCCGCCATTGCAGCCACATCCGAACCCATAATGCGACTGTTTTCCTGCACATATGCCTCGGCAACGATTAACGCATTTTCGACGATCTGCCGTGTACCTTGAGAAAAATATGTGTCCATGCCGCGCTTTAGTGTAACGCTGGCAAAAACCGCCACCGTAATCGTTGGCAACAAGGCCATGAGAGAAAACAGCGTGACCAGCCGTGCATGCGACGTGGCACCCGCCTGGCCTGACCGACGCGCGTGCCTCAAAACATAAATATGCCAGGCAATCAGCAGCCCCATGGCCACAACCAGCACCCCGTTTATGCCCAGCAGAATATCCGCAATGGTGCCATTGCTATCAAGCGTGGTTATTCCCAGCCGGATCGAAAAAGAGGCGATCCCAACAATGACGGATAGCACAACGATAGTCAGGCCAAGACGTAAAATCTTTGGCTTTGAAATCAGGTGCAGGGCACTTGGTGTGGAAGGCGCAGCAGGCATTTCGACGCTAATTGACATTCCTGTTACACTCGAAAATTCAAATTAGTGATGTTGGGCGAAGCTCCGATATTCTCGTCTCCCGTAAGCTTGTCCGACTGGTTGTATTTGAATAATGCCCCGCCAACTGCGACAAATCAACCACTATGTCACAAAAATGCAACAAAAATGCAAAGCCCAGTCTCTACTGGCTGTGCAAAACGCCTTTGACGATTTCGATATCTAGTTCCTTGATTTTTTTGCGCAAGGTATTTCGGTTGATACCCAGCAATGTTGACGCCTGAATCTGATTGCCGTGGGTTGCCACCAAAGTTGCAGAAATCAGCGGATGTTCCACCTCACTGATAAAACGCTGATAAAGGCCGTCAGGGGGCAGGCTGTCGCCAAACCGGGCGAAATAAGCACCAAGATAGCTTTCAACATAATCCGACAGGTCCTGTGGAGCAGCGGTAGGAGCTTGATCTGACAATGAGTGTTCAAGCTCGTGTTGTATGTTTTGTGCTGTAATGGTTTCTTCCGAACACAAGACGGTTAACCTGCGAATGAGGTTTTCAAGCTCGCGCACATTGCCGGGCCAGCGGTGTTTCATAATGGCGTCAATTGCCGCAGGCTCAATCGATTTTTGCGGCAGGCCTTCCTGGGCCACCAATGAGAAAAAATGCTGAACAAGATCAGGTATATCTTCGGTTCGTTCACGCAAGGGCGGAATTCGGATCGGCACCACGTTAAGGCGGAAAAACAGGTCCTCACGAAACAGCCCCTGGGAAATATGATGGCGCAAATCGCGGTTGGTCGCGGCAATGATGCGCACATTTGTTTTGATCACCACCGCACCACCGACGGAAGTATATTCGTTTTCCTGCAATACCCTGAGCAACCGTGTCTGAGCCTTCATCGGCATATCGCCAATTTCATCGAGAAACAATGTCCCGCCGGCAGCCTGTTCAAACCTCCCCGCAGTACGCGTGCTGGCACCGGTAAAGGCACCTTTTTCATGTCCAAACAGTTCTGATTCGATCAATTCATGCGGTATTGCTGCCATGTTTACAGCCACAAACGGCCCCTTGTTACGCGCACCATGATCGTGCAGCGCCCGCGCCACCAATTCTTTGCCCGTACCCGATTCACCCGAAATCATCACAGTTAAATCCGTGCGCGTCAGCCGCGCAATGACGCGATAAATATCCTGCATCGCCGCAGAACGGCCGATAAGATTAATTCCCTCGACGCTATCAGCGTCTGGGGGGGGTGGTGATTTGCGGACTTCGACGTCGCTCAGTGCGCGGCCGACAATGGCAATAAGTTCATTGAGATCAAAAGGCTTGGGCAGATATTCATAGGCCCCCTGTTCGGAGGCGGTTATCGCCGTCATGAGAGTATTTTCCGCACTCATGACTACAACCGGCAGTTGCGGTCTGATTTTCTTTATTTTAGGGATGACATCAAAGGCATTTTCATCGGGCAAAAGCACATCGGTTATAACCAGTTGCCCCTCGCCTTCATTGACCCAGTGCCACAAGGTTGCAGCATTGCCGGTTGCGCGTACATTATAGCCTGCTCGCGCCAGCGCCTGGTTCAAAACCATGCGGATGCCAGCATCATCTTCGGCAATAAGGATAGTTTCACCAGCCATTACTTGCATGTCTCCAAACTGTTTTTCGTATCTTTATGCAAGGGCATCAGCACCTTGAAAACCGTGCGGCCGGGCTTCGAATCACATTCGATTATGCCGCCATGATCGCCAATTATCTTGGCAACAAGAGCCAGCCCCAGCCCCATGCCGGATTTTTTGGTGGTAACAAACGGGTCAAACAGATGCGGTAATAAATCCGGCGGCACCCCGGGACCATTGTCTTCAATCCTGATTTCAAGCGGCAGGTTTATGCGCGCGCTGATACCTGGCACTGACAACCGCACGCCGGGACGAAAAGATGTCGAAATCACGACAGACCCCGGCCCTGTCGCCAGTTCAGCGGCTTCTGCGGCATTTTTCAGAAGATTCAGAAAAACCTGAATAAGCTGGTCGCGGTCCCCCGGCACCGGTGGCAGCGAGGGATCATAGGCCAGGCTTATCTCTAACTTTGATGCAAACCCGTTAACCGCAATCTGTTTGACATGTTCGAGCACCGAATGAATATTCACAGGCTCACAAACGATCGGGCGATTGTTGCTGAATTCCTGCATATTATCGACCAACCGGCAGATACGGTCGCTCTCGTCGCGAATTAACGTTGTCAGCACGCGATCTTCTGTCGAAACAGAAGCTTCAACCAGTTGCGCTGCACCGCGTATGCCAGACAGCGGATTTTTTATTTCGTGCGCCAGAATTCCAGCCATGGCCGATAAGGAGCGCACGGCATTTCTGTGGCTTACCTGGCGATCTATCTGTCGTGCCATGTTGCGTTCCTGAAACATCACCAGAACGCCTTTTTGCCCTCGCGCCATCAAGGACACCTGGACATCTACCAAACGGTTATCCCCATTACGTGGCGTACCAAGATTAATTCCGTATTCGCTAAAGCTGGCCGATTTTTCTCTGGCCTGCTCAATCAATAACAGCAGTGGACTGCTGAAAGGCACAAACTCCCGCAGCACATGGCGGGTTAAAACCGAAGCACCGACGCCAAAAAAAACTTCTGCTGCATCATTAACATAAGAGGCAATGCCATCGTCTTTGATCACCAGAACCGGGTGCGGCAAAGATTTCAAAATCAGGGTGGCGTCTGGACCCGGTTCCACACGCTCCTCAGGGTTTTTCAATTCTGGTGAAACCGGACCAACCATCAGGCCGCTACCTTTTCTTCAACCGCATCAAACAGACTGGTGATTGCGTGCAGG
>JAJRTY010000183.1 GCA_024278055.1 Alphaproteobacteria bacterium | reverse complement strand
CTAGAGCGTGTCATACTTTATTTGAAACGCTCAGGGTCGCGACTGCGGCCCGGCGTTCCTGCGCCGCCCTCGCGGAGCATTGCGCAAGGCGCAATTTGCGTGAGCGAAATGAATCTGGACTGATTCAATTAAAGCATGAAACAGTCTGGTAAAGCTGGCATGTAAGAGACCTGTTCTAAAACGTTTGAATTCTTCTGTCAGTCAAGACCGGGTTCGGGCACACCTATTTGTTTTCTGACCCAGGGTTCTGGTTTTCCGGAACGCTGGAATTTTTCCAGTCCAGCTTGTGGCGGCCAACCAGTCGACGAGAATAATATAATACATCTTCAGCTAGGCGCATGCCCGATAGGAGAAATATTCTCCTTTACCGGTTGGGTAAGACTTGAAGGCCGCACGCGTGCGGCGCGGCGTTCGAATTGGTTCTGCGTAACCAAAAACTTCCTCTATACGATTTTGCCACCAGTCATGGGAGCGAATGGTTAAATGAGCGTTGCGCCCGTCAGGAAGGGTGTGTTTGGCCGGCACCGTATCAATTACCAGAATTGCATCTTTGCACAATGTCTTCATCTCTCGCAGCACGGTGTCGATATCATCTTCCGGAATGTGTTCGAGCACATCGATGTTGATCAGCAAATCTACACACTTCTTCGGCCGCTTCTCGAATTCCGGAATGGCCGGATCATAGCGCATGAGGTGGACATCGCTGCTCAAATTCAGCGCTTCGAGAAACAGGCTCTGCCCGCAACCATAGTCAAGGATGGAACCGGGGTTTCGCCATTTTATCCAGGGCCGGAGGTAACGTACATACTTCACCGAACTTGTTCCATAGGTGCGTCTTGAATGAACTTTGCGATAATAGTTTATGAGTTCAGAGTTGCCCGCCATCGATCCATCAATTCCCAGTTTGAACGACCCGCGTACTGAGGGCGAACATAAGCAAAAAAATTATACTATCAGCATCGACGGGTGCGCAAAATTAAATTTTGCATGCGGGCCATGCTGGATGCTTTGACGCTAACAGACCCTGATTTTGCAGGTGACCTTGTCAAAAACAGGTAAATCAGTTGATAAATTCAGGGGCCTTTTAATCCGATTTTACTCTATGTTAACCAGTCGCTGAAACAGTTAAGCCTCAGGGAGTATCATATTTGAGTAGAGGTGTTTGACACTAACGCTGAACAAATAAGAAACGCGAACCAATCCTAAGCAGCGCTTGTCGGCACCGCCATGGAGAAAGTTATGTTAAGATATTCGCTGAAATCTGTTCCCGCACTCACTTTCCTGCTTGCCGTTTCGTTTATTCCGGTTTCCGCCCAGCCAGCCAATGCTGCTGTTTGTTCGAAACGTGAAAAGTTCACATCCTTTCTGGCCAAAAAATACAATGAAGTGCCAAAGGCCATGGGGTTAGTGTCCAATTCCGGCATGATGGAAGTCTATGTGTCCAAACAAGGTACCTGGTCCATTCTCATGACCGCGCCAAATGGCATTACCTGCCTGATTGCAGCTGGCAACAACTGGCAGGGCCTGAAGTTTGCCAAAGTCGATACGCCTTCTTAGTTGATACGCCTTCTTAGTTTCTGTAGGCCTGCGAGGTTGTCAGGCGTGCGCGCAAGCCACACCAGTTAGGTCTTTTGCCACCTGAATACGGAATGGCCAGCCCTTTTTTCAGCAGTTCGGCCGCCAGATTGCGCCCACTGCTATCGAACACGTCGGCGATAACGCGACCGGCATATTTGCCCTGTTTGATATTCTTAAGCTTTACCCATCCAGAATAAGTCCAGTTGACCACAAATCGGCGGGCAAATTGCGCCAGTTTTATTTCCTGGGAACATTTGCCCTTGAGTTCAGGTGTATCTATGCCATTAACACGCACAGATACACTAATATCCTGCCCGATCCAGATCGCCGCTGTGACAGCGACCGTATCCCCATCCACAACCCGCTCCACCCGGGCCAGAACCGGCCCCTCAAGCACTTCGCCAGCAAAAAGATTTCCTGTGGCAGCATACAGAAAAATAATTGCTGCCACAGAAAGTCGGGGGGGAATCAGGGAAACGAGTATGTTTTTAAACATGTATTAATAATTGTGATTCTAATAGTAAAATCTACCTATACGTGCATTTATCCCCAGAATCAAGGACTATAGACTTATAATTGGATTTAATTCCTAAAACAAGGTTTAAAAATACTGAATATTTCTATCCTTCTCCAGAGAGTTTTTTAAAAATCGCTTATAATGCCGTTCTTTTCCCAGTCCCCATATCGAGTGGGCTCCGGCCCGTCGCGACCGTCAACTTCCTTCGCGCGCTGATCGGCTGCATCATCGCATTTTTTTCTTCTCATGTCGGCTTCTGCCAGCGCCCGGCGGGCCTGGGGCGACAGAGCGGTCTTTGAACGTGATTGTTTTTGGTTATTTTCAGCATCCATTGCCGCTAAACTTTCGTGTGGCTGAAGATGCGTTTCAGTTTACATCATCACTTGCAAAAACTCCAGAGCATGACAATTTAAAGCAGGCGGACAACACTGTAAATCAAGTGACAAGAGAGTTGAACACATGAACTATTTTAAAACCACCATCCTCCTTGCCGCCATGACCGGACTGTTTTTGGCCGTGGGCTATCTGATGGCCGGTGAAGCCGGCATGGCGATAGCCTTTGTGGTGGCAATCGCAATGAATGTATACAGCTTCTGGAATTCCGACAAAATGGTATTGCGCATGCATGGCGCTCAGGAGGTTGATGCCCAAACTGCGCCGGAATATTATGGCATCGTGCGCCAGCTGGCCCAAAATGCCAGCCTGCCAATGCCGCGGGTCTATATTATGGACACCCCCCAGCCCAATGCATTTGCCACCGGGCGCAACCCGGAAAACTCCGCTGTTGCAGCCTCCACCGGCCTGCTTGAAACTCTGAGCCCGGAAGAAGTTGCCGGCGTCATGGCGCATGAACTCGCCCACATCAAAAACCGCGACACCTTGATTATGACCATCACCGCAACCTTTGCCGGTGCAATTTCCATGATTGCTAATTTCGCCCTGTTTTTTCGCAGTGGCCGTAATGGCATAGGAATTATTGGAACCATAGCCTTGATGATACTGGCGCCGTTGGCCGCCAGTGTTGTGCAAATGACCATCAGCCGCACGCGCGAATACGCCGCCGACCGGCTGGGTGCTGAAATATGCGGTCAACCCATGTGGCTGGCCTCAGCTTTGGCAAAAATTTCAGGCGGTGGTCGCCAGATTGAAAATGTCGCAGCTGAAAGAAATCCGGCCACCGCCCACATGTTCATTGTCAACCCCCTGTCTGGTAAAAACATGGATAACCTGTTTTCAACCCATCCAAATACTGAAAACAGAATTACGGCCTTGCAAGAGCTTGCCCGACAATGGCAAATGGAAGATACGCCGCCGGACGGACCCTGGAGCCAGCAATCTGACTATTCCCGGGATGTCCCGAAACGCGGGCCATGGGGATAGAGTTCACGACTTTGAGTATATGACAGAGAATAAACGCAGCCCTAAAAAACGCCGATATTCCGGCCAGACCCGAAAAGCCCCCAAGGGCCTCGCCCCCAGACGCGAGGCTGTGCGTCTGCTTGATGCAATCCTGAGCAATAAAAAGCCGTTTGATGAAATCTGGCAGCTATCGCTTGCCAATGGCGAGTTGAAAACCATGATTGAACCTGACCGGGCCTTAACCCGGCTGATTGTCATGACAACTTTGCGTCATCTGCGCCATATAGATAATATTCTGGCGACGTTTTTAAAAAACCCTCTGCCAAAATCAGCACCCGGTGCCACCAATATCCTGCGTTCGGGCGTCGCCCAGTTGCTATTTTTAAAATCCCCCGCTCATGCGGTCCTCAATATCGCCACATCACTGGCAGCTCTGGATCGCCCCAACCGGCCCTTTAAAGGTCTTATCAATGGTGTTTTGCGCAATTACACCCGCGCTGATCCGGAAAAGTTACTTGGCAAAAATGCACCCCCCGGCAACACACCGGAATGGCTCCATAATCGCTGGAAACATCAATATGGCCGCGAAGCCGCCAGGAAAATCGCACGGGCGCATCAGCACGAACCTGCTCTTGATATCAGTGTTAAGGCGGATGCCAAAAAATGGGCACAAACGCTCAACGCAACCCTGTTGCCAACGGGGTCCCTGCGCTTAAGTAATGCCGGCAATCCGGTTAAACTCAGCGGTTTTGACGAAGGAGAATGGTGGGTTCAGGATGCCGCGGCCGCACTGCCTGCACAATTGTTTGGTGATGTTGCCGACAAGAACGTGATTGACCTGTGCGCTGCACCCGGTGGCAAAACAGCACAGCTTGTGGCTGCTGGAGCAAAAGTGACCGCCGTTGAGCGATCACCGCAGCGCATGAAGCGCCTCGCACAAAATCTCAAACGGCTGGGTTTTGATGCCAATCTGGTAACTGAAGATGCCGGAAAATACCAGCCATCACAATCACCTGATGCCATACTGCTCGATGCACCATGCACAGCAACAGGCACCATCCGTCGCAATCCTGATGTGCCGTATTTAAAAACACACAAAAACATCACCGATCTGGTCAAGGTGCAAAAGCGCCTGATTGACCATGCCACAGACATCCTCAAGCCCGGCGGCACGTTGATCTATTGTGTATGTTCGCTCGAACATGAAGAAGGCGAAGATCAGATTTCAAACCTGCTGGAGAAAGACAAGCGGATTTCTCTCCAACCCATCTCAAAAAGTGAAGTTCCCGGACTGTCAATGGCCATCGGGTCACGTGGGGACCTGCGAATTCTGCCATCTTTCTGGTCGGATTTCGAGCCCGGTATGCAGGGCCTTGACGGATTTTATATCGCCCGGCTAATCAAGTCCTGAAATCTAGAGTCTGTTTTGTTTTACGCACTTCTTGTCCGAAAACCGGTTCCCACTTTTCGGGAAGTGCTCTTAATCATGAACAATGCCCTAAGATTTTAGCGATAAAAACTTCAAATCGTTCGAATTTTATCGATTCTGGAAACGGTTTGTTGACCATCTGCCCATAAACTTTAGCCCTGACGACATCAGTGGCTGAGTATTGCTGCCGGTGTCGTTGTTGGTGACGCAGATCAAAATCTTATGATCTGTTTTTCTTGAGCGGGCTTTGTATAGGGTATTGCGTAGTAGGGCCACAGTGAAAGAACTGAGTAAAGTATTTGCGTTCGGACCGGTGATTGACCGAACCTTTGTATTGGGTTCGTCCATCACCGGTTACGCAGGCAGTAGCATTTCCGCCCTGCTTAAACGTCACCCCCTCGACTGGATCACCAATACCGTCCGGCCTAAAGGCCTTGTGCATATCCCAAAAAATCTTCATGTCGGCAATCCGGAAATTGCCGAAAAAATGTATGGTGGGTGTTACCCCTTTGCCGGCATCGCACCGGAACTGGGCGGGCGCTCGCCATTTGACATCACTCCGCCTTCTAAAGCCTGGGAAGCTGAACTGTTAAGTTTTTCCTGGCTCAATGATCTTGCAGCAGCTGATGGAAAAATAATCACAGCACTGGCCCGCGCGCTCACCCAAGACTGGATTGAGACACAAGGCGCAGGCCATGCAATTGCCTGGAAGCCGGAAATTACCAGCAAGCGGCTGTTAAACTGGCTATCAAATGCCGACCTCCTGTTAAGCGACACATCACAAACTGCCCGCGTCAACATCTTACGCTCCATTGGCCGCCAGTTGCACGATCTTGAAGCCAACATTCACAAATCCCCGGACGGACCGCACCGGCTGTCCGCTGCCTGCACCCTGATTATCGCCAGCCTGTCCTTAAAAGGCCTGGAAAGCCTGCACAAACGCAGCCTCAAGGTGCTCGATTTTGAACTTGATCGCCAGATACTTGCCGATGGCGGGCATTTGAGCAGAAGTCCACAGGCCCTGGTCGAAACTATTGCCATTTTACTGCCAACAAAACTTTGCTTCATCCATAAAGGCCTGCCCATACCCCAGGCTTTAATTACGGCAATTGACAGAATTTTCCCGATGGTGCGTTTCTTTCTCCATGGTGATGGTGGGCTTGCCGGATTTAACGGTGTATCGGGGCTTAAAGTTGCTGATGTAAAAAACCTCTTTGAGCATGATGAAACCAAAGGCAGGCCGTTCACTTACGCACCCCATTCCGGCTACCACCGGCTTGAAGCCAAACGCACAACCATTTTCCTCGATACCGGCGCAGCACCGCCCACAACCGTCAGCCACCGGGCGCATGCCAGCTGCCTGGCGATGGAACTCAGTGACGGGCCGCATCGCATTATTGTAAACTGCGGGGCGATGAATGATGATAGTTCGCCGCTGTTTCAGGCAGCGCGCGCAACTGCCGCACACTCGGCACTTAGTATCAATGAACGCTCATCACTACGAATGATCGGCCCCGGCAGGCTGGCGCGTTTCATCGGCACGCCGGTAATCGGCAAGCGTATTAATGTCGGCTCGCGCCGCACCCGCTGCGATGAAGGAACCTTGCTCGAAAGCGGCCATGACGGCTATGTCGACCGCTATGGTCTGCGCCATGAGCGTCGCATTTTTCTTAATCACAATGGCAACGAAGTCCGCGGCGAAGACAGGATCAACCGCATTCAACGCCACCGCAATCGCCTGATTAAAAATGCCTGTGATACCTTTACCATGCGGTTTCACCTGCACCCCGACATCCAGCCAACTCCAACGCGCGATGGCCGTCAGGTTTTTTTGATATTGCCGGATAAAACCGGTTGGGTTTTTTCTCTCCTCAGTGGTAAAATCTCGATTGACGAAAGCATTTACCTGCTCGACAGACCGATGCCGGCAAAAACCCGCCAACTGGTCATCACCGGAGAGGTGCACGATCAGGCAACGTTGAAATGGTCGTTTAAAAAGGTCAGTGCTGAGCGCATCTCAAAAGAAGATGCCATGGCCAAAATCGAACAGGAAACCCGCCTGCCGCTGGGTGATATCTGAAAATTTGGTATCGGTTGCCATTTCGGTTAATGTGTCCGCGAAAAGCATATCCCAGTGCCACAATTTGAGAATTCAATGACGCAAACTCCCGGATTTGACAAGGTATTTGGCATTGGTCTCAACAAGACCGGCACCACATCTCTGGACCATGCCCTGACCATGTTGGGATACAGGGTTCACGGGCCGCAAAAAGATTTATTGAAAAAATGCAGCCCCGGAAATATCGCGGCTCTTGATCCCATTGTCGCCGTCCATGACGGCTTTCAGGACTGGCCGTGGCCGTTATACTATCGGGAGATTTTCGAACGCTACGGTGAAGAAACAAAATTCGTATTGACCACGCGTTCTTCGCCCGAGCGCTGGTTTCAAAGTCAGGTCAACCACGCCATGACCCGGGCCTTGCGCAAAGGCGAATGGGACACCTATGGCTATTACCGGCCGTTTGGGCGACAAAAACAATATTGTGATTTCTATCGCCAGCACAATGAAAGTGTCAGAAGGTTTTTTAAGGACAATAACGCCGAACACCGATTGCTGGAAATCTGCTTCGAAACCGATGACAGCTGGACCCTGCTTTGCGATTTTCTGGCAACAGCGGTGCCCGAACAGCCCTTCCCGCGATCGAACCTGCACGATGAAAAAAGACATCGTGGCCGCCAGTGGATGAATGCTCTGATGCGCAAAATCTATGAACCCCTGGCAAGCCCAAAATAATTTTACACAATCTCGACAAATTGACCGGTTCTATCGGTTACCAAAACATGCTATCGGGCAGGGGAAATTTCTTTAATACAATGGTAAGTTTTCCCTATGACCACGCGCCCTATCCGCCGCGCCCTGTTATCCGTTTCTGACAAGACCGGCCTGATTGAATTTGCTCAGACACTTGTTGAATTTGATATTGAACTGGTCTCAACCGGCGGCACCGCAGCTGCACTCAGCGCCGCCGGATTGCCGGTGCGCGATGTATCGGAATTGACCGGCTTTCCAGAAATGATGGATGGCCGCGTCAAAACCCTGCATCCAATTGTCCATGGCGGGCTTTTGTCCATGCGCGATAATCCGCAGCACCAACAGGCACAAGCCGACCACAATATCGGTTACATCGATTTACTGGTGGTCAATCTCTATCCCTTTGAAGCAACCGTCGCCAAAGGAGCGGACCGTGCCACCTGTATTGAAAACATCGATATTGGCGGCCCGGCGATGATCCGCTCTGCCGCCAAAAACCACCGTGATGTTACCGTCATTGTTGATGTTGCCGATTATGACACTGTTGTTACTGACCTCAAACAAAACAAGGGGGCAACTTCTTGCGAGCTGCGCCAACAACTTGCCGCCACGGCATATGCCCGCACAGCGGCCTATGACACCGCCATTTCAACCTGGTTTGCGAGCGATCTGAAAATTAAAGCACCCCGGCGCCAAAGCTTTAGCGGCACATTGGTGCAAAGCCTGCGCTATGGCGAAAACCCGCATCAGGACGCACAATTTTATCATGGTGGTCAGGCACGCGAAGGCGTTGCCACGGCCCAACAGGTTCAGGGCAAGGAACTCAGCTTCAACAATATCAACGATACCGATGCAGCTTTTGAATGTGTGAGTGAGTTTAACGCCGAGACCCACGCCGCCATCGCCATCATAAAACACGCCAATCCTTGTGGCGTGGCACTGGGCGATACCTTAACTGATGCCTATCGTTCTGCCCTGCGCTGCGATCCCACCAGCGCCTTTGGCGGTATTGTCGCTCTCAATCGGCCAATCGATGCCTCAACAGCCGAAGAAATCACCAAGGTCTTTACCGAAGTCATTATTGCTCCCGGCACTGATGAAGATGCCCTTGCCATCATTGCCGCAAAGAAAAACCTGCGCCTGTTGTTGACCCAAGGCCTTGCTGACCCCGCAGCCGCGGGTGTTAATGTGCGCTCCGTTGCCGGAGGCTATCTGGTTCAATCGCGCGATGCCGGTATTGTTGATGCCCGCGACCTCAAGGTGGTGACAAAACGCGCACCAACTCAAATTGAGCTGGATGATATGACCTTCGCCTTCAAGGTCGCCAAACATGTCAAATCAAATGCCATCATCTATGTGAAAGACCTCGCCACTGTGGGCATAGGTGCAGGACAGATGAGCCGGGTTGATTCCGCCCGCATCGCCGCCCACAAGGCCGCAGATGCAGCCAAAACCGATAATCTCCCCGACAGTCTGGCCATAGGATCAGTGGTTGCGTCCGATGCCTTTTTTCCGTTTGCCGATGGCTTGTTGACAGCCATCGAAGCCGGGGCCACCGCGGTTATTCAACCCGGCGGTTCCATGCGTGATGATGAAGTAATCGCTGCCGCCGATGAGGCCGGTATCGCCATGGTATTCACCGGCATGCGCCACTTCAGACATTAGGTCATAGACCTACAAACAGGAAATCCCTATCCACCGCACCGTCCCGGCCTTGAGCCGGGACGATGCAGGTGATCTGTTTAATCCGATCCCGTTCTAAAACCGGTGGTTTTTATTTAGCCCAGCGGCGGTGGACCCATAACCATTGTTCCGGGTATTCACGCACCCAGTCCTCAACCACCTGAGTGACTGCGATGACAGTTTCTCTGGCGTCAATTCGTCCTTCAGCGTCCCGGGGCAGATTGACTTCATCGGTGATTTCCAGGCGGAACCGCCCCTGTGGCAGTCGAATGACACGGGCACCATGGACGACACAATCAAATTCGCGCGCCAGCTTGCCGATCAGCGGATTGGTTTTGGCGGGATGGCCAAAGAAAGGTATTTCTATGTTGCTTCGTGATCTGAGTTTGTGATCAACCAGAACACCAAGACGGCCACCGTTTTCGAGAACCGACATCATTTTCAACGCTGAACCCGGTCCGGAAGGAATCAGTTCTCCCATCATTTTTGACCGTATCTGCAAAATGCGTTTTGCAATAAACGGATTATTCGGTGTGCGGTAAAGTGCCGCAATATCAAGCCCATAGTCTTTGGCGCCAATCGGCAGCAACTCCCAATTGGCCAGGTGCCCGGTGAAGATGATGGCGGGTCTTTTTTCCTCATTCAGTTTTGTAAAATTTTCCGCACCCGTTATTTCAATCCTGCCGGTATCGGGATTGTCATGGTCGTAGTCAAAAAGCGTATCGAGATAAATATATTCAATCGACGTCCGCGCCAGATTGTCCCACATCCCGGAAAGGATTTTCCGTCGCTCGGCCTTGGTTTTTTCCGGAAAAGCCAATTCAAGATTTTTCATGCCCGTGCGATGGCGCGGCAGCAACGGTCCCATATTGCGCAAGACAGCGGCCACAGATCCGGTTGCGTATTCCACTGGAATTAACCGGAAAACAAAGAACAGTACGAACACGACCTGAGCTTGCAGCCACCATATGACGGTACGGAGCCCGCGCAGGTATTTGCGATTCCTTTTAAGAAATGCAGACATGATTATAACGTAACGATGATTTTGCCGAAAACCTTGCGATCTTCCAGACGTTGCAGGCCGATCTCAATCTCGTCGAGACTGATACATGTATCGATTACCGGAACTATGGTCTTATCAGCCATCTTGTCGAGCACGGTCTTGATATTACCGAGAGTGCAGCCAAAACTGCCAAAAATGCGCAGCTGCTGCTGGAACAACTGATGCAGGTTCATCTACGCCATAATACCGGTGGTTGAGCCGCAGGTAACCAGTCGCCCGCCTCTTTTGAGCACAAACATACTGCCCGCCCAGGTATCAACGCCTACGTGTTCGAAAACAACATCGATGCCCTTTTTCTTTGTCAGCTTTCTGATGACACCTTCAAAGCGGTCCTCTTTGTAGTTGATAACGTGGTCCGCGCCGAGCTTCACAGCGGCCTCCATTTTTTCGTCGCTGCCCACGGTGGTAATCACCGTGGCCCCAATGGATTTCGCCATTTGAATGGCAGCTGAACCGATACCGCTGCCACCGGCATGAACTAATATAATCTCGCCACCTTTCAGCTTGGCGTTATCAAACAACATATGCTCAACACAGCCAAACGTAACCGGCGCGCATGCTGCTGCAATAACATCAACGCCGCGAGGTGCGCCAACCACCAGGCGGGCAGGAATGTTTATCAATTCCCGGGCAAAGCCATCAATATGAAACCCGTAAATACCCTGCACATCTTCGCAAAAATTATCCCGTCCCTCAACGCAACCGGCACAAGTCCCGCAGGTCTTTGCACCGTACAAAGAAACAATCTGCCCCTTGGACAACCCGGTCACATCCTTGCCGCAGGCAGCAATTTCCCCGGCAGCTTCAGCCCCGGCAACAATCGGCAGTACGCGCTTGGCAAATGCCATGCCGCGCCAGCCCCAGACATCAATGTGATTGAGTGCAACGGCACCAATGCGCACCTGAACTTCATCATCCGCTGGCGCTCCGGGAGCATCAGTTTCAATCACGCCTACATCACGGGCCCCTTTTATTACCAGTGCGCGCATCAGCGTTTTCCTCCAAGGCCGGCCATCAACCCGCCATCTATAGGCAACAGGCTTCCGGTTACATAAGTAGCTTCAGGCGACAGCAGATAGCGCACCAACCCGGCAACTTCTTCAGCTTGCGCATATCTGCCCGCAGGAATTTGTTTTTCAATTTTTTCGCGGTATGCCGCATAATCGCTCAAAAGATCCGTATCGACAAACCCCGGAGCAATGGTATTGGCGGTGACACCCTTGGGTGCCAACTCAATTGCCAGGGTGCGCAGGTAACTCAAAGCTGCCCCTTTGGTGGCTGCATAGATCGAATTCCCGGTAGAGCCACGCAAGGCAACAACCGAGCCGATATTGACAATTCTGCCTGAGCGTTCACGCGTCATCGGGCGCACCAGAGCTGTGATCAACCGGGTGAGAGACCAGAAATTTACCTGCATAATGGCCTCGGCCCGATCCTGATCAACAAGTGCTGCGAGCGTGTCATAAGATTGACCGGCATTATGCACAAAGCCAAAAAATGTATCTTGTTGTGACAATTGCCCGGCAAACTCATCAACCGCATCACGGTCACCGAGGTCGACTTTATGGGTAGCAAAATTTTGCCCCTGGTGTGCGTTCTTCAAATCCTGCAACAGGGCTTCAGCGCGTTCGTCAGACGAATGATAGACAAACTGCACATCATACCCGCCGGCCCCAAGACTGCGCACAATAGCGCTGCCAATTCCCCGGGCTCCCCCCGTAACCAGAACGCGCTTACCGCTATTTGAATTGCTCACTAAAAAATTCTCCGGAAAAATCAGGCAGGCTCTGCCGCCAGCACCAGACATACATTCTGCCCGCCAAATCCAAACGAATCCGACAGCACCATATTAACGCTTGCAGCCCGGCTTTTATTTGGCACGATGTCGAGTTCAATATCGGGATCGGGCATATCATAATTGATTGTTGGCGGCACAATATTATTTTGAATGGTAAGAAAAGAAAACGCAGCTTCAATGGCACCGGCGGCTGTCAGTGTATGACCGATCATGGATTTATTTGAGCTGATCGGAATACCAACAAGGCGATCACCAAAAACCGCCTTCAGGGACAGATACTCCATTTTGTCATTTTCCGGTGTGCTGGTGCCATGCGCATTGATGTAATCAATCTCGCTTGTGTCAACCCCGGCATCATCGAGCGTATTCTGGATAGCGCCGATATTGGCGGAACCGTCCGGTTTTGAACGTGTACGGTGAAAATTATCCGCGCGTTCACCGCACCCACGCACAACACCAAGTATTTCTGCACCACGCGCACGGGCATTTTCATAGGTTTCAAACACAAAAGAGGCCGAGCCTTCCGACATAACAAAGCCGTCGCGGTTTTTGGAAAAAGGTTTTGATGCTTTTTCCGGTATTTCATTTTGGGTCGATAGTGCTGATAGCAGTGAAAATCTCACCAGCCCTTCGACGGTAACCGATCCATCGGTGCCAATGCACAAGGCAGCTTGCGTATCTCCGCGGCGGATGGCTTCAATGCCAAGCTGAATTGCTGAGGCACCTGATGCGCAAGCCGTGGAAAGGGAAATGGGCAGACCCCGGGTACCCAACTGGTCAGCAAGCTCATCACCCACACCGCCATATTGATAAAGGCCATAAAGCTCGTTGAATTTTCCTGAACGCGCCGCTTTCAACAGGCGTTCATAGCCTGCCGCCTCATCATCAGGCGTATGGGTGTAAAGCGCCTTGCGATGGGTCCATTCCAGAGTAGCTGGCGGTGTTGCCAGAAAAAGCGGGCCGGGAAATGATCCCGGTATACCAATATTTGCCTGAGTAATGGCCTCAGTGGCGGACTCAATCGCCAGCGCCAGCGCCCGGGCCTGTCCCGATAATGGCGTATTATCAGCAACATCAACGGTTCCGGCAATTTTTGTGTTGAGACCTTCGGTGGAAAACCGGGTAATTTTCGAAATACCGCTGGTGCCATTAACAAGCTCACGCCAGTTATCCTGTTTGCCGCGCCCCAGCGGTGTCACCAGACCAAACCCGGTAAGAACGACAACAGGGCGTCCTTTATCGTCACGCAATTCCTGGCTCATGTATTAGTCTCCATCCACGACGTAATCACTGGATATTAGGATATTTTCTCAACAAGAGCCATTCCTTCACCAAAAAACGGGCCCCAGGTTGTAACAATTACCTGCTTTGCGCTGTTCGACGTAACCTGTTCTGTACCAGACGTATCAAAGGGATCATAAAACCGGCCTTTTGACGCTGCCAGCGCACCAAGTACCAGCCCGGCTGGAAAATGCGCTTCAACTGACTGTCCCAACACCGAGCCAAATCCGCGCAAAGCGACGTCATAACCGCTGTCATTCAGGTCGGCAACGAGCGCCAGCTCATGACGTGTCGCCGCTTCAATACCACACGCACCGCTTAAATATGCCAGAGACCCGGGAGCAATATCACTGCCGAGATCGTCGAATTGTTGTTTCGCCACACTCACAGCCTGATTGTCTGTTCTTTTGCTGCGCCCCGATACAATTGCCGAAAGCTTCGCATAAGGTTTTGCTCCGCGTGCCATCGCATGACGTTTTGATTCCAGCACCAAAAAAGCACTGACACTGCCCAGAACCATACCGCCACCGGCTGATTGCCGCTGCCACAGGGGCGCATATGTATCCGCCAGAAGAGTGCCACCGACATCAAGTTGCAGAAGCATATCTTCGCGTTCGGCATTAAAAGCACCGCCAACCAGAAAAAGCTCACCCTGCCCGGCTCCAATTCGCCGCGCTGCGACTTCTACAGCCGAAAATCCGGCCATTTCCTCGCCCATAAAAGTACGCGAAGAACCGATAACGCCATGCACAATCGAGATATTCCCGGCAAGCAGGTTTGACAGTTCGGAAAGAAAGTGGGTCGGGCGTAAATCATTCATGAGAATTTTATTACGCGCTTCTTCACCGCCATCGAGCTTATCTGCCGTTTCCAGCAGGGAGGCATCAACATCCATATCGCGCTCACCGCCACCGGCAGCAACAATCATATTGGTTTTCGCCAGCAACGCTTCATTGCCGGCAATACCGGCATCATCAAGTGCCATGCCAGCCGTATAGGTCCCCAGCTTTTGCCACTTGCCCATCTGGCGCAAATCAGAACGACCGGAAATCTGTTTGGTAAAATCGAGCTCCACCAGCGGGTGTACCGGGTAGGGGCTGAAGGTTTCATTTTCCAGCACCGGCTCTACTTCAATCCCGGCGCCCAGCCTTTGCCAATGTTCTTCACAGCCTTCACCTAAAGAACTGACCAGCCCAAGCCCCGTTATCCAAACCTCATTGTCATCTGCAGCCATAATCTCAACCCGCTTTCATCAGGCCGATTTTTTCAGCCTGCGCCCGCATGTGATTTTCCAGATCGCTGGTGGGAAATGCCATAGTACGCAGCGTCAGCTGGGCATCACAGGTTTTTTTGCCGTCAAGGTCAATATGGGCTTTGGTGACGGCAAAACCGGAACCTTCATGGATCAGTTGTGCAGTGATTGTTAATTCTGCATCCGGTGAGACAAACGATCTCATTTTAGCGTCCTTGACGCTTGCCAGAAAAGGCATCGCGCTGTAATCGTTGAGCGCAATGATCAGATACCCTGACGCCTGCGCCATGGTCTCAATCAACAAAACCCCCGGCACCAGCGGGTGACCGGGAAAATGACCTTCAAACACCGGGCTTTGTTGCGGAACATGTGCGCGAACAATTATCCGCGATTCGCCCACATCCAGCACCTCGACACTGTCAATCATCTGAAAATATTCAAGGCGCATTCGATTTGGCGGCTCTCAGCTTTTTTGTGCGTCGACAACCAGATCATCAATCCGCGCACAAAGGTTTTTCAGAATAAAATAATCCTCGACATTGGCATTACCGGCCTGCAATTCCTCTGACCAGGCGGCCAGGGGAATTTTGATCCCGAACGACTTGTCGATCGCAAACGCTATATCGAGGAAATCCAGGCTGTCTATACCCAGGTCCTCCATAGCGTTGCTTTCCGGCGTAATTTCTTCTAACGGGATATCGCATGTGGTGGAGATAATATCTGCGACGGTTTCGAACGTACTCGACATTGATTTTCCGCTTAACTTTAATTGTCAACTGGCTCTTAAGTGGCACGAAAACCAGCCCCAGGCAATCATTTTCTCCCTAATGATCAATGGCTGCATCGCACCTCGCTGAACAGATGAAACTGTTGCTGTCGAATGAATTAGTATGATCACAAGATGCCGTTATTCATCCACCGCGTGATTTACCCTCATCTTCGAGTTTTTGCAGATATGCCGCCCAGATTTGATCGTGTTCAATACCAAGTTTGTGAAGATAATCCCATGAATAAATTCCAGAAGAATGACGGTCGGTAAACTGGATTTTCACGGCGTAGTTTCCCACCGGCTCGACGCTTAATATCTTAACCAGAATTTTCCCTGCCACAAGGGTTTCCTGACCCGGCCCATGGCCCTTAACCTCGGCACTGGGGCTTTCCACCCGCAGATATTCAGCCGACAAATCAAAGCTTTCATCACTATCAAAGCTCACCGCCAGTATATTGCCTTTGTCACGAATACGCAGCTCCGTCGGCCATGGTTTGGATTGTGCGTTCATTTTTATTCCTCGTCCAGAGAGCGGGCTTCTTCCATCAACATTATGGGAATTCCATCGCGAATTGGATACGCCAGCTTGGCTGCCGGGCTGACAAGCTCCTGCTTATCGCTATTATATTCAAGCGGCTGCTTGGTCACTGGACAAACAAGGATTTCCAGCAACTTGGGGTCAACGCGATTGATTGTGGACGTATCCCTCGCGGCTTTAGAAGTCTTTGCATTGTCCGGTTTTTTACTCATTTACGCTCTCACTTAATGGTTTATTGCAGGGTTTTATCCGTATCATCGGTTGTCTGGGCCAGCTCCATTTCGGTCAGGGCAATCAGAATATCGGCCCTGGCTTTGAGGTCTTCGGCCTCAAGCAGCGCCTGTTTTTCCTGGGGCCCGTAAGGTGACATGATGCACAGGGAATTCACCAGGGTCTCGTTGGATGATTTGTGAACCGAATCCCAATCAGCTTCAAGACCATGGACGGAAAGATAATTTTTAAATGTCGACAATAAAACCTCCCGATTGACATCTTCTTCACCTATGCCGGGGGTAAAATCGTCAATATAAGGCTCACAGTCGATCTGGCACATGCGGTAAACATAGGGGCACTCAAGCTCCTTGACGACCCTGAAGCGGGCAATGCCCGACAAGGTAATCAAAATGCGACCATCGCCGGTTTCGGTAAACGACGTAATGCGTCCCACACATCCCACATTTGCGATTTCCGGGCGCAGGTCAGCATCATCCTGCATGGCGATATCGGCATCACTGGCCGGTTGTATCATGCCGATCAGTCGATCAGCCGACATTGAATTATTTACCATCTCAAGATAACGCGGCTCAAAAATTACCAGCGGTAATTGTCCGCGCGGCAACGACAGGGCTCCGGCCAGCGGAAAAATCGGTACCGTTGCAGGGATGTCTTTTGGCGAATGATAGTTTTGCGATAGATAGGGCACGGCACTCCCTTTTACGAAAATAGTAAGGTCGACAAGCGGCGACGGCCAGCAACGGAGGCCGGATCGGCAAATCCCCAGGCTTCAAAGAACTGTAACAGCTGTTTGCGCGCTGCCTCATCATTCCAGTTTGCATCTTTTTCGATAATTGCGATCAGATGATCAACCGCCCCTTCGCGGTCGTTTTTCCGGTTCAGCGCCAGCGCCAGATCAAGGCGCGCTTGCAGGTTGTCAGGATTGGCCTCAAGTTTTGCCACCAGATCCGTTTCAACAGAACTGTCTCCAGGCAGCTCCGCCAGCTCCAGAGAGGCGCGCGCACTGGTAATATCAGGATCATTTTCCATTGAAGGCGGTGTCAGGCCAAGGGTTTTTCTGGCCAGATCAAATTCACCCGCCTCAATCTGGCATTTTGCCAGACCGGCAATGGCCTTCACATTATCGTTTTGATGCTGAATGATTTGGGCATAAATCTGTGCCGCCGCCAATTGGTCATTATTTTGCAGGGCGGCTTCAGCCGCTGCAAATGCTTCCTCAGCCCCGTCATCAGGGGCCATTGCGATTACTTTTTTAATAAATTCCGCAACCTGACTTTGCGGCAAAGCACCCGTGAAACCATCCACCGGGCGACCATCAATGAAAGCGAAAACCGTTGGTATTGATTGCACCCGCAACTGCGCTGCCAGTTGCTGATTTTCATCAGCATCAATTTTTACCAGCCTCACCTTGCCCTGAGCTGCCATGACGGCCTGTTCAATTGCCGGACCAAGCTGTTTACATGGCCCGCACCATGGCGCCCAGAAATCGACAATAACCGGCACTTGTTTGGACGCCTCTATTACGTCTGCGGCAAAAGTCTTGGTGTCGCCATCTTTTATCAGGTCTTTCATGGCCTTCTCGGCGTTGCCACCTAACAGTATTTCACTCATTTATCCTGTAACTCTCCTGCAAATTGCGCGTTTGGTTCCGGCTTGATTATATCCTAATATGGCGGCGAAGGTGAGATAGTTCAATTGCGGTGTGAACAACACGTGAATTTCCAGTCAGTAGGTGTGGTTATTCGATGTCGACAATGCAGGGTTCATGACCGCAGGCCTTTATGAAAACCAGCAGATCCGTGGAAGCGGTTGTTATGGTTTGTTCATTGGTTAACGGATGAAAGTTAAGTTTTTCATGCGCCATCATCTTTTCGTCGAGGATAACATTCACGCAGGCGTCACCATCATTAATAAGGGCAAACGGCGTGACAGAGCCCGGTGTTACCCCCAAAACCTCATACAACAGCTCAGGCCTGCCAAAACTTAACCGCGCTGAACCGATTTTTCTATTCAGGGTTTTCATATCAATGCGGGCGCCTTCAAGACAGACCACCAGCCACAATTTACCCTTTTTATCTTTCAAAAACAGGTTTTTGCAATGACCACCGCTTATTTCCCCGCGCAATTGCTGCGATTCTTCCACCGTACCCAAAGGCGGGTGGCAATGCAGGTCGTAAGAAATATCAAGTCTGTCAAGCTCTTCAAACAGCTGTTGCGGGGTCAGGGCCATGGTGTCATTTGTTCCAAAACTGGTATTCTGAACTTTTAATGCATTTTGTTTGATGGTTTCTATTGCATTTACCAACATGTTGCGCAATAACATCGCTCGATCCAGACGTTGAATTATAAAATTCAACAAGCGCCAAAAATTGAGCGGGCGTAGCTCAGGGGTAGAGCACAACCTTGCCAAGGTTGGGGTCGTGAGTTCGAATCTCATCGCCCGCTCCAAACACACATAAGTGTTTGAAATTACAAAAAACCTCAAAAAAACCAAGACTTAGCTCCACAAAGCTGCTACACAAAGAGGGTGAAGCAGGATATGGGATATAAGCTACCGGGCCTCGTTCGCAGAGGCAGTAAGTTCTCTATTCGAATACGCGTGCCAGATAATATTCGTCATATTGTTGGTAAAGGTGAAGTTTGGAAAAGCCTGGAGACGGGCGACCTAAATTTGGCTAAAGAAGTGTACGGGCGAATATATGCTGAAATTCAAGGCGAGTTTAGCCGCGCCCGCCGAAGCTTAATGCCACAAGAACCAAAGCCGCTAACAAGCGAGATGGCTCGTTTGTTTGCGGTATCATGGTTTTCTCCTATTTTTGAGGAAGAAGTGGAGAATGCATTTAAAAGTTTGGGAGAAGGCAACACACGAGAACTCTTGCAGGAATTAGATGAAGACGAAGCACACTTGACCTCTAGTGCTGACGAAGAAATACAGCCGAGCCTCCAAGCTACTGCCGATAAAATTCTTTTCCAAAATGGCTATCCGGTTCTGGATCAACCAGAAGATAAATTATCACACCGAAGAAAGCCAAAACAGCCCAACGTGGATAGGCGGTCAGATGGATATTGGGCTTTAGTGAATTTGGTTCGCAGGGGAGAAATTGAACTTGTAAAAAGGTTGCGTGGTGTCTTGACCGGGCAACCAGCCAGCAAAATTTATGATCCAACTTTTTCATCGTCAATTAAAGCGATCAATTCAAAATCATCACTAAACCCCAGCCCCATATCTGTGAGTGACTTGTTTGAACAGTATCTCACTTCCAAGGGCGATCAGAGCAAACGCACAATACTCGACCTACGTGCCGCAATGCGGCCTTTGCTGGAAATGATGGGGCCGAAAACTACAGCAAATGAGCTTAAACATCAGGACTTCCAAGAAGTGTTTTTTCTTTTGAAGCGGTTACCGACCAACGCCACAAAAGGGAAGAAACGCCAAGGAAAATCTTTATCTGAAATTGCTGACCAAGCTGAAAAAGATGGAGAAAACCTTTTACACCCAAAGACTGTCAACAAGTACATGGCAAGAATATCCGCATTCATGCAATGGGCAGAAGAAACCGGGAAAATTGATAAAAATTGGGCGAAAGGACAATATCTCCGGGCATCTATAAAGAATGTTGACAATGACAAAGATGCAAAAGACCCATTCTCGATGGGCCAGTTGCAGCATATCCTTTCCGAAAGAGTTTTTTGCCAACCAGATATAACAGAACCAGCAATGTATTGGGTTCCACTGCTCTCACTTTTTCATGGGATGCGAATGGAGGAAATCCTGCAACTTACCTCTTTGGATTTTCTAGAGAAAGAAAATATCCAGTATATTCGCCTTCACAGCGACGGCGAAAACCACCTTAAAAATAAAGGTGCCCACAGGGAAATTCCAATTCATCAAACTATGTGGCGTTTAGGCTTACGATCACTCTTATTTGCTGCTGAAAATCATAAAGGTCACCGACTGTTCCCCGATGTGAAGCGTGGATCAGAGGATAAATTTAGTAGTATTTTTTCACAGCGTTATTCCCGATATCTTGTTGACATTGGTGCTAAAACACCGAAGACATCCTTCCATTCTTATCGCCATTCATTTCGCGACGCCGCAAGGAATAATGATGTTGGCGATGGACTTACATGTGCTTTGGGTGGTTGGAAACATGGCGTTGGCGTGCATTCAAATTACGGGTCTGGGTTTTGGATGGAGCGCAAGGCGGAAGCCATTTCGAAGATCGCCTACCCCGATGTGGATTTTAGTAAGATTACCATTGTCGATTGGAACAAGTGAACTGATAGCGAGTTTTTTTGCACCCGGATGGAAAAATTACTCCCGCCTACGATTAAGCGCTGACACAAGTTCGACTGCGACGTCGAGATCACGGTCAGAGAGCTTACTCACAGCTGCAAGCAATGTGGAGATTAGTACAGCCCTTGCTGGCGTTTCCCCTTCAGTCTGGAAAAAGTCAGCTGCTGGAATGGCCAACGCATCTGCCAATGCCATAATCATCTCATAACTTGGCAGGCTCAAACCTCTTTCAAGATTAGAAATGGCTTCAACTGACTTGTTTGCATACTCAGCTAATTTTTCTTGGCTAATGCCTCTGTGTTTACGGAATATGCGTAGGCGAATGCCGAATGTCTTATCAATGTCCATTGCCGGAGAATGCTCCAGAATTACAGGGCATTCTACTTAGTAAACTGCGACTATTTAATGTACTTACGGACAATAATACGGTATAATGAAGATATTCCGTATTCGGCTAAAGGCTTGCAACTTTTTAAAGCGAGAGAAACTAAAAAATGGATCAGATATTACCATTTCCAGTAATTTTGTTATTTGTCGTAGTGTGTACACTTGTGTTGTTGAGCAAGCCGCTGCCACTCTTTGGAAATCGCTTAAACACTGCGGTGGTGGGCCTCCCATTGTTGTTAATTATATTCGGTTTCTTTGTTGGCACCGCTGGAACTACGAACAAACCAACAGCTACACAGGTTGCCTCGCAGCAAACTATCCCTGAAGCCCAGACAACGAAAAACCCTGAAAAGAAAACACACGATATCGCAAATGCAGGCGTGATAAAAATTCAACAAATTGAAAGTAATCAAAAAGTAGAAAGAACGCTTATAAAGTACGATCCTCAATCAGCGAGTGATGCCACCGGAGAAACAATTAGAAATCTTGATGACCACCAACGAGGTATAGTGACGTATGCGGCTCAACTCGTTTCGTTAATGAAGTGGTGTGGGTATGGCGGAACGGATGCGCTGATGAGTGTTGTGAAAGGGTTTGGCGTTCATAGTTTTGACTTTAAAAACTATGTGACGGAATTGAAGGGGCCAACCGTAAGCTACATCAAGAACAATTATCCTTGGCAGAGTTTTTGCGAGACGGGTATTTACGCGATTTATGGGCCAAATGGGGAGTTGTTCGGAAAGGGAGGAACTTATCCGAACATTGCCCCGTGGATTGTCCCACTTACCGTAAAACCCGGCATGTCCAAGAAGAAGTTGGAAGCGGAAGTGACACTAACCGTTGCATATTATGGCGCTGGTCGTTGTGATCTGGAGTTTGATGATAAAAAAGAAGCGGCCTTCAAGGCTAAAAACGGCTTGGATGATGATTGGTACGGGAGCTTTGACCAGAACAACGCACTTCTCAATGAAACTTTCCTACGACTTGGCCCGAAAAGCCTAATGGACTGCACTAAGTTTCTCAGAAATTACCGTCGTTTTTTGTCAGTCAACTGAGTAAATTATAGTGACTTGTTGTGAGATCAAACAAGATATGGCTGTAGCCTTGATAGATAGCTCTGCAATATCCACTGGGGGGCACCAGAAAGCCGCTGGGAACAATTACCAAGACAGATGGTACAATGGCTTCTCTCCCGAAGACCGCACCCAGCTATCGCGCCCTCAGCGTCATGAGCGGTATTCGCGGGGGAATAATCCAACGGCCTGTTGCATGACGGGTTTTTCCAGACCAGATGATTTAAAAGGTAATGGCTATCTGTTCACACATCTTGAAGATTACAGAAAACCGCTCGCCTGGTATCCCATGAGCAAACGGGCGCACACGTTATTGCATCGAAGGTTTAAGGAGCCAGAAAAATGGATGAGGTTTGTGGCAAAACACTATGTGCACGGAGCTTGGTTTACACTGCTTACAATGAACGTCAACGACATGTACAAGGCGTTCGATGAAACATACCCGGAAGGCTTACCGGCACAAGACGAACTCTGGACTAGGGATGCTGATAAAAAAGAAATTTCGTCAACCAGCTTTCATTGCTGAAGGTTTAAATCCGGCTGCCGAGTGCATTTTTCCAGCCGGTTGCACCGGGGTTCAAATTTAAATTTAATGATTTCAAATAGTTACAACCGATCTTACGCATCCAATCCCGCATGTGATGAACATCATCACAAGTGACCCAGCCCCCTGATCCGGGCCACTGGTTAGTAGAAACCGTTCACGTTTATTTCCGTAATTATGGTTGGCGTCAAGGCCTGCTGAGCGGAGCCCTTGCGTAGCTCAAGCGAAGCAGGCCGGTTTGTGCGGTTTAATCTG
>JAJRTY010000182.1 GCA_024278055.1 Alphaproteobacteria bacterium | reverse complement strand
GGCCAGCAGGGCGACATCATTAACCGGCTTGGTCAGGAAATCTTCCGCTCCAGCTTCCAGCCCCTGAACCCTGTCACTGGGTTGGTCAAGTGCCGTAATCATGACGACGGGTATATGCTGGGTTGCCGGGTTGGACTTAATCCTGCGACAGGTCTCAAACCCGTCCATGCCAGGCATCATGACATCGAGCAGAACAATGTCAGGTAAGGAGCGATGCACGATTTCAAGCGCCTCGGTGCCGCTCATCGCGGTCAAAACATCGAAATACTCCGCCGTTAACTTGGCTTCAAGTAATTTGACATTGGCCAGAATATCATCAACCACCAGTATACGCGCAGTCATCGGGTCTCTCCCAAAATCCGATCTATTGTCTTGATAAAGTGAGAGACTGAAATGGGCTTGGAAATATAGGCCTCGCAGCCGCCTTCACGTATTTTCTCCTCATCCCCCTTCATGGCAAATGCAGTAACAGCTATCACCGGTATTTTACGCAACTCATCGTCCTCTTTCAGCCACTTGGTGACTTCCAGCCCGGAGACTTCCGGCAGTTGGATATCCATCAAAATCAAATCGGGATTATGCACCCTGGCAAGGTCGATGGCTTTAAGTCCTTCGCGGGTTTCCATGGTTTCATAGCCATGGGCTTCCAAAACATCATTGAACAGTTTCAAATTGAGTTCGTTATCTTCAACAATGAGTATTTTCTTTGCCATCAGGCCAACCTTTTAGGTGTCTCAGGAACACTTGCCCGCCAACCACTTACCCCAGGCACATAGAATCTGTTATTGCTTAGCATCAATTAGGTAACCATCTGCTTAACTTCCGGCTCACAAGTTCTCTTGTATTGTTCTTGAAGCTTTCCGCAGATGCCGTCAACAGGGTTTAAACCGTGAAACACAATGAAGCTGAAACCATAGCCCTCAATGCCTTAAGCTTTCTGATCGGCAACGAAACCCGCCTGGAACGGTTTATGACCCTGTCGGGAATAGAGCCGCGCGCACTTAAGGACAATGCCTCTGATCCGGTTTTTCTGGCGGGAATACTTGAATACCTGTTACAGGATGAAACCCTGATCTATTTGTTTGCCGAGGAGTATAACCTATCCCCGGCCCTGCCCGCCACAGCTCACCGCACACTTGCCGGCGGCCATAACGGAGACTATCATTGACCACCCCCAACTCTGCCAGGCTGGACCTCTTATTGAGCATGAATGCTTCTGACCCTCACACCTCCACTGAAATTGATGCGCTCGCCCTTGGTAATACGAGGCCCATCATCATTTGCGATGTAGACGAGGTAATCTTTCATTTCCTTGGCGGCCTTGAGAAACATCTGGCCCAACAACAATGCTGGCTCGACCCCGCCAGTTTTGCTTTGACCGGAAATATCAGGCATTTGAGCACCAATGAGCCGGTATCGAAGGACCATGTAGGCGAATTGCTGTTTGGTTTTTTTGATGAGTGTGCCCATTTACTCAAACCCATAGATGGTGCCCGGCAGGTGCTGCAAACGCTGGCTGCAACCTGTGACATTGTCCTGCTCACCAATCTGCCACGCACCTACCTTGAGCAACGAAAGCAAAACCTGTGCGCGGAAGGTTTTGATTACCCCATTATCATCAATCGTGGCGCCAAGGGCCATGCGGTTGCCCGTATCAATCAATATGGCGGCCGGCCGACATTTTTTCTTGATGACAGCCCCGCCAACATTCAATCGGTTGCAACCATAGCGCCTGAAACAATTCTCATTCATTTTATGCAGGATGAACGCTTCCGCAAAGTCATGCCCGATATGCCCGAAGCAGCATTACAGGCCAAGGATTGGGGACAAACCGGCACTTTCATTGAAAACAACATTCTCCAGCAGACTGATTCAGGCTAATGGCGGACCGGCACAAGATTGGCATTGATGTGGGCGGCACCAAGATTGCCGCCATATTACTTAACTCCGGTGGTGAAGTAATTGTTGAAAAACGCATCGCTTCTCCTCGTAATAATTACCAAAAAACCATCCAGACTATTCGGGATCTAATCACTGAACTCGAAGATAACCTGCTCCGGAGGTCTTCGGTTGGCATCGGCATACCCGGGTCAATTTCACCGCACACCGGCCTCGTACAAAATGCCAATTCCACCTGGCTCAATGGCCGCCCCCTGGCTGACGATTTGTCAAAGGCGCTTGATCGCAACATCAAAATAGAAAACGACGCCAATTGCTTTGCCCTGTCCGAAGCGCTGGAGGGTGCCGGGCGTGGCCACCGCATGGTATTTGGCGTCATTCTGGGAACCGGCTGTGGTGGTGGACTGGTGTTTGACAAAAAACTGATTACCGGCCCCCATGCCATTGGCGGAGAATGGGGTCACAATCCCCTGCCGTGGCCCGGCCATGAGGAACTTGGTGCAGTTGAGTGCTGGTGCGGAAAAACCGACTGTATTGAGTGCTGGGTATCGGGTACCGGCCTGACAGCGGATCACCTTCGCCTCACCAATAAAAACCTCGGCGCAAAAGACATAGCCGCTCAGGCACAGGACGGACACAAGCCAGCTCTGGACACTTTCAACCGCTTTTTGTCTCGACTGGCCCGCAGCCTCGCCCAGATGGTCAATATAATCGACCCCGACGCCATCATCCTCGGCGGCGGCTTGTCCAACATTGATATGATTTATACACAACTGCCGCAGATCATGCAGCCTTATATTTTCGCCGATCACTTCAAACCACGCCTATTGAAACCGAAATTCGGCGATGCCAGCGGTGCGCGCGGTGCCGCACATCTATGGCCGTGACCGGCAGTTCCGTGTAATATGAACAATCAGCAAGGAAACCCAATGTCCGGTGATGAATTGATCCCCGGTTTTTGCCGGGACTGTCTGGGGGACGCAGGCAAACCATTGCGCTGCCCGCAGTGTGGAAGCCCGCGCCTGTTGCGTCACCGCGAAGTTGACGACCTCGCCATTGCCCATATTGATTGTGATGCATTTTATGCCGCAATAGAAAAGCGCGATAATCCGGCATTAAAAGACAGGCCGGTCATTATCGGTGGCGGCAAACGCGGTGTAGTCGCAACCGCGTGTTATGTTGCCCGCATTCATGGCGTACACTCGGCCATGCCCATGTTCAAGGCCCTCAAGGCCTGCCCGCAGGCCACTGTCATCAAGCCGGACATGAAAAAATATTCTGAAGTCGGCCGTGAAGTCAAACAGATGATGTTAAGCCTCACACCTTTTGTTGAATCGATTTCGATTGATGAAGCCTTTCTTGATCTCAGCGGCACCGAGCGCCTGCACAAATCACCCCCCTCACGCATTTTGGCGCACCTGGCCACACGCATTGAAGATGAAATCGGCATCAGCGTTTCGATCGGCCTGTCCTATAATAAATTCCTGGCAAAAATAGCCTCTGATCTGGACAAACCCTTGGGCTTTTCCATCATTGGCAAAAAGGAAGCCCGGTCTTTCCTCAAACGCCAGAACGTCTCGATCATCTGGGGGGTGGGAGCCGCCCTGCAACGAAAACTAAAATCCCGTGGCATCACCACAATTGCCGATCTTCTCGCCCATGATCAGACCAGCTTGATGAAACACTATGGCGTCATGGGCAAGCGCTTGTATGAGCTTGCCCGCGCACAAGACAACCGCCCGATCAAACCCGGCAGCACTATGAAAAGCGTCAGTGCCGAAACCACCTTCAACAGCAACATACATGATGCAGCCGAACTTGAACGCATCCTGTGGCAATTATGCGAAAAAGTCTCCGCCCGCGCCAAGGCCAGGAACATTGCCGGGCGCTGCGCCACCCTGAAACTCAAAACCGGCGATTTCAAATCCCGCACCCGCTCCCGCACCCTCGACCAGCCGACCCAGTTGGCCGACCGCCTGTTTGATGCTGCCAAAGCACTGCTCAAACCCGAGGCAGACGGTACCGCCTTCCGCCTCATCGGCATCGGCTTTTCACAATTGCAAACCAACGCCCAGGCCGACCAGGCCAGCTTATTCGACCGCGACCTCAACAAACGCGCCGACGTCGAACACGCCATGGACAAAATCCGGGGTAAATTCGGCGCAGGCAGCATTGACAAGGGCATTGGTTTCAAACCGGTCGACAGGTAAAACAAACTCGAAAGACAGCAAATAATTGTATAGTATTGATTCGCACCCGGGGTCAGGAACAAGCATTAATGAACAGAGCGGAGAAACGTCGCCAGCGCAAAATGGCGCAACAGGCTGCCAGGAAATCCGGGCCTGCAAAATCGATGGAATCCTCCTTCCAGCCGGCAATAGATCTTGCCGTGCAACATCAAAATGCCGGGCGCTATTCTGAAGCCGAAGGTATCTATCAACAGATTTTACGATCTGATCCCAATCAGCCTGTAGCTCTGCATCTGCTGGGAGTAATCGCCTTTCAGGTCGGTAAAAGTGACATTGCCGTCAATCTGATCACCAAGGCCCTCACCCTTGAGCCCGATTACACCAAGGCCCATAACAATCTTGGCAATGCTTTGCACAGCCTCGGTCGTCTGGAACAGGCCGTTACAAGTTATCACAAGGCTATCGCGCTCGAACCGGATTATGCCGAATCCTATAATAATCTCGGCAACACATTGCACAGTCTGGGAAGACTGGAGCAGGCCGAAGCCAGCTATCACAAAGCCCTCGACCTCAAACCGAATTATCTCATGGCTTACAACAACCTTGGCAATACACTCCACGACCTCGGCAGGCTGATCGAGGCCGAGGAAAGTTCCAGCAACGCCCTGAAAATCCAACCTGATTACGCTATGGCACACAGCAATCTTGGCAACGTTTTGAAAGATCTGGAAAGGTTTGATGAAGCTGTTTCCAGCCATCAAAAAGCACTTGCCCTCAATCCGGACTTTGTTGAGGCACACAACAATCTGGCCAATTGCTATCAAAAACAGGGTCAATTGCACAAGGCAGTGAAAAGGTACCAAAAAGCACTTCATCTCAAGCCCGATTATGCCGAGGCTCACAACAACCTTGGCACCGCCTTCCAAAACCTCGGACAGCTGGAGGATGCGGTCGCAAGCTACCAACAGGCCCTCGCCATCCAACCCGGTTACACAGAAGCGTACAACAACCTCGGCAATGCGTTGGGAGGCCTGGGAAGGCTGGATGAGGCCGTGGCAAGTTTTGGCAAAGCTTTATCAATTGATCCCGAATGCGCAATGGCCCACAATAATCTGGGCAATACGCTAAAAGACCTGAACCAACTGGATGAGGCTTTCAGATGTCATCAACGCGCTGTTGCCCTTGACCCGGAAAATGAAATGCTGTGGGCCGGATTGGCCACATCACTGGAAACCATATCATTCTCGGCCGTTGATGATGATCTCTGGCCCGTCCTGCAGCAATTGCTGCAGATGCCAACAGTGCGCCCTGCCAACATTACACGCCCACTCATAAGCGCAATTCGCCAGCACAAAATTTTCACAAATGTTATCGAAAGCCTGGGTTCAGGCAAATCCAAAGAACCTGTGGTCTATGCCGAGCTGGCACAACAATTATCTGAAATACCTCTTTTGCTTGCCATCATGGCGCTGTGTCCCCTGCATGATCGGGAAATAGAGCGAATTTTCACGCTACTGCGGCGCGCCATGATTGCAGAAACCATAGCGGGGAAAATCGATAAAAAATGCCCGCCGTTTTCAACCGCTCTGGCTCTGCAATGCTTTACCAATGAATATGTCTTTACTGAAACCGGTGAAGAAAAAACCTCGGTTGAACACCTCGAGCAACAAATTGCCGCACTGATCGAAAACAAAGGCGAAATACCGTCCGGCCTCATCGCCACACTGGCTGCCTACAGACCGTTATACCAATATGCCTGGGCGCAAACGCTGGCCAGCCAGGACTGGACAGATGATATCAAACAGGTGATCGAACGGCAGATACTGGAGCCGCATCAAGAACACCGGCAGCGGCCGAATATTCCCCGGCTCACCACCATCGAAAACACCGTATCTCAATCGGTTCGTGAGCAATATGAGGAAAACCCATACCCGCGCTGGATAAAAACAGATGTAAAAGATAAAGGCAGAGACATTGCTACTACCCTGCGAGCGCCGCCGCTTCTGTTTGATCTGAAGGACTATGTATCTCCCCAGCAGCCGCAAATCCTGATCGCTGGGTGCGGTACGGGTCAACATGTCGTCAACACCAATTCGCGATTTTCGAATGCGAGAATTCTCGCCGTTGACTTGAGCCTGAGCAGCCTTTCTTACGCCACCCGAAAAACCGCAGAACTGGGCCTCACCAATATAGAATTTGTCCAGGGTGACATCATGGAACTGGCAAGCATCGGGCGACAGTTTGACCTTATCGAATGTTCCGGCGTCCTTCACCACCTTGGTGACCCGCTGGCCGGGTGGCGAGTGCTCGTAGACCTGCTGCGCCCTGACGGGCTCATGAAAATCGCCTTGTACAGTGAACTGGCCCGTCAAGATATCGTACAGGCACGGTCTTTGATTGCTGAAAAAGCCTATGACACCTCGCCCGAGGATATTCGTCAATGCCGGCAAGACATCATAGCCATGGCCGAAGGCGGGGATTCCCGGATGGCGAGATTATCTAAAAGCAGAGATTTTTTCAGCCTCAGCGATTGCCGCGATCTGATTTTCCATGTTCAGGAACATCGTTTCACCATACCGCAGATAAAACAGGCATTAAAAACCCTCAACCTTGAATTCCTGGGGTTTGAAATGCACAATCAAAGCGCTTTGTGGAAATTTAAAGCAGCCAATCCAGCCAGGCGCGCACTAACTTCACTCACAAAATGGCACGAATTCGAACTCGAACACCCCCATACATTCAGAGCTATGTATCAATTCTGGTGCAGGAAGCTTTAGAACCTGTCATGCTCAACACCCGGAACCCTCAAGCAGCTCCAGCGAGTTCAGCTTGCCCTTCATGGAGAAATCGCCGTAGTCGATGAATATTTTGCTGGCGATGCCGTTTTCAAACAGGTCGAAGGAAAATTCGAATACTGGAGTTTCTTCACCGCCGGTTTTGCCTTCGAAATAGCTGATATTGACCGGCCATGATTTCAGGCCTTCGACAATTTTCCGAACCTTGTCATCAACCTCACCTTTAAGCCTGTTGGTTCCCGGCGCTTTTTCACGACCGATAAATGAGGTGGTCTGATAGACTTTGCCACCATCGCCACCATCAAATAATGGTGCTTCAAAAACTTTTTCTCCGCTGCGGGCACGATCAATCAGTTTCGTCAGATGAATGGTAGGAAACAACGAATTAAGCGGCATTTTTGCTTTTTTCTTCACCGGTTTTTCCAACACATAAGTGCCCTGTTTGCCATCAACGCCGGCTTTGGCCGTGCCCTGGGTTGTCTGGGTTTTGGTATTGTTGAGGAAATGACTGGAGGAAAAACGGAAAACCGAGCCGTCACCTGATTCCCACGCTGACGTGCGCACATCGGTGACACTTACCTTGGCATTATTATCGGTGAACTGGGTGACAATACGCAAGTTGGTGGTATAGCCGTCGCAATCACCACCGGTAATCTCATAGGCCATGCGGCCTTTAATGGCGACAATACCACTGCGGCCGCTGGCTTCGCCAAGATTGAGGATATAGGTGGCCCGATGGGGAACCAGCACTGTTTTTTGACCGTCCACGGCCGCATTTACAACCGGTGAAACAGCTACAACACTCAAAAAAGATACAGCAAAAACAGGAAAACCTTTAAAATAGCTGGCCACGCGAGTTGATCTCATGATAAACGCCTCAAAAAATTAGTTGAAGTCCCCGCACATGCGGCCCGCCCACAATTTCACCCTTTCGGAATGACCGCAACATTGTAATTTAATTAGTACAAGAATAAGGCAAACACAGTGATTAAATCAAAACCCAGGCTCACCGTATCGCGGAAACTGCCTCAAACGGTCGAACAGCGCCTGCTGGCGGACTATGACGTTAGCCTCAACGCCGATGACACCATATTCACCGGTGAACAATTGCTCGAACGCGCTCAAGGTGCCGATGCGCTGCTGGTAACACCCACAGAAAAATGCACCAGCGACTTTATCGCCAATCTGCCCGAAACAATCAAGATCATGGCAACATTTTCAGTTGGCTTTGATCACATTGATGTTAACGCCGCCACCGCAGCCGGGCTTACCGTCACCAACACCCCCGATGTTCTCACCGACGCCACCGCTGATATCGCGCTGCTGCTGCTGCTCGGTGCTGCCCGCGGTGCCTACTGGGGCGATAAGATGGTGCGCACGGACACCTGGGGTGCCTGGGCCCCTACCGGTCCGCTTGGTATAGAGTTCAGCGGCAAGAAGCTGGGAATTTTAGGCATGGGCCGCATTGGTCAGGCGGTGGCTGATCGCGCGCGCGCATTTAACATGGAAATCCATTACAGCAAGCGAACCCGGTTGCCTCGGGAACTGGAAAAAGGGGCTATCTACCACGAAAACATTGAAAGCCTGCTGGCACAATCGCAATTCCTGTCAATCAATTGCGCGTCAACGCCTGAAACTCACAAGCTGCTGAACCGTGAAAATATCGCCTTGATGCCAGATGGAGCGGTAGTGGTTAACTCGGC
>JAJRTY010000181.1 GCA_024278055.1 Alphaproteobacteria bacterium | reverse complement strand
TCCCTCAAAAACTGGCTGATTGATTGGTCGCACGACAATCGGCCGATTCGCCTGTGGCACGATATATGAAATCACGATTGAAGTTTGTTTTTCTTCCAGCGTTTCACCACAATTGGTATCGCTGAAACAACCGCCAGCACACCAAGTGCGGCAACCAGGGTCGGCGTGACAATCGAACCGCTGCCATCAATGGTCGTTCCAAGCCCCTGTCCAAGATAAGCATACGCCAGGGTGCCGGGAATAATGCCGACAAATGTCGCCACAACGTAAGGCACCAGCTTCATGCCAAACAGCGCCGGGGCAAGATTGATAATCCAGAACGGAAATATCGGGGCCAGCCGCAACGTCAACAGATAATTGAAAGAATCCTCCTGAAATCCTTCTGACATTTTGGCCATCCGCTTGCCGGCTTTTTTTGCAGCAAATCACCAAATGAAGTGCGCGCCGCAAGAAATATGATCGTCGCACCAAGGGTTGCGGCAAAAATCGTGGTCAAACCGCCGACCAGCCAGCCGAATAAAAACCCGCTGACAATGGTGATCAGACTGGCACCGGGAAACGACACCGCAACCGCTATTGTATAAATTGCAAAATACGCCACCAGCGACACAATAAAGTTATTATTGACCTGCTGCATAAGCCGGTTACGGTTTTCCGTGATGAAATCAAAGGAAAAATATTCGTTCAAACCGGCAAGATAACCGGCGGTCAACAAAGTCGCGATAATCAACAGCGGAGCCCACCGTTTGAGCAAGGACCGCAAAGGCGGTTTGTTCACATCAACATCATCGCTCATTAAAATTTCCGTTTTGATTTCGCCTGATTGTGCAACACTTTGGCCATTAAATGTCATACTCACCCTCTCAACTCCGCTCTTCGACAGGTACGAAGATGATAGGACGAGAACATGATTTCCAATGAACTTTACTCGCAAATTTGCACGAGCGCTTGAGAACCTGATTACAAATACTCACAAATTGGTGAAGACTGCGCATAAAAAACAAAGTTTTTTGCCTGGCATATGCGGTTTTTGCCGATTGACTCAGTTGCCAACTCTGCCTATAAGCCACGCACGTTTGGGTACTCAGAATCCGACGCCGATTATCTATGTGCGATCGGCAGACATTCTACAAGGGTGACGATGCTCAGCTTCAGTCTCTTTTGCAATAAAACAAGAGGTCCGCCGCAAGAGCGGAAGTGTCACAATGAAACGCACCTATCAGCCAAGTAAACTGGTTCGTAAACGCCGCCATGGTTATCGCTCACGCATGGCAACAGCCGCCGGACGCAGGGTTCTTGTGCGCCGCCGCGCACACGGACGCAAAAAGCTGTCTGCCTGAGTGCCGTTAGTTTGCGCCAACAATATCGCAGGCCGTTACTATGGATGACCCGAATACGGTTCAACTGAATCGGCTGAAAGTACGTCAGGACTTTCTGGCTGCCCGTAACGGCGCTAAATTGCGCGGTCGGGCATTTTTGCTGCAATCGATAAAAAGAACCAACAGCTTGCCTGCCGATGCCAGTCGCAATATTGCCCGTTTTGGCATTACAGTAACCAAAAAAGTTGGTAATTCGGTTGTCCGCAACCGCATTCGCAGGCGCTTGCGGGAGGTCATCCGGCTAAACGCCCGGACCTGCGCCAGCGCTGGCAGTGACTATGTGTTGATCGCGCACAAGCAGTCGCTACATTTGCCTTTTTCAGCGCTGGTCGAGGATTTCATCACAAGTATGGAACGCATTACAAAGCAGCCTCCCCTAAAATCGCGCGCGCAAAACCCTATATCGAAGACTTCAAGATCAATGCCTGCAAAAAGGCACTTGAAAACAGGCGGCCAAGCAAAAAAACCTGAATCCTCACAATCGACCGGATCGCAAATTCATGGAAAATAACAAGAATTTTATTCTTGCAATGGTGCTGTCACTTGGCGTGCTGATTGGCTGGCAATATTTTATCGTTGGCCCGCGCATGGAACAAGAGCGCAAGGCCGCCGAGATTGAAGCAAGCAGACAGGCCGAGACCGCCGCCAAGACCACCAACCCAAGCACTTCTGGCGGCGCCAGTTCAATTCCCAAAGCCGGTGCGAAAAACGGCGCAAAAACCGGCACTGCCGCCAACAACTCCGCCAGCATTCCAGGGGTTGCCAACCAGAAAGAAGCCGACACATCCAATAACCGCGAAGCAGCCCTTGCCGCGGACCCGCGGGTTGAGATCGACAGCAACAGCCTCTCTGGATCGATCAATCTCAGGGGCGGCCGGATCGATGACCTGCACCTGAAAGATTACCGCGAAACCACCGACAAAAATAGTCCGACAATTGTGCTGCTGTCGCCAAAGTCTTCACCAAAAGGCGCCTATTTTGCCGAGTTCGGCTGGGTCGGCAACAAGGACAGCGGAACGGTTCCCCAGTCTGATACCCTTTGGAAAGCTGAAGCCAGTGCCAAACTGACAACCACCTCACCGGTCAAACTGAATTGGACCAACGACAAGGGGATTCTTTTCAAGCGCACAGTCTCCGTCGACAAGGATTATTTGTTCACTATTACCGACACTGTGGAAAATTCCACCGGTGCGGAAATCTCGTTACAGCCCTATGGCCGCATCGCCCGGTTTGGTACACCAAAAACCGCCGGCATTTATGTCTTGCACGAAGGGCTGATTGGCGACATTGGTGAAGAAGGCCTGAAAGAAATTAAGTATAAGGCTATTGAAGAGGATCTGGTTGTCAATGCAGCGCCTGCAACAACCGGCTGGCTTGGAATTACCGACAAGTATTGGGCAACAGCGCTTATTCCCGGTGGAAAGTTTACTGCCCGGTTTGCCTTTTTCAACAAGGGCCGCAAGCAATATCAGACCGACTTCATCGGCGATGCAATTACTGTTGCACCTGGACAAACCAGCGAAGTTACAAGCCGCCTTTTTGCCGGTGCAAAGCAGGTCTCGATCCTCGACACCTATGAAAACGAGCTAAAAGTCAAAAACTTCTCCAACCTCATCGACTGGGGCTGGTTCTATTTTATCACCAAGCCGATGTTCAAGGTATTGGACTGGATCTTTGGCACCATTGGCAACTTTGGTGTCGCCATTCTGATTTTGACCGTATTGCTGAAAACCCTGTTTTTCCCGCTGGCCAACAAGTCCTATGTCTCGATGGCCAACATGAAAAAAATGCAGCCGGCAATGACCGAGATCCGCGAGCGCTATGCCGATGACAAGGTCAAGCAGCAGCAGGAGATGATG
>JAJRTY010000180.1 GCA_024278055.1 Alphaproteobacteria bacterium | reverse complement strand
TGGGTATTTGGAGTCAATATATGATTGCGTTGATGTCATTGCAATCAAATTGGCCTATTACACAGAAAACAATGCAATAACGGCAGTGATTGCGATGACGATCAGCGCAATACGGCCGGAGCGGGAATGTTGGGCCTCAGCTTTGCCGATTGCTTCGATTGTCGGGGCATCCAGCCTGATGCCTTTTTGACCCATTGCATCAATTTCCTTGCTGAGCCGCTCGGTGCGCTCAACAAATTCAGGTACCATGCCAACCAGTCGCATGAGTGCATCAACACCATCTTTTGCATCCTGCAACTTGCCCACCGGGCCAAGCTTGCGGGCAATCCATTGGGCGACCACCGGCTCTGATGCGGCCCACATATTAAACTGAGGATCGAGTTTGCGTGCCACCCCTTCAACCACCACCATGGTTTTTTGCAGCAACAGCAACTGCGGCTGGGTTTGCATGTCGAATAATTCTGTAACTTCAAACAACAGGGTCAGAAGTTTGGCCATAGAGACGGTTTCAGCAGATTGGCCGTGAATGGGTTCGCCGATTGCCCTGATTGCTTGGGCAAAACTTGCCACATCGTGGTGCATGGGCACATAACCGGCATCAAAATGCACCTGTGCGACGCGCGCATAATCTCGCTTGATGAAACCATATAGTATTTCGGCCAGAAACATCCGTTCCTTTTTCCCAAGCCTGCCGGCTATGCCCAAGTCAACGGCGACAATTGTGCCATCAGTGTCAAAAAACAAGTTGCCTGGATGCATATCAGCGTGGAAAAATCCGTCACGCAGAGTTTGGCGCAGGAACGACTGAATCAGGGTAATTGCCAGTTGTTTTTTATCGTGCCCCTGGCGATCCATTTCGAGAATTTTTGTGAGTTTGGTACCGTCAACCCAGTCCATGGTAACGACATCACGCCCGGTACGCTCCCAATCGACATTGGGAACACGAAACCCCTCATCATTGGCGGTATTTTCATGCATTTCAGAAAATGCAGCAGCCTCAAGTCGCAAATCCATTTCAAGCCGAGCGGACTGGGCCAAAACATCAACCACCGACACCGGCCGCAGCCGTCGTGCCGCCGGAATGAACCGCTCCTGCAATCTTGCGGCGAAATAAAATACATCAAGATCGCGCAGAAAGCGCTTTCTAACCCCTGGCCGAATGACTTTTACCGCAACATATTTTTGCGGATTATCCCTCGTCGTTGCCTTGTGCACCTGGGCAATGGAAGCTGCCGCAATTGGTTCGCTGAACGATGCAAACATTTCGTCCATTGTGCGACCGAGTGAACTCTCGATTGCGGCTTTTGCCTCGGCGGTTGGAAAGGCGTCCATCCGATCCTGCAGCAATTCCAGATCAAGCGCCATCTGGTTACCGACAACATCTGGTCTGGTTGCAAGAAACTGCCCGAGTTTTACCCACGATGGCCCCAACCGGTTGAGTGCTTTTGACAGTCGTTCCGACTGTTCAGTGCGGCCCTTGCGGTCTCGCGCAATGATGCCGGCGATGCGGAGCCCCAAACGTGCGCCAATTGGCAACTCGTCTGCCGGTATGGAGGCAAAGACACCTTCTCGTGCCAAAATAAATCCGGCATGGGCCAGCGCAAAAAGGGCAGAGAATGGATTCATACTGGCCCCTAAATCTTCCAGCCAGAATGAAGTGTTGCAATTCCGCCGGTATAATTTCTGTAGGTTACGCGTTCAAATCCGGCATTTTTGATCATTGTGGCAAAACTTTCCTGATTTGGAAACTTGCGAATCGACTCAACCAGATATTGATAAGGCTCATCATCACCGGTGACCATTTTGCCAATTCTGGGAATGGCTTTGAACGACCATTGTTCATAAAATTTTTCCAATACAGGCATGTCCACGTCGGAAAATTCGATACACAAGAAACGTCCACCGGGTTTCAAAACCCGGAATGCCTCTTTCAGTGCCTTGTCAATCCGCGGTACATTGCGGATGCCGAATACAATAGTATAGGCGTTGAAAGAATTATCCTTCATCGGCAGTTCTTCGGCATTGGCCTCAACGAAGCTGACATTCTGCGACAGTCTTTTTCTCTCAGCTCTTTGGCGCCCAACCTCCAGCATTGAGGCGTTGATGTCGAGCACCGTTGAATGCACCTGCCGGTTGGATGCCTCGACAATTCGAAAAGCAACATCGCCGGTGCCACCGGCAACATCCAGCGAGGTCCAGCCAGACCCGCTGGTCTTAGGTGGCGAAAGGGTCGAAACAAGGGCATCTTTCCAAACCCGGTGCATGCCCGCCGACATAATATCATTCATCAGATCGTAGCGTTTTGCCACCCGGTGAAAAACCTCATTGACCAGCGGTTGTTTTTCACCGTCATCGACTTGCCGGAAACCGTATGATGTGGTCATTTCTTCGGGTGCTGTGGTGCGGCTATCAGACATATTTATTGGCTACTCTCGAAAATTTTGGACCATTAACAAACCATAGCCCAACATATCCAACTGCGCTATTGTCCCGGTCAAAGAACCAGTGAAATTGAAATAGCCTGTTTTGCGGCAAATTCAACTGCCATTAGTCGGAAGGATTAATTCTATTGCCTGAATTG
>JAJRTY010000179.1 GCA_024278055.1 Alphaproteobacteria bacterium | reverse complement strand
TTCCGCTAGCCTTTAATTCATGTACTCAATTAATCCGGTATTTTGCAATCTGCAACGCTTTTTGGCGCGGACCTGGCAAAAGTCAGTCAATCTGGTGTTGCCGCCCCAATGCAAAAGTTGTCGCACCCGGCTGGCTGATCTGGGGTTGTGCGCTGCGTGCTGGCGTGAATTGGGATTTATTGAAGCGCCTTTGTGTGACCGGTTGGGCATACCGTTTGATTATGATCCCGGCGACGGCATTATCAGTGCCGCAGCTCTGGCCTATCCGCCTGCCTATGCGCGTGCGCGTGCTGTTGTGCGCTATGATGATGTGGCGCGTGCGCTGGTACACAGGTTCAAATATAAAGACGGGCTGGATGCAGCACCCCTGCTCAGCGCCATGATGAAGCGTTCGGGCCGTGATTTGTTTGAAGGTTGCGATATTATTGTGCCGGTGCCGCTTTATCGCTCCCGGTTGTGGTTGCGGCGCTATAATCAGGCCGCCGTTCTGGCAATTGAAATTGCTCGTTCCACCGGGCTGGATTATGAACCGCAGTTGCTTGACAGGGTACGCAAAACTAAATCCCAGGTAGGTCTTAACGCGAGCCAGAGACGGCGCAATGTTTCCGGTGCGTTTTCCATAAACGAAAGTGCCTTTGAACGCGTTAGCGGCAAGCGCGTTCTGCTGATTGATGATGTCATCACCACCGGGGCAACTATTGAAGCCTGTAGCAAAGCATTGTTGCGCGGCGGTGCCGAAACTGTGAACGTTCTGGCTTTCGCCCGGGTTGTTGATCCCCTCAAACAGCCTATATAATCTTTTGATGCAACAGGAGCGTTTTAAGTCTACTTGAAGCGCTCAAGGGAGCGATGGCTGCCCCCGCGCCGCATTGTGCGAAGCGCAAATTGCGTAAGCGAAAATTGCGTAAGCGAAAAAAATGGATCTATGATTTATGACGACTGTTTCACTATATTCTACAATACTGTGCCCATATTGTTTTGCTGCTAAAAACCTTCTAAACGATAAGGGCGTGTCATTTGAAGTAATAGATGTCACAATGAACCCGACAAAGCGGGCTGCCATGAGTGAAAAATCCGGCGGCAAAACATCCGTACCGCAGATTTTCATTGATGATCTGCATGTGGGGGGATTTGATGAACTTGCAGCTTTGGACAGGCAGGGAAAACTGGACGCGCTGCTTGGCCTTTGAATGTAGAAAGTGTGAGGGATAAAATGAACCAGTTTGACGTCGCCTGCATACAATTGCGCACCGGCAATGATGTGGCGGAAAATATCAAAACCGTGACCGGTTTTATCCGCGAGGCAGCAGCTAAAGGCGCTGATTATATTATCACGCCTGAAACCTCGCACCTGATGGAGATGAATTCCAAACGCCTGTTTGCCAGCACCGCTCATGAGAGCGAAGAAACAGCCATACAGGGTTTTGCAGACCTGGCGGCAGAGCTGGGTATCTGGTTGCATATCGGCTCTCTTGCCATCAAATTGTCTGACACCAAAGTGGCCAACCGCGCCTATGTTTTTAATCCTGATGGCAGGATCGTGGCAACTTACGACAAATTGCACATGTTTGATGTCGACCTGTCCGGTGGCGAAAGTTATCGCGAATCAAAGAATTATCAGCCTGGCGACAAGGCCGTAACCGTTGACATGCCGTGGGGCCGGGTCGGCCTGACCATCTGTTATGACCTGCGTTTTCCGCAACTCTACCGCACCATGGCCCAGAACGGCGCAGGCTATCTGACTGTTCCCGCAGCCTTTACCAAAAACACCGGCAGGGATCACTGGCATATTCTGCTTCAGGCCCGCGCCATCGAAAACGGCTGTTTTGTGTTTGCGCCGTCGCAAGGCGGCACCCATGAAAATGGCCGTGAAACCTATGGCCACAGCCTGATCATTTCACCGTGGGGTGATATCCTCGCCGAGGCAGATGAAGACCCCGGTATTATCATGGCAAAAATTGACCCCGCCCTGATTGTTGAAGCCCGCACCCGCATTGCCGCCCTTCAGCACGACCGCCAGTTTGATCTTGTACACGAAGAAGCCGTTTTGGAGGCGAAAGCTTCATGATCCGCTATGATCTTGAGTGTAAAAACGATCATCAATTTGACGGCTGGTTTCGCGACAGCAAGGCATTTGACGCTCAGTTGAAAGCCAATCTGATACAATGCCCCAACTGCGGCACCACCGATGTGCGCAAAGCGCTGATGACGCCGTCACTGGGTAAAAAACAAAACCAGAAAGCCGATCAGACAAAACCGGAAAGTCCAAAAGAACTGGTCAGCGCCTTGCGCGAAATCAGGCGCAAGGTTGAAGAAAATGCTGATTATGTCGGCGATAAGTTCGCCGAGGAAGCGCGAAAAATCCACTACAAGGAAGCCGAAGGTCGTGGCATTTACGGCGAAACCACAATCGAAGATGCCAAATCACTGAGCGAAGAAGGCATAGAAATCCATCCCCTGCCGATATTGCCGGAAGATCAGAACTGATTGTTTAACCCGCCGCTTTCTTTGCCAGCACCATATAGTTGACGTCGGTATCAGACGTGGTATGCCACTGATCGCTTAGAGGGTTGAAGGCAACGCCTTGTGTGTCACACACCTTGAGACCGCCTTCAGTGATAGCCTTGCTCAATTCATCCGGGGTTACGAACTTTTCCCACTGGTGTGTGCCGCGTGGCAGCCATCTAAGAACGTATTCCGCTCCCACGATTGCCAAAGCGAAAGACTTCATCGTCCGGTTCAACGTGGCTGAAAACAACAATCCGCCCGGACTGACAAGCCTCGCACAACTGCTCATAAACAGCGGCACATCAGCTACATGTTCCACCACTTCCATATTCAAAACAATGTCGAAGGTCTTGCCGGTTTCCAGTAGTTCCTCGGCACTTATCGCCTGATAGTCGATGTCGAGGCCTTGTGCGCTGCTGTGGTTTTTGGCAATGGCAATGTTTTCATGGCCGGGATCAATACCGGTAACATGCGCCCCCAGCCGCGTCATCGGCTCACACAATAAACCGCCGCCGCAACCGATATCCACCAGGCTCAAGCCCGTCAAAGGCTGGCGCGCTTTTGTATCAAGGTTAAAATGATCGCAGGAATGTTTCCGGATATACCTCAGCCTGACGGGATTTAACTTGTGCAGCGGCTTGAACTTGCCGGCCGGATCCCACCATTCGGCCGCCATTAATGAAAATTTGTCGAGTTCCGCTGGATCAATGGTGGATTGTCGGGGGGGGCTGGCGGCTGTCATTGGATTGTTTTACCTTTGCCAAAAATACGCTCTCTTACAGATGGCCCAGGAAATATTTGCTGTCAATCCATCAAGTATATTGTCAGGCGCTACCGGGGGCGTTATGTATACGCCGCATTCGTGCCCGTACAGCGGGACAGAATTGATAAGAAGTAGCGTTTATCGCGCCCTTGCCCTGGATTTGATTTATGGCTTTGCTGGTTTTGAAATTTGGTGGCACATCGGTCGCCGACATCGACAGAATTCGACATGCCGCGCGCCATGTCAAACGCGAAGTCGATGCCGGCCACAAGGTTGCTGTTATCGTCTCGGCCATGGCGGGGACGACTGACCAGCTGGTAAACTGGACCAAAGAGGTATCAACAGCACCGGATCGAAGCGAATATGATGCCATCGTCAGCACCGGTGAGCAGATAACGGCTGGATTGCTGGCGATGGTATTACAGGAAACAGGTGTCGCTGCGCGTTCATGGCTTGGCTGGCAAATCCCCATCGCCACCAATTGCGCCCATGGCTCAGCCCGCATTACCAGTGTGGAAACAACTGCGCTCAACGATTTTTTCAAAATCGGCTCAGCCGCAATCGTTGCCGGGTTCCAGGGTATTTCTGATAATAATCGGGTCACAACCCTTGGGCGGGGCGGTTCTGATACCAGTGCGGTTGCTATTGCTGCCGCATTAAAAGCGCGCCGCTGTGACATCTATACAGATGTGGACGGGGTCTATACAACCGATCCCAGAATAGTGTCCAAAGCCCAAAAATTGACACGAATCTCCTATGAAGAGATGCTTGAGATGGCGTCTTTAGGCGCTAAAGTGTTGCAGACCCGTTCAGTTGAACTTGCCATGGTCCATGGCGTGCGGCTACAGGTGAGATCAAGCTTTGATGATCCCGAGGCCGATCAGGGCGATGGCAATACACAACGCCCGGGTACTCTGGTGTGTGATGAGGAGGAAATTGTGGAACAACAAGTTGTCAGCGGTATAGCCTATTCGAAAGATGAAGCAAAAGTGACGCTCACCCGCGTTTCCGACAAGCCGGGAATTGCCGCTGCAATTTTCGGCCCCCTGGCACGATCGGATATCAATGTGGATATGATTGTACAGAATGTTTCGGACGACGGCCGTTTTACCGATGTTACTTTCACCGTGCCGATGAGTGATCTCGAGCGCGCTCTTGGCGTTCTGGAATCCTGCAAAACCGAAATAACCTACGAAAGGCTTTCCGGCACCAGTGATGTGGTAAAAATTTCGGTCATCGGTATTGGCATGCGCTCTCACGCCGGTGTCGCTGCCAAGATGTTTCAGGTGCTGGCCGATAAAGGCATCAACATATTGGCGATCACAACGTCTGAAATCAAAGTCAGCATCCTGATTGATGCAGCTTACGCCGAACTGGCCATTCGCACCCTGCATACGGCCTATGAACTGGACGAGGTTTGATCCCTGTGTGCTTTATAAAGCTCAAAAGATTTCGAATTGCCGCTAAAATAAAGCGGGTGATTGCAGTCCAGATGGAGGACACAGGCTGATGGTAAGCTCCGTTGCCGGCCCGCGTGTCCTCCTCCGGCGGTTGCGCGAGGTTATGGCGGAGCCGGAAAGCGCACAAAAGCGTCTTGAAAAAGTCTCTGTTGCCATCGCCGCCAACATGGTTGCCGAAGTGTGCTCGGTCTACCTCATGCGCCCGGATAATATCCTTGAGTTGTTCGCCTCAGAAGGCCTCAACCCTGATGCCGTACACAATACTTTTTTGAGAACAGGTGAAGGCCTCGTTGGTTTGATTGCCGCTGAAGCTGAAACCCTCAGCCTGTCAGATGCCCACGCTCACCCTGCTTTTGCCTATCGTCCCGAAACCGGTGAAGATGCCTTTAATGCATTTCTTGGTGTGCCCATACTCAGGTTGGGGCGCACCCTTGGTGTGCTTGTGGTGCAAAATCGCACCCGGCGCACATATTCCGAAGAAGAAGTAGAGGTTCTGCAAACCACGGCCATGGTGCTGGCGGAAATGATTGTTGCCGAAGATATGGCGGCAAAAGTAGTGGCTGATGAACCCCGGTTGGGGCTGGTGTCATCGCTTCAGCTCAAAGCCACCTCATTCGCCCGGGGAATAGCCCTTGGCGTGGCGGTGTTTCATGAACCGCGCGTCAATGTTGTTAAATTAATCGCCGATAATGCGTCCACCGAACAACGCCGCCTCGATGTGGCGATTGCATCGTTGCGTGAAGCCGTCGAAGAAATGATGCACAAACCCGATGTTGCGCGCGGCGGCGAGCCTCGGGATATTCTCGAAGTCTATCGCATGTACGCCTATGACCGCGGCTGGGTGCAAAAAATCGAAGAGGCAATCTCAACCGGTCTGACGGCTGAAGCCGCTGTTGAGCGGGTGCAAAACGAAACCCTGGCGAGATTATTACGCCAGCCCGACCCTTACATGCGCGATCGCCTGCACGATTTTGACGACCTGACCAACCGCCTGTTACGCATTCTTGCCGGACGCTCCGCCACAGCATCTGCCGAAGACCTGCCCGACAATGCTGTAATCTTTACGCGCAACATGGGCCCGGCCGACCTTCTGGATTATGATCGTGAGCGCCTGCGTGCCCTGATACTGGAAGAAGGCGGTGCCACCTCCCATGTGGCGATTGTCGCCAGAGCGCTGGAAATCCCCATGGTCGGGCGTGTGGATCATATTCTACAGCTTGTTGATGCCGGTGACCCGGTTATTGTCGATGGTGATATGGGCGAGCTTTATGTTCGACCGTCGCTGGAAATAACTGAATCCTATACGGAAAAACTGAAGTTTATCGAGCTGCGTGAAGCGCAATATGCCAAATTGCGGGACACAAAGGCCATCACCAAAGATGGCTGTGACATTAAACTCTATATGAATGCCGGTCTGCCGGTTGACATTGACCATCTCGATGCCTCCGGTGCCGATGGTATCGGGCTTTTCAGAACCGAATTTCAGTTTATGATTGCCTCCAGATTTCCCCGCCTGGATGAGCAGACGGCTGTTTACCGGTCTGTTCTTGATGCCGCCAATGGCCAGCGTGTTGTATTTCGTTCGCTCGATATCGGTGGCGATAAAGTCATTCCCTATATGCGCCAGGCCGAAGAGGAAAATCCCGCTCTGGGCTGGCGCGCCATCCGCATGTCATTGGACCGGCCGGCCCTTTTACGCTCTCAGATCAGGGCATTGCTGCGCGCCAGTGGCGGTGGAGAACTTAACTTGATGTTTCCCATGGTCAGCGAGGTTGATGAAGTAATTCGCGCCCGCGCACTTGTCGACAAGGAGATCAGGTTTTTATCCCGGCACAATTACACCATACCATCGTCAATCAACATTGGCGTGATGCTGGAAGTGCCCTCCTTGGTCTGGCACATTCCAGCCCTTGCCCCTTACGTCGATTTTATTTCCGTCGGCAGCAATGATCTGTTGCAATTCATGTTTGCCAGCGATCGCGCCAGCCCTCGCCTTACCGGCCGCTTTGATGGCTTGAGCCCGGCGTTCCTGAAAATCCTGCGCCAGATTGTGATGGAATGCCGCGCCCATGATATTCCGCTGTCCTTATGTGGCGAAATGGCTGGTGTGCCGCTAGAAGCCATGGCGTTAATTGCCATTGGTTTTCGCTCAATTTCAATGTCCGCATCTTCCATAGGACCGGTAAAGGAAATGGTTTTTTCTCTGGATGCAGCTGCTCTTGAAGCGGAAATTCTGCCGCGTCTCGATGAGCCGGTAAAATCCCTGCGCCCGACAATTGAAGCCTTTGCGCGGAGCAACGATATTCCGCTTTGAGTGTCTGTTCCAGGCCAGCCCTCTCCCCCGCCCAACCACCCGCAGGGTATCCTTATCGGGTGGTTGGGCGGGGGAGAGGGCTGGCCTGGAACATTCAAAATAACCACTAACAGCAATCTCATTTCATATATTGCCAAATCAGATTTCCAGGCGATATGGTGAATGCCCAAGTATAGCGTTTTGTGCAATTAACGGCTCATCCAAATGAACCAGAACCCGACCCAAAGCGCTATAACCCAGGGTGGCATTCAATCCAGACTGCCACCGGATGCCGCACGGTTTCCAGCTGCCCATGCTGGCTGGTTTTTGAAACGTGAGCGCTTGTCGCGCAGGCTGGCGTTAAACAAAGTCGCAGCCCAGCTGAAAATAAGGGAGCGTTACCTGTGGGCGATTGAAGAAGGGGTGGATGGGGAGTTTCCGCCGGCTGCGGAATTTTTCTCATATGTTGGTGATTATGCCCGCTATCTTGAATTTGATCCCCAGCCTTTGATTGAACATTATCGTGAAATTTTCCCGGCGATGCTGGAGGCACAAAAAAGAGGCCCCGGCAATATTATCGCCCTGTGGCCCGCCATGCGTGCGCGCAGCCGGGCTTTTGCCTGTGCCACGGCTGTTGTTCTGGTGGCCATTATAGGGACAGGGTTTTGGTTAAGCAGCGGGCCGTCAACACCGGATGGCAGCCGGATCGCCACCATTCCGGCACCCAATGATCTCAACAATCAGGTGGGTACAAATTTGGACAGCCGCCAGGGGGAGAATTCTTTGGCTACCGGATCGATCTCTTCGGCTGCAAAAAACGCCCTTGGTGCGGAAAGTTTTAAGGTGCGCACAATTGATTTAGTTGATGCCATGGCCGACAATCCTAAAGTTGCAGCTCCTTTTAAGCGCACAACCGTCGAAGCAGAGCTTGATGCCGCAGCGCTAAACAACTAGAACAACCCCAGATGATTGATCCAGATAAACTCAACCGGCTTTTAAGCCGCCATGAAGCAATTGAAGCAGAAATGTCTTCAGCGCCTGACCCCGATGCTTTTGTCAGGCTGTCAAAGGAATATGCCGACCTCAATCCGGTGGTCGCCGTCATCCGTGATCTGCAGGCAGTTAGCCAGGAACGCGACGGCCTGGCAGAGATTATTGCCGATCCTGACAGTGATGATGAAATGACCGAACTGGCCAGGCTGGAAATTGGTGAGCTTGACGAAAAAATTCAAAAGCTCGAGCAGGCGGTAAAGGTTCTGCTGCTGCCCAAGGATGATGCCGATGATAAAAGCGTTATCATTGAAGTGCGCGCCGGTACCGGCGGTGATGAAGCAGCCCTTTTTGCCGGCGATTTATTCAGCATGTACAACCGCTATGCGGATTTGAACGGCTGGAAGGTTGAGATCATGTCGGCAAGCGATGCAGACATGGGGGGCTACAAGGAAATAATAGCCGGCATCAATGGCAAGGGAGCTTTTGCCAAACTGAAATTTGAATCCGGTGTTCACCGCGTTCAGCGCGTGCCGGAAACAGAATCAGGTGGCCGCATTCACACCTCAGCTGCCACCGTGGCGGTCTTGCCGGAAGCTGAAGAAGTTGATGTTGAAATTGAAGACAAGGACATTCGCGTCGATGTTTATCGCGCCAGCGGTCCCGGCGGCCAGTCGGTCAATACCACCGACAGTGCGGTGCGCATCACCCATCTGCCCACCGGCCTGATTGTCACCCAGCAGGATGAAAAATCCCAGCATAAAAACCGCGCCAAGGCGATGAAGGTTTTGCGCTCCAGGCTTTATGAACGAGAACGCCAGCGCCTTGCGGATGAACGTGCCGCTTCGCGCAAGGGACAGGTCGGCTCCGGCGACAGGTCAGAGCGTATTCGCACCTATAATTATCCTCAAGGCCTGGTCAGTGATCATCGCATCAACCTGACGCTCTATAAACTTGATCGCATTATTGCCGGTGATGGTCTTGATGAGTTGATCGATGCACTGATTACCGATCACCAGGCAACTCTGTTGGCTGATCTTGAGGCTGACACATAGGCCTGTGCTGAAAAAATGCCTGAGCAAAAAACCTTGATCAAAATCTCTGAACTGCTGCAGCAGGCGAAACAGAGCCTCAAACAGGCGGGAATAAAAACCGCAGCCCTTGAAGTCAGGGTTCTGCTTTGCCATGTGTGTAAGATAACTGAAGTTGAAGTGATCGCCTGTCCTGACCGGCTGATTGAAGGACAGCAGGCGGAGGAATTTTTCAACCTTGTTGCCAGACGCAGTCAACGGATTCCCCTGGCGTATCTTTTGGGAGTTCGCGAATTCTGGGGGCTGGAGTTCCATGTTAATGCCCACACACTTATCCCGCGCCCGGAAACAGAATTTGCCGTTGAGATTGCCGTCTTGTGTGCCCGGCGTATTGTAAAGCAATCCGGGCAGGTTCGCATTCTGGATATGGGGACCGGATCCGGGTGTTTGCTGATATCAATACTGCATGAGGTTGAAGCTGCCACCGGCATCGGCATCGACATAGATGCCAGCGCGGTGGAACTGGCCGGGAAAAACGCGAAAAAACTGGGGGTAGGCGCGCGCGCTCAATTTAAATCTATGAACTGGGGCGATGGCCTGGTCGAGACATTTGATATTATTGTCTCCAATCCCCCCTATATTCAATCAGACGATCTGCAGGGACTAATGCCCGAAATCGCTTTACATGAACCGGTCGGCGCTCTTGATGGCGGCACCGATGGTCTTGATGAATACCGTAAAATCATACCTCAGGCGCATCGGCTTTTAAACCGGCGGGGCGTGTTGGTTTTGGAAATTGGAGATGGCCAGGCGGGCGATGTGCTTGGTCTTTTGGCAAATAACCACTTTCATCCCCTGGATTCTGCACAACCGGTTATCCCAGATCTGGCGGGTCGCGAAAGAATTATCGCTGCGCTCAAGGTCTGTTAACCCCTTCATGAAATACTCGATTTGCGAATTTGGATTTCTGATACCTGTTAGCATTAATATCTTTTTTAAAAGAATCAGTGCGGTAGTATTGACAGCAGGGCAGAATTGTACTTTGTAAGGTGTTAAGTGATTTTGCTTTCGGGGCGAAAAAAAACACTGTTGATCATTTACATATTGATGCACCTGATTTGAGACCGGTTGATAGAAGTCGGCATTGTGGTTTCAGGGTTTCAAAATTAAGAACAACATCGGCGGGCGAGACCTCGCGGCATTGAACCATCAAAGGTAACATATACACGAACTTAAAAAGTTCAATTATACCGTCGGGCGAATTTTTATGTCGCTGTCTGGAGCATCATGTGGGCTTAACCCCGGCCGGCATGAAATTAAAAATAAAATCCGGAACCGGCACCGTCAACATTTACTCAATAACCTGGATATCATGTGAACATGAGGCAAGGACAACACAAGCAACGCTCACGCGGAAGAGGCCGTAAGGTCCATAATCCGGCAAACCGAAGCTACGACAGTAACGGGCCGGATGTAAAAATTCGCGGCAACGCTGCCCACATTGCTGAAAAATATTCAACACTTGCCCGCGATGCTCAAGTGTCCGGTGACCGGATTGCTTCAGAAAACTATCTTCAGCATGCGGAACATTATAACCGCATTGTTGCAGCCAGTCAGGCGCACACCCAGCAACAACAATTGCAGCAACAACAGGCGCAACAGCAACAGGCGCAACAAACCGCATCTGCATCGCAACCAGTGGTCAGTGAGCAGGAGTCTGACACTGCCACAGAAGCAGAAGCTGTCAGCCCTGTAACAGAAAAAACAGCCGCCCAAAGCGATGATGCAAACACAAGTGAAGAAGAAGTTGCAAAGGTGAAAAGCAACAATCCCCGCCAGAGCCGTCGCCGCTCACCTTCCGGTCGCAATGGCAGTGGATCACGCAGTAAAACTGCAGCAGCCCGAAGTGATGAGGCTTCCGCACCCAAGCTCGATGCTGAAAGCGAAGCCCCCGCCGAACTGGATCAGACAGTAACAGCTGCCGAATAATCTTTTAAGCACTAATCAACCGTGATGGTAGCACCCTTGGCGATATGGCAGTCTTGCGTGACTTTTGCATAGACGCCAAGGTCGCCATGACCTAACGCGCGCGATATATGTGCCGGGATTGAAAGGTCCCGGTTTGCTGTTGCCGGGTTAACATTTGTTGCCGCACAGCGCCGGGTGCGTTGAAAACATTGCAACACCGCCATGTCATTGATTGCGAGATCTTTCCCCACCCAGTTGAGTTCTGACCATGGCTCAAATCCGTCAATGTACAGATTGCCGCGAAACCTCAACGGATTTATTTCCTTACCCATCATGCGCCCCAGATCACGCACAGTAGCGAGATTGATAATCGACAGGCACTTGATGCCCACATCACTAAAGGAATGATCCGGCGCAGATACAATATGTGGCGCCCCTAAAATCTGGCCCTCCAGATAGGCCGCAAAAAACTGCTCAATCAGTTTGCGTCCCACCGGTTGTTGCAAGCACCCTTTCGACACTTGCTTATCGTTACGCAAAATTGTCAGGATGTGTGATTGAGGATCAAAATGGGTTTCCAGTGCCGCCAGTTTTTCATGCCGCATTAACATGAGAAACTTTGTTTTCTCCATGAATTTGGGCGCAGCGGCGTCAAAATCACGATGACCATTGGCGATGGCGTAAGCCCGGTCAAAAGCGATACAATCATCCACCCGCAGATTAACCGATCTGAGTTCTTCAGCCGACAATCCTTTTACCGGATAGCGATAGATGGTTTCGATTGTTCCCATGAGTAACTTTCAACATTTGCTATACAACTTTATTCTCAACAGGCGCTTGTGTGGCTAAATAGACACACTATATAAAGGCCAGGGCAAGATACTGTTTTAGGGTTTTGCTCCTTGCCTGGGAATTTTGCAAGACCAGGGACTGAAAAAATTATTTAGCGGCTATCATGGGAAGTATCACCGGTGAGGGTTGCAGGCAGTAAATGAGGGCTGAAATGGATTTTGAAAAATACACCGAGCGTGCCAGAGGCTTTGTTCAAAGCGCACAATCTTTAGCGTTACGCGAGAACCACCAACGGTTTTCTCCCGAACATGTGCTCAAGGTTTTGATAGATGACGCCGAAGGTCTCGCCGCTGGCCTGATAGAACAAGCCGGTGGCGACGTGGCAACCGTGGTTCAGTCAAATGAACTTGGCCTTTCACGCATACCCAAAGTGGAAGGCAGTGGTGCCGGTCAGCTTTACCTTGCCCCTGAAACCGCCAGGGTATTCAGCACGGCTGATGAACTGGCCAAAAAAGCCGGTGACAGTTTTGTCACCGCCGAACGCCTTTTGCTGGCCATTATTGTCGAAGGCAAGAGCGAAGCTGCCAAGGCGTTGAAACAGGCGGGCGTCAGTGCCGCCAATCTCAATACGGCCATAAATGATCTGCGCAAAGGCCGCGTGGCCGATAGTGCTTCGGCTGAGAATTCCTATGATGCCTTGAAAAAATATGCCCGCGATTTGACCGAAGTTGCCCGTGAGGGAAAACTCGATCCCGTTATCGGTCGCGATGAAGAAATCAGGCGCACCATGCAGGTGTTGTCGCGGCGCACCAAAAACAATCCCGTCCTTATCGGTGAGCCCGGTGTTGGTAAAACCGCCATCGCCGAAGGCCTGGCCTTGAGAATTGTCAATGGCGACGTGCCCGAAAGCCTGAAAGATAAACGCCTGTTGTCACTTGATATGGGTGCCCTGATCGCCGGTGCGAAATACCGCGGTGAATTTGAAGAGCGCCTCAAAGCCGTATTGTCGGAAGTTACCGCTGCCAGTGGCGAAATAATCCTGTTTATTGACGAAATGCACACCCTTGTGGGCGCTGGTAAAGCCGATGGCGCGATGGATGCATCAAACCTGTTGAAACCGGCTTTGGCACGCGGCGAGTTGCACTGTATTGGCGCAACCACTTTGGAAGAATATCGCAAACACGTGGAAAAAGATGCAGCTCTGGCCCGGCGTTTCCAGCCGGTGTTCATTGCTGAACCTACAATAGAAGATACCGTGTCTATTTTGCGCGGGCTCAAGGAAAAATATGAACTGCATCACGGCGTGCGGATCACCGACAGCGCTATTGTAGCCGCAGCCAACCTGTCGCAGCGCTATATCACTGACAGGTTTTTGCCCGATAAGGCCATTGACCTGATTGATGAAGCCGCCAGTCGTCTGCGTATGCAGGTGGATTCTAAACCTGAAGAACTCGATGAACTCGACCGCCGCATCATTCAGCTTAAAATCGAACGTGAAGCGTTGAAAAAGGAAGATGACAAGGCCTCGAAAGATCGCCTCGAAAAGCTCGAAACCGAGTTGAGTGATCTTGAGGGACAATCTGCCGATCTGTCGACGCGCTGGAATGCGGAAAAGGCAAAACTATCCTCGGCCACTAAAATAAAAGAAGAACTTGAAAACGCCCGCACAGAACTGGTCATGGCCCAGCGTGACGGGTTGCTGGAGCGTGCCAGTGAGCTTTCCTATGGTGTTATTCCCGAACTTGAAAAACGGCTGTTGGAGAAAGAAAGTACAACGTCTGAAGGCCAAAGCGATCTCATGGTTGATGAGGCCGTAAATGAAAATCATGTCGCCCAGATTGTGTCGCGCTGGACCGGCATACCTGTTGATAAAATGCTCCAGGGCGAAAAAGACAAGCTGCTCAAAATGGAATCTGTCCTGACCAAACGTGTGGTTGGCCAGGCTGAAGCTGTGTCTGCGGTATCATCGGCGGTACGCCGCTCGCGCGCGGGCCTGCAGGACCCTTCGCGCCCGATTGGCTCATTTTTATTTTTGGGACCTACCGGTGTTGGCAAAACCGAACTGACCAAAACCATTGCCGGATTTTTGTTTGATGATGATCAGGCCGTCCTGCGTCTGGATATGTCCGAATACATGGAGAAACACTCTGTTGCCCGTCTCATCGGTGCCCCTCCCGGCTATGTCGGTTATGAAGAAGGCGGTGCTTTGACGGAAGCTGTGCGCCGCAGACCCTATCAGGTCATCCTGTTTGATGAGGTTGAAAAAGCTCATCCCGATGTATTCAACATCCTGCTTCAGGTGCTTGACGATGGCCGTCTTACCGATGGCCAGGGGCGCACGGTCGATTTCAGCAATTCCATGATCATTCTGACTTCGAACCTGGGTTCGGAAATCCTTGTTAACCAGCCCGAAGGTGAAGATTCTAACGATGTGCGCAATGCTGTAATGGAGATAGTCAGAGCCAACTTCAGACCGGAGTTTTTAAACCGGCTTGATGAAATTATCCTGTTTCACCGTCTCGCCCGCTCAGACATGGATACCATTGTCGATATTCAGATCGCGCAGTTGCAGACCCTGCTTGACGGACGCAAAATTCGGATTGAGCTGGATGATCTGGCACGCTCATGGCTTGCTGACAAAGGCTATGATCCAGCCTTTGGTGCGCGGCCCTTGAGACGCGTCATTCAAAAATCAGTACAGGATCCTTTGGCCGATCTGATGTTGTCGGGAGAAATCTGCGATGGTGATACGATCAAGATATCTGCAGGAGCAGACGGTTTGACCTTTAATGGTACAGCTGTTGAAAAGGCAGCATAACCAAACCTCACATAATTGCCATTATTCCGCATACATATCAGCCTTACAGAAAATTTTGTATTTTCTGCTTGGAAAATCCGGCGTGTTGAGACAGACTTTGACGGGGGACGGATTTACCTTTGAAAGGTTGGCGCGATGGCAATTCGATGTAAGGCACTACTTCTGATTTTTTTGGGATTGATTTTGTTGATAAACCCGGCCCCTTCTGTTGCCGGTGACAAACTTAATGCGGATTCATCAGCAGTTTCACCGTCTGCCGCTGCCCCTTATCGCATGGCCCAGTTGAAACTGAGTATTGGCCTGTCGAAGGACGATGCCAGTCAATTGCTGTTTCAAAACGGATATAGCGAAATCCAGGTTACCAGAGAAACTTTTAAAAATGTCCACGCTGAAGCATGTCTTCGAGGCCTTAGATATCGGGTCAAGGTACGCCGGTTAAGCGGCAAGGTGATCCGTGGTGACCAGATTGGCAGATGCCGCCCGACAGTAGATGCACAGCAGGTTGCGGCGATCCTGAGAAGACAGGGGCTGGACAAAATCTCCGTTGCTCCCATCAGCCAGGGACGATTTATCGTCAAGGCTTGTGATTTCGATCTGCGCGTTCGCCTTGATGTTGATCCCTTCGGCGAGGTTTTGCAGCGCGCGGTCACCGGGCGCTGTCAGCGTGGCCCCAATATTGCCGAAATACGCCAGCAACTGCGTCAGGACGGTTTCACAAAAATCAAGATTGTTAATAAAAACCAAGGACGCCTTGTCGCCGAAGCCTGTTTTCAAGGTGACAAATTCAGGCTGCGCCTGGCCGCTAACGGTCGCATTCAGCGCCGTACTGTCATCGGCGCATGTGCAAGACCGATTGGACCGCGAAACATTGCAAAACGCCTGCGCGACCTCGGCTATCGTCAGATCAAAGTCATTGATAATCAGCTCCCGGTCTATCAGGCAGAAGCGTGCAGACAAAATTCATTGATACGTGTTCGTATGAACAGGTTTGGTGAAGTCATATCAACCACGCGCCTGGGCCAGTGTTCACCACCGCTTACCCGCCAACAGGTTGTGGCGATGTTGCAGCAACGCGGAGCCAACCGTGTTGAAATCATCTCCAGCAATAACAGAGGCTTTCGGGCGAGCGCGTGTTACCGGCTTGAAAGGCGCGAGTACAGAATTGACCCATATGGCACCATTCTCAATCGCACAGTTGTCGGACGCTGCCCCCAGGCTCCGCGTCTAAATTCGGTGCTTAAAGATTTTCGATCCCGCGGTATCAGGAATTTGCGGATTTTGGTCGAGGGCTGTCGCAATGGTCGCCGTCTGCAGATTGAACTCAATCAGTATGGTGATGAAATAAACCGCCAGCGCATAGGTCGCTGTTAAAGCATTTCCCGAAAAGTGTGAAGCGGTTATCGGACAAGAAGTGCGCAACAAAAGAGCACTTCTCCAACCATATTGGCTGAGAAATGTCTTGGAAGAGCTGGGGTGTTTTAGAATAATGCAGGAAGTGTCTTAGTTGATGCCGTCGCGTTGGGCTTCGCTGGCGGCAGCGACGCGTGTGGCCGACGGTGCTATCTTCCTCATGGCGTCAATTTTGGCTTTTGTTTTTTATAAAGAGCCAGCATCTTACCCGTAAGCTGCCGTCCTGTTGGCACCTTGATACGGAACGGGTTGACAGTTCTTCCGTTCAGGCGCACTTCGTAGTGCAGATGATTGCCGGTTGAACGACCGGTAGATCCCACATAACCAACAATTTGACCTTGGCGGACTTTTTTACCCTTTTTTATTCCGGGACCATAACGCGACATATGAGCATAAGAGGTTACGTAGCCGTTGGCATGGCGAATTTTGATATAATTCCCCAATCCCCGGGCGCCGCCTTTTTGAATGACAACACCATTACCGGCAATTTTAATAGGGGTTCCACGCGGGGCAGCCAGATCAACTCCGGTATGCATCTTTTTGACCCGTAAAATCGGATGGAACCGCATGCCATAGGCTGACGACAGCCGTGCGCCTTCCACCGGGTTGCGGATCAGGAATTTTTTGGCACTGCGTCCATTGTCATCGTAATAATCGACAACATTATCATCGGTGGTTTTAAAGCGGTAAAAGTTTTTGGTATTGCCACTGAGCGTCAAAGAACTGAACATCACAGTATCAGAATTTTTTCGCGATCGGGAGTTGCCATTACCATAAAAAACTTCAAATGAATCTCCCACTCTGACTTCACGTTGAAAATCAACGTCGTAAGAATGGATTCGCATCATATTGGCGATGACTTTATCTGGAATGCCCTGATTTCGTGCAGCGGTATAAAGGCTCTTTTGGATTTTTGCCTGCGCCTGAAACTGTTCAACATCATCACCTTCGGGAGCGTCCAGTAAAAGCGTATAGTTGCCATACTCATCACGAACGATGGTCAATCGGTTTTCAGGTCCAACGGCAACCTCGAGTGTTTCAGGCACCAATACCTGTTTTCCATCTCTGGTTGCCGGAGCGAGGGCGAAGGTCACTTTCTGACCTTCTTTTAAAGCTGAGGATTTAAAGTAAGGCTTCAGGGCTGCAACGATCTGCCGCGCATCATCTTTAAAAGCCCCCTTGTCGGTCAGAATATCAACCAGCGTATCACCGGCGGATACGGAAACCGTCAGATATGGTATTTTCGATTGCTTGTTGACGGGTTCGCGTTTGGTGACACTGGTAATATTAGACTTGGCATTTCGCGGGCTGGCACCGGAGATGCTAAAACCGGTCTTGTCAGAAGCATCGGGTAGAACTGTCGGTTTGCTGGATTGATAGCCCAGAATACTGGAAACCCTGCCGCCAAGATCAATTGCCCCCAGTGCGGCAGAATTCAAGGAAGCTTGTTTCCCCGATTGCGGAAATAAAGGTAATCTGGCCTCAGCCTCTACAGGCTCACTTTTGTTGGAACGTGCTGTCTCGTTCAATAGTTTGGCATCTTCTTCAGAACGACCAAAGGTAACAGCCACATTTGTAAATCGCGTGCCGGGGATGGCACCGTCGGTTACATTTTTCATGGCAATGACGGGAACATCGCCAATAAATAATTCAGTTTGATCGGCTTTGCTGTCAATCTTGCTCTTTTGCGGATTGCGACTTGAAAGCCTGGTGTCCTGTCCGACTTTGGTGACAGAGATCTGGTTGGCGTCAAAAGTGAAGAAAAATGCCCCGCCAATAACAAGGGCACCAAAAAGACCGGCAACACTGGATGTCATTAGCCAGCGATTTTTGAGCGAGTGATCCTGGGTGAAGGGAGAAGCCTCACCAGCAAAAGAGGCTTCGAAACCAGAGACAGAACGAATAAAAGAATTCTCTCCGGAGGCTCTCGTCCCCGCTTTTAATATTACCAGTTTTCTCAAAGCAATCCGTTCCCCGAATTCAGCGAAAATCACCTAGGTTGAGCCCAATGACACTCGATACTAAACTTACAACGCCAAGATGCCTCGCAATCACGAAAGTGTCAACAGGTGAAGCGTTGTCTGGCTTCAAAAATCGCAGAAATTTCAACATAAAAACTACGATTTAGCTGACCTCAATATGATTCATCAAAATTTACGACACGCCTGTAGCGCTACATTCAACTCTATAGCCACGGTCTAAAGAGGAAAAATATGACCGCAATATGATTAGCGAAAAAACTTATCAGCGTTTTTTAAGAGGTTGTAAATCAATTAACCGGATCTGAAAAAGAGGTTAATCTGGCGGAATACAGCGATAAAAACGAAGTTTCCGGGTGCTCTAAAACAGTAAAACTGACCCGAAAAACCGAAAAATAAAAATACTTTGCAATTTTGTGCAAATACGCTGTTGACAGGGGGGGCAAGGAGGTCATATAACCCCGCCACGCAAACGAACACACCGGCTTCTGGCCAGCGGGTTTGTGAGCGAAAACCCCCTAACGGGAAATATGGGAACGGGTTTCAGAACTCATCGAAGTATCTGAGGCTGTTTTCGTGTCCTTGTTTGAGCCATTATATGGTTTGACAGGGAGCTGGATATGTCGTGTAATATACGACTGTTCAGAGTTCTTTGACATTGTAAACATATAGAAAGAGAAACGTAGGCGGCGGAATCCTGGCGAGTTCGTTTTAAGTCTTCGGACTTGATACGAACGCACAAGACTCTGGTAGTCTTACGTTTCTTCCAAATCGTAAAAATTGTAGTGATTTGCAGCGCGGTTAACAGCAATGTTTTCAGCTATGTAATGATCAACAGTATTTGTGTTTGGAACTCGTCAATTTTAAAATAGACGTCGAAGCGAAATGACCCCCTGGAGTTTTTCCTCCAGGGAATAGACAGAATCAAATTTTTCAAACTTGAGAGTTTGATCCTGGCTCAGAACGAACGCTGGCGGCAGGCTTAACACATGCAAGTCGAACGAGAAGCTAGAGCTTGCTCTAGTGGAAAGTGGCAGACGGGTGAGTAACGCGTGGGAATCTACCTAGTGGTACGGGATAACGTTTGGAAACGAACGCTAATACCGTATACGCCCTTCGGGGGAAAGATTTATCGCCATTAGATGAGCCCGCGTTAGATTAGCTTGTTGGTGAGGTAAAAGCTCACCAAGGCTCCGATCTATAGCTGGTCTGAGAGGATGATCAGCCACACTGGGACTGAGACACGGCCCAGACTCCTACGGGAGGCAGCAGTGGGGAATATTGCACAATGGGCGCAAGCCTGATGCAGCCATGCCGCGTGAGTGAAGAAGGCCTTAGGGTTGTAAAACTCTTTCAGTGGTGATGATAATGACAGTAGCCACAGAAGAAGCCCCGGCTAACTCCGTGCCAGCAGCCGCGGTAATACGGAGGGGGCTAGCGTTGTTCGGAATTACTGGGCGTAAAGCGCGCGTAGGCGGATTGATCAGTCAGGGGTGAAATCCCGAGGCTTAACCTCGGAACTGCCTTTGATACTGTCAATCTTGAGTTCGAGAGAGGTGAGTGGAATTCCTAGTGTAGAGGTGAAATTCGTAGATATTAGGAAGAACACCAGTGGCGAAGGCGGCTCACTGGCTCGATACTGACGCTGAGGTGCGAAAGCGTGGGGAGCAAACAGGATTAGATA
>JAJRTY010000016.1 GCA_024278055.1 Alphaproteobacteria bacterium | reverse complement strand
TCATCATCAATGGCTTTTACCGGCTGACCATTCTCATCATACTTCAGAACGATGAATTCAGGCTCAATTCCGGCAAAACCAGTATAACCGGCGTTTTGAGCTTCCTGCATGGCGCGCTTTAATGCTTGTCTTGGACACACATTATAGGGCGCATCTTCCCAGAACAGATCGGCAAAAATGATGCCCATGGTTTTATCCCATGGGCAGATGTAAACCGCGTCGAGATCCGGCACCATAACCTGATCAGAATCCGCTGGTGACAACTCCGGAACAAACGAAATTGAATGCACGGCAAATTGGGGGCCTTTTCCAAGGCACAGTGCTTCAAAATCACTCATGGGAACCGGCTTGGTTTTGGGGATGCCGTGAAGGTCAATCCAGCTGGACAGAACATATTTCACCCCGGCACTTTCAAGTTGCTTCCTGACTGCCGGGATTTTCAATCGATTGCGCTCAATCGCTTCATCAAATCGTTCGTAGTATATTTTCTGTGCTGTCGATACGGTCATAATGTCCCTCCTCCGGTCAGCATTTGACTGGCCTGAGTTGATGGCTTTTCAGTGATATTTTTGGCTAGTCGATTTTCGGCATATCTTCCGGGTCAATGCCGGGCACAAAGGTGATGCCGGCCTGCTGTTTCCAGTCATGGGGGTAAGCTGCATAGAAAATCACGCATTTCTCATCGCACTCATAAGCAATGTGATTATCCTTTGGAATGTATAGAACATCACCAGGATTGCAGATGTAGGATTCGCCATCGCATGTGAGGCGGAAGGTTCCTTCCATGCAATAAATGATTTCATCACAGGTTAAGTCCCAGGGCACGGATACATTATTGAGGAAGTTCAAACCACCACACATGGTATCGCTCACAGCACTTGTTACGAATGGTTTAATGTAACTTTTGCCTGGCTCAAGCGTATGCAGGCGATGTTCAATTTCGGAGAATTTATAGAGTTGAGGCGCATTTCCCATGAGGGGTATTCCTTTTAATTTGCAATAGATTTCAAAATGGATTCATTAAGTTCAACTTTGTAACCGTCCGGGTCTTCACAAAATGCGATAACACGCGTGCCATGTTTCATCGGCCCCGCCGGTCTGGTGATTTTAATTCCCTGAGCTGCGAGTTCTTAACACGCCTGATAGACATCCGGCGTTTCAATGCAGATGTGTCCCCAGCCATCGCCCTTGTCGTAAGGCTCTTTCCGGTCCCAGTTATGGGTCAGTTCCAGGGTGGGATATTCCGCCTCTGCGCCATAACCAATGAACGTATTGGTGAAGCGACCTTCATCATAATCCGTGCGCCGAAGCACCTCCATGCCCAGAATTCCGCAATAAAAGTTGAGCGACGCTTCAAGATCACAAACCCGCAACATGGTATGTGCCAGGCGGTAGCCGGATTTATTTTCTTCAGCCATTGATATCCCCTGCGGTTGATTTTTGAGAACCTGCAACTGATTTCGCAATGAGTTCCTGAAATGCCCTGACACTGTCTTCCCAATGAGGAGAGAGCATGCCACCATCATCAGATACGGGTGACTGGCGACCCAACTGAAGCCGCTCACACATCTCATGGTCTTCTTTGTGAACGTCCCACCACAGGCCTTTGAGCGCTTCGATCTCTTTGTCTGAAAGAGTTTGGCCCTCGGTGGTGTAGAGAACGCGTTTTTGGGCCATCTTGTCCGGCCCCAGTGGAATGTTGAGATAAACCCCGATCTGATCCGGGAAGTATCTTCCAAGAATGAAGTTTGGAAACAGCGCCAGATAACGTGAGCTTACCGCCAGACTATTGCCCGTGTTTACTTCTTCCTCCAGGTCAACAGCACTGCCCACGCAGTTGCCATCGATGAAGGTATAATGATCTCCCAAAGGCTGATCGGTGGTTGTGGGATGCACGAACTGCACATGATAAGGCTCAATGAAGTTCTCCATGATGAACTTCCAGTTGGTTGCAACTTCACCAAAGTCCAAAGTTCCAATGGGCTCGACTTTTGAAAAATCCATGCCCGCCAAAGCCTTGATCAAGGGGGCGGCATATTCTTCGAACTCAGGCGCATGGCCATCAAGATTTACAAAAATCCAGTCATGCCAAACCGCTACCCGAACTGGTTTCAATCCATTTTCCGCAGGATCAAAGCCTTCAGGCCTGTGCTGATCCATGCCACCAAAATGGGGCGACGCCCGAAGAGCGCCCGCCAGATCATAAGACCAGGCATGATAGGGGCAGCGTATGAGTTTTCCGACATTCTTTGGCTCATCAACCAGCGTAAGGCAGCGATGTCTGCACACGTTATGAAAAGCACCGATTTCACCATGCGTGTTCTTTAGCAACATTAACGGCATTTTGGCGATGGTTACCGGGATCACATCTCCGACTTCTTTCAACTCATGCACAAAGCCGACACAAACCCAGTTTTGCTTCAGGACTGTATCGCATTCCAGATCCCAAAACTCCTGGCTCCTGTAGGCATCGGCCGGCAAGCCGTGAGCTGGCTGAGAGCCTGTCCAGAATTGTGACAGTATGGATTCAATATTGGCCATCATTGCCCTCCCAATCAGATTTAAGAAGAAATTGATTTTTGAAGTTTTTCATTCCTGTCATAGTTTCAACGGAAGAAATATCGTCCCGCCCGTGTATTTCTGTATTGAGGAACGACAGAAAGCCATCGCGGTCATTGCTCACCACCTCAACCAGAAGGTCGAAGCGGCCACTCACCCACAGGATGTAAACAACGTCTGACACGGCTGCCAGACGTTCGGCCACCTGATGGGGCGTGTATCCGGGCGCAATTTTCACGCCCAGCATGGCATCCGTTTTATATTCGGCAACAACAGGATCGACGATCGCCACGATACGCAACATGCCTGCCTGTTTCATGCTTGCGACCCGGTTGCGAATGGTGCCTTCCGATACACCCAGGTCGTGGGCTATTTCTGAAAAAGCTCTGCGACCGTCATGTTGTAACGCAGCAACGATTGAACTGTTCAATTAATCTTCCGGCGACGATCTGTCAGGTGAGCGCGTACGGTCACCCCCGGTAGCTCCATCACTAATGTTCGTTACGTTCGAAACAATTTTTGAACCGCGGGCCATAATTTCCCCTGCTACGATTTTCAAATATCTCATTCATATTTTTACGAATTCGATAATATTCGTTATGATTATTATTTATTTCGTATTTGAATGTCAATAAAATATGTATTTCGTATTTTATTGACATGCTGTTGCTAAAGTTTAGGCGTTATCACGGCAACTCAGTGACTGATCACCAGCGGTGCAGTAAGCGATGGCGGGCGTAAGAGATTTTGACCATCTTCGAAGGCTGCCGCTTCACCGAAACGAACGCATCTATTTAAAAAATATCAACGCCTTCCAAAAAGCATCCACAGATGACAATGCCGTTCTCCAACCATAACGGCAGCAAAAAGTCGCTAAGTATCATTTAAATTCTGTCGCGACTGGACCAGCGTAAAATGGTTTTTGAGGCGCAACCGACCAAAGACGAGCATCACCTATGGAGCAGCCCATTTCTTAAAGCTGCATCAACAATAATTTTAATCAAGCGGAAATCAGATTCTGAATTTACATCCTCGAAATATATAGTACCCGGCCAAGGCGGATTTCTATCGTTATAATCTGCATCAGAAATGCTGTGCGCTACAGATTTGATGGCTTCGACATAGTCGGCCGCATCAGATTGAACCTGTGCTTGTGTAGCGGTGAAATCCTTGATGCTGTTTCTATCGATTTGTCCGGCTCCAATTCCCACAAACAGGGGAATGTTTTTCTTGATCGCTTCTTCCGCATAAAAGGAAACCGGAACACGATCATCATACAATCGGATGACAAAATCGCGGCAGATCGTGTGCTTGGCATCCATCAGCTCACGCAAGCCAACAGTTTCGCCATTTTGCGCTGCAGAAGTTGGCTGGCGTCGCCGGGATTTACGCTCACTTTTCTCCACTAGTGCCACATAGTCGCCGCGATAGTTTGCATCATAAACCCGTGCGCCCCAGGTATCGCTGTTGTTATCAATGATGCGGCGCAGAGATCGGATAGCAATTTCAATGCAATTTTTCGGGCCAATAAAGAAGGGCGACCCGGATGCGTCAGAAAATTCAGCCCAGCCCTTTGGAAACCTGGCAAAAAAATGATCCAACCAGGGCGTGATCACATGATCGGCAAGATGGTCCAGAAGCTGATTGGCAAAACTCACATCATGCACCAGACACCCCAACAGAGGTTCCTGACCAAAGGTGTCAGCGGCCAGACTGTATGGCGCGGAAAGTTGCAGGACCGGCTCCATCCCGGTCAGTTCCTGATAAAATTCCAGCACCTCATCCAGAATTTTCGGGATACCGGTGCTGAAATCCGACAGCGCAATATCCTGCCAGTTCTCGCGCGTGATCAACATGTCGTCAGGGTCTGAGCCCGGTGGAAACTTGTCGTGATACATGGTGGGTTGCCCAATAGCTTCGCCAGAAAACGCGTAGTTTGGCCAGCTGATATAAAGCTTGTTCATGCCCAGTAATCGTCGCGTAACCATAGTTGTGCGGACATAACGCCTGGCGTCGCTTTTATAAAACTCCTCTGATTTGATCCCATAGAGGTCGTTCATGGCATAAAGGGTCAACAGATTGACCGAACCACCGATATTGACCCGGTCTTGCGGTGGCGGGGCTGCGAAATTATCGTCGTATCCACCCGCGATTGCATGATCGAAGATGTCTCGCAAGCGTGTCTTTGCCTCCGCATCGCCACTTTGCCAAAGTCCAAAAAGTTCGATACCAACAGATAAATCCAATGTATCCTTCATTGGCTTTTCTCAGTCATGATCGAGCCTCTGCAACCTGATCGACAATACGTTGAACCATGGGAGCAAAATGCCAAAAATCAGGCGTTTCCATGTCGGCCTTTTTCCGGCATCATCCAGATACCGGACCTGGAGGATCTTTGCCAGATTTGGAGTCTTTTCAAATTCTGCCACTTCATCCGGCTCCATCGGTCCACCCTGAAGTTTCAGGGAATAAACCGAGGCGGCTGATAGGCGTTTGAAATATTCAGGTTTTGTAGCGCAAAGGTAGCGTTTCGCAGCCACATGGTAGCGCACACAATCTGTGATCACCGGCGGGAAAAACTCCGCCAGCACTTTTGCACCAGCCTCTTCGTGCTGGCGATCCTCGACGTCATCCATCGAGAATGTGCCAAACTCGGATGTGAAGTGCCCAATGTCATGCAACAAAGCACCAACAATGATTTCTTCATCTTGCCCACTGTTTTCAGCAATAGTTGCACCCTGCAACATATGCTCTGCCATGGTCACGGGCTCACCGAGATATTCATCTTCGCCGCATCGTTCAAAGATATCACCGATGAAGGCAACTATATTTTGCGGCGTTAGCCTGGGGAAGTCAGGTTTGGTCATTTGAAAATTTACCTAATGATATTAACTGCCACAGATTTACAGGTTTCCAGCTCATCGATGAAGCTTGATAAAGTTAATACCTGTGATAAAATAATTATATGACGCGTCAACCAGATCTCTTGCCCATTCTAAAAGCGCTGATGACGTTTGAAACAGCCGCTCGAGATGAGAATTTCACGACAGCTGCGCAAGCTCTTGGCATGGCGCAGCCTTCCGTAAGTCGGTATATTTTGATCCTGGAAGATTATGTAGGTGTAAAACTATTTGTAAGGAATGGAAGTAAGGTTCAACTGACACCGCGCGGTAAAAAACTTTATGAAACGACCAGTCTGGCGCTTGGTTATATCCGCGCAACAATTGATGAGCTTTCAGCCGGTTCCAGCGAAAAAGAGGTGTCAATTTGCAGCACTCATGGATTTGCTCATATCTGGATTATGCCGCGTATTGAACATCTGCAATCGCAACTGAAGACTAGAAAAATAAGCGTAGTGACGAGCGAATCCCCGGGGAACTTTAAAGTTGAAAATAACCGGATAATTGTTCGATTTGGCGCAGGCTGCTGGGGTGATGGAAAAGAACACTTGCTTTTTCACGAAGAAGTCATGCCCGTCTGTTCTCCAGAGTTGGCAAAGCGCTACAATCTGATGAACCGGAAGATTGATCCCGATGAATTGGTTCATTTGCCTTTGCTTGTGCAGGATCACGGCGAACATGGTTGGTTGGGCTGGAAGGGCTGGTTTTCTCATTTCGGTGTTGAAAGCGGTCAGCACATTCTCGATGCTCACAAGATCAACAACTATGCTTTCGCCTTGCAGGCTGCCATGGAAGGCAGAGGAATAGCTTTAGCATGGAAAAATTTGATTGAACCCTACTTTTCAAACAAGTGGTTGATTGAGTTATCCGGTTTAACCGTCAAAACCTCAAATGGCTATTATCTGGTTACAAAACATCAGGATCCGATAGAAAAATTTGTTGCCAGGATATCAAAAAGCATAATTGATCAAAAATCCCAACTATTGTGAAATTCTGGCCACAGATCTATCTTCAAAAATTAGATTGTCCGGATTGGAGTGCGCTTCCTCACCAAGTTCGGTATCGACCTGATCTCTCGCGAATTTGGCTCCTCGGCCGATCCTAAGTCCATGTTTAATTTTCGGTTCAACTGGAGGGACTCTGGCCAATTCGATTCGCTTGCATCAAATAGAATACAATCCATTCCGTTATTTCAAAATATGGCATTGTCACGATAAATCAGTGACTCATTGGCGATTTTAAGTTGATGTCGGTGTTCGGTTGCCCGCGCCAATTCCGCCGTTTCGTTTTGACCATAACGGCGCATCCGACAGGAACGCCTGCACCGTTTTCAGCTCACCTGGATCGAGGTGACTTCCCTTCTCGGCGACGGCGACGATGTCCGCCAGCGTCATAAGAGATGTGACTCCTGGCGGCGCAGAAAAAATTGAGTAGTCAAACAGAACATAAATGCCTGTGACACTAGCCTCGGCAGCCTCCAATGTCTGCTTGAATGTTGACTTCGTTCTCCCATCTGTTGTCAAATCATCAATCAACAATGTGCGCGCGCCCGGCTCAAATGTACCTTCCAGCTGAGACAGGCGGCCAAAGCCGCGGCTTTGTTTCCTGACAACAACAAGCGGCAGGTTTCGACGGTCAGCAACCATGGATGCAAACGGGACGCCCGCCAGTTCGCACCCGGCGATTTGCTCAAACGCACCCGATCCGAATTCCTGGTCAATTTGTTTTAGAGCGAGCTCCAGAAGCCGGTTACGCACATCAGGAAATGAGATAAGATACTTGATATCAACGAAAATCGGGCTGGCCCAGCCGGACGTGAAATAGAATGGGTCACCCTTGGTCCGGGTATAGACTGCGCCCGTTTCTAAAACGATGCTCGCGGCTTCTAACGCATCTGCACGCGAATTAGTCATGACCGAACCTCCTCCACCGTATTGGCCGCTAAAAACACAGATTGTGAGAGCAATTCAGCGCCGGCAAAGAAATCCGGCAATTCCATCGCTTCATGGGGGTTGTGACTTCCGTTCTGGTTACGGACAAAGAACATCGTTGATGGTATTCCCATATTCGCAAACACTGCCGTATCGTGCCCGGCCCCCGACGGCATAATTTCTACATTAATACTCAAATTCCTGGCTGCGGTCTCAGCCAGCTTCACAATCGCATCCGACATTTTGGAAGGCTCGGTGTAGACCGATGGCCCAAGATCAAATGTGACACCCCGATTTGCCTCGATCTTGGCACATTCGGATTTGAGCAGGGCACCAAACGATTGCAGGGTCCTGGCATCCTGGCTGCGATACTCCAGC
>JAJRTY010000178.1 GCA_024278055.1 Alphaproteobacteria bacterium | reverse complement strand
TGATCTGGCGCTCATTCACTGGCCTTCTAAAACCGTGCCAATTGCGGAGGCAATAAATGCGCTGAACGAAGTAAAGGCACGCGGGCTGGCGAAACATATTGGTGTTTCCAACTTCACCAATGCGATGGTTGATGAGGCGGTGTCGGTGTCGAAATTTCCGCTGGCGTGCAATCAGGTCGAAAATCATCCGTTTATCGATCAATCACGCATGCGCCAGACCTGCGCCCGCCATGGACTGGCGTTGATTGCCTATTGTCCGCTCAGTCGCGGTGGAGATTTATTTGAACATCAGGCGGTTCAAAATGCTGCACGCAACCACGGAAAATCGCCTGCACAGGTGGTTCTGCGCTGGCATGTGCAGTTTGACAATGCAGGCGCAATTCCCAAAACGGCAACACCCGGGCGACTGGCTGAAAATCTCGACATATTTGATTTTGAACTGGGCAACGACGAGATGAAGGCTATTTCTGGTCTCACCGGTGCCAATTACCGCATATGCGATTTTGAGTTTTCGCCGCAATGGGACTGATTTTATTCCGACAATTCGTAGCCGCCAAACATCAAACGGCGTGAGGCTGAGAAAAACTGTCGCCTGATCAGCACAATGCCGACAATCAGCGTGCCGAGTGCCCAGGGAACCGGGCCGATAAACCAGCCAAGATAGCCGATTGAGAAGAATATCGCCCTAAGTCCGGAATTGAAATGACCGCCAGCCAGCACATTCATTTCAGCCGCCCGGTTGACATCAACGGGTGTTTCTTCGTTTTGATCTTCAATGGCGGGAATTGAGCCTATGAGGATCGAGCAATAGTTGAACAGCCGATAGGCCCAGCCGAATTTGAAGAATGCAAATGCATAGATGATGATCAGGCCGGCGATTTTTGCCTCCCACACCGGACGGGTGGTGGCGATATTGAAGGGAAGGTCGCGAAACACTTTTAGCACTTCGTCGGTGGAACCAAGCAGTGCAAAGCCGCCGCCGATTGCCAGAATTGAAGTTGAAGCAAAAAATGCTGTACCCTGCTGCAGCCCGGATATGATGGAAGTATCAATCATCCGCAGGTCGCGCCGCGCCATCGTTACCATCCAGCGTTTGCGGTAGCAGGCCATCTGGTAGGAAAGGCCGCGATGGGACCATGGACTTTTGTCTGCAACCCATGAAAAGCCAAACCAGAACAACAGAAACCAGCTCATGGCTGCAAGGTCAGAAAATGACAGAAGATTGGTCATGGCTGGTGATCCAAATGAATTGAGAAAAAAGTGTAACTGATTTGCGCTGAATCCACAGTTTTGTAAACAGTCTGAAACCTGGACTGGTGGGAATTTGGATCGAGGAAATTCACCTATCTGGTTATAATCAAACAATAAAATACTTCATTGCGACAGGTGCATAGCTGGGTTGCATAAACTGCCCTGAAATTGCCACAATATCGATTGCACCGGGATCACCAGTTCATTATAGCAGGGGCGAACCTGGGGCTGATGCACTTTTGCAGGCACCCGGGAAGAAATATTTTTTACAGGGCTAAAATGGACGACTATGCAAATAAATCCTGCTGGGGCGTAACTGCCTGGGCGCTTGCGGTATTTGGTGCCGTACTGGTGATTGCCATGATGTTTGGCAGTCTTTGACACAGCGGCCTTGATCAGAATCGGCTTCGATTTTTGAACAGTGACATTATTAGGAAAAAGGGTGTGGAGCGATCTTCGCGCCTTTTTTTGTCGATTGCCAATGACAGGGCAAATATGCAGACTGTTCTGATTGTCAGATGCAACCATTAGATCAGGAATTAATATGACCCCCCATATCTCTGCCAAAAAGGGTGAAATAGCCGAACGGATAATGCTGCCGGGTGATCCAATGCGGGCCAGATGGATTGCGGAAACCTATTTTGACGATCCTGTTTGCTTCAATGAAACCCGTGGGATGCTGGGCTATACCGGCACCTATAACGGCATGCCGGTCTCAGTGATGGGCACCGGCATGGGCCTGCCGTCATTGTCGATCTATGTCAATGAACTGCTTGATCTCTATGGCGTCAAGTCGCTGATCAGGGTTGGCAGTTGTGGCGCGATTGGCGACGGACTGGAACTTATGGATGTGGTGATTGCCAACGGTGCATCAACTGATTCAGCGATTAACCGGCAGATATTTGGTGGCATCACCTATGCGCCGGTCGCGGATTTCAACCTGCTGCGTCGAGCGGTGGCGTCTGCCGAGAACAGAAAAATTTCCCATCGGGTCGGGCCGATCATGAGCGGTGACCGGTTTTATGTTGATGAGGCTGATTATCTTGCCACCGTGAAAGCCTATGGGGTGTTGGCGGTCGAGATGGAATCAAGCGCGCTCTATACGCTTGCGGCAAAGTTTGGGGCGGCAGCTCTGACATTGGCAACGGTATCCGACATCATTGGTTCTGACCACGAACTGACGGCGCAACAGCGCCAGCAAACCATGTCTGATATGTGTGAAATTGCGCTTGATACTTTAGCGGCGCAATAAACTTCAAAGCATGAAAAAACCGCGTTCCTTGCAGAACGCGGTTTTGATGTTTGAGCCAAAATGGCGGCTAAATCAGGCCGGGCATTTTGAGTCTGTTGTGTAGTCATGAACTTTGACTTTGCCGGACAGGATGTCGGCTTTGGCTTTTTCAAC
>JAJRTY010000177.1 GCA_024278055.1 Alphaproteobacteria bacterium | reverse complement strand
CTGATGTCGTCGCATGGAAGACTGGCGTCGAAGCGTTGGGGTTGTGGGCTCAATGCGCATGCATCACCGATTGTTTCATTTTAGATCACTTGTTCCTGTTACACGCAATAACCCGGCCAACTTGGCGTTAATGAAATATTAACCATGTGTCGATGAAGCGGAAGTGGTTGCATCGATTTTCCCCGGGTTTGTTGATTCTATACTGGCAGCGACGGTCAAATTTTTCGGTTTTTTTAAGGTTTCTCAATTAGGTTTTGAAAAAAGTGATGCTGTTCGTTGCGGGAAAAATACCGGATGGCTGAGAAATCTATGCGCCTTAAGGGGCGAGGAGGCAGATGTGACCACCTTTGAGTTTGGTGAGGAGGGCCCGATAGCTCCTGATGAAGACAGCATCAGGCAAGACGGCGAAGTGACCGGAAATTCCGGCCGCAGGCGTCTGGATGTGCGCTCAGAAGACAATCTTGACAATGACACTCTAACTTTGAACAGGATTCGTCAGGTTTTGAAATCTGTCGAACACGCCGTTTACGAATGGAACATCGCCGAAGATTCGCTGCATTGGGGTGATAATGTTGGCGACCTGCTGCCGGTGCCGGATTTGAACCTGTTGAATACCGGTCGCGGGTTTGCATCATTTCTCGACTCGGACAATCTGACCAACCGCTATGAAGCGGTGATGAACAGCGGTCAAAGTGATGAGGGCGAAGGGGTCCCTTACGAAATTCAATATCGGGTTTTCCCTCACGGACGCAATGGCCACCAGTCATGCTGGATTGAAGATGCCGGAAAATGGTTTGGCGATGAAAGCGGGAAACCGGCCAAGGCTCAAGGCATTATCAGATTGTTTGATGAGCGCCATCAGCGCGAACAGGAACTGGCATACTTGAGTTCGTATGATCCGCTTACCGGACATATGAACAGATTGCGTTTGAGTGAAACCCTGGAAGAGGCACTGAAGACGTCGGAAAAAACGCGTCAGCCATGTGCATTTCTACTGGCCGCCATCAATAATCTTGCCATGGTCAATGATGCCTATGGGTTTGATGTCGCCGATCAGGTGATTGCAGCTGTGGCCAACCGGATCAAAGGAAAATTGCGCGGTGGCGACACTATGGGTCGATATGCAGGCAACAAATTCGGCATTTTGCTGACAAACTGCAATGATGAGGATATGCGCATTGCCGCTGGCCGGCTTGACGAAATAATACGCGATGCGGTGATTGAAACAGATGTAGGGCCGGTTTCTGCCGCAATTTCTCTCGGCGGTGTGGTAATGCCACGCCATGCCCATTCGGCTCAGGAAGGTATGGTGCGGGCGGAAGAAGCTCTCGGGCAGGCCAAGCAGCGCCACATGGATCATTTTGTTCCTTATGAGTTTTCGAGCAAAAGAGAATCGTTGAGAAAACGAAATGTCATGTTTGCCGATGAGATAATTTCCGCCCTAAATGATCGTCGTTTGCGGCTGGGGTTTCAGCCTATTGTTGAGGCGAAAACCGGCCAGCCTGCGCATTATGAATGCCTGCTTCGTCTGGTGAAGCCCAATAACGAGATTGTTTCTGCGGGTCATTTCATCCCGGTTGCCGAGCAATTGGGACTGGTAAGGCTTATTGATCACCGTGTTTTGGAACTGACCATAGAAGCACTGCTTTCAGCACCCCACGTCAATCTGACGTTCAATGTATCCGGCCTCACTGCCACGGATCCCTCGTGGCTCGCCAATCTGAAAGCCCTGATTCAAAGCAATCACCAGATCGCCGATAGATTGACGGTGGAAATTACCGAAACCGTGGCCATCAATGATATTGAGGAATCGACCAAATTTGTTTCCTCCCTGCGCGATCTTGGCTGCCGTATAGCCATTGATGATTTTGGTGCCGGTTATACATCGTTCCAGAATTTGAAGCTGATGAATGTCGACATGGTCAAGATCGACGGATCATTTGTTGAAAACCTTCATAAGAGTCCGGACAATCAGTTCTTTGTTCGCACCCTCATTGACCTTGCTAAAAACTTCAAGCTGCAAACGGTTGCAGAGTGGGTTGAAAATGAGCGCGATGTGGAATTGCTGCGCGACTGGGGTATTGATTATATGCAAGGTTTTCTGTTTGGGGCTGCACAAATGGAGCTTCCCGCAGCACCGGAAGAAACAGCCAAGCCGCGAAAAAGGCTCATTGTCAACCATGTGTCCAATGGTTAGGACGCCTGCTGATTAAAATTCCCGGTTTGACCTATGATCTGTTTTTATCGAGACGGTCAAGCTGAGACTGCATTTGCGCCAGTTGCTCGCGTAAAGCCTCCATCTCTCCCGGCTCGGAACTCGCGGCTTTCTTTTCCGGTTCTGGCTCCGGCTCCGCCATGACGCCGGTTGGATCAACGAAAGGCGAGAACATGGAAACTGCCTGTTTGAACATATCCATATTCTGGCGCACCTGATTTTCCATGGCATCAAACGGAGCCTTGTTAAACGATGTGCCCATGGCACTGCGCAATTCATCCTGCTCTTTAACCAGCATGTCGGCGGACACATTCAAAAAACTCGGGACCACGTGTTGCATGCTGTCGCCGTAAAACCGGATGATCTGCCGGAGAAAATTTACCGGCAGCATGTTCTCTCCCTTGGCTTCCTGCTCGAAAATGATCTGCGTTAACACCGAGTGCGTTATGTCTTCGTTGGTCTTGGCGTCTTTGACCGTAAAGTCAGCGCCCGATTTAACCATCTCTGCCAGATCGTCCAGGGTTACATAGGCACTCGTAGCGGTGTTGTAGAGCCGCCGGTTGGCATATTTTTTTATTACGATGGCTTCTTCGGGTTGGTCCGGTTTTTTTGTCACAATTTGAATTCCTCAATCGAACTGTTGATCTCAAACGAGTTTGAGTATCAAGTCGGTCCGCAACTAATTGTCTCAACCGATGTGCTGTGCCCCTACTATAACAATATCTTTTTCGCACTGCAATAAAACCTTGCCGGTCTGCCGGAAACCCGAAGAGCATATCGCCAATGAGTTTATGCTGCACTGCAAAGAATATATTTTTGCGTTGCAACATAAACTCATTGGCGATATGATTTGGCAAAATTCAGGATAGGAGAGATTTCAATGGCACAAAACACAACACACGTCGTTATCGTCGGTGCGGCGCGAACCCCGGTTGGCTCCTTTGGCGGCGGTCTTTCTTCCCTGCCTGCCCATGACCTGGGAGAAGTTGCCATTAAAGCAGCGCTCGAGCGCTCAAAAGTCAAACCGGAAGATGTTTCCGAAGTCATCATGGGGCAAATACTTGCCGCCGGTGAAGGCCAGAACCCGGCACGCCAGGCATCTGTAAATGCCGGTATTCCGGTTGAAGCACCCGCCTGGGGAGTTAATCAGCTATGCGGATCAGGATTGCGTTCTGTCGCCCTGGGTTTTCAGGCAATCCTCAATGGCGACAGTGAGATTGTGGTCGCCGGTGGCCAGGAAAGCATGAGCCAGGCGCCGCACGTGGCAAACCTGCGCAACGGCACCAAAATGGGTGATGTATCCTTCATTGATACTATGATCCGTGATGGCCTGTGGGATGCCTTCAATGGCTATCACATGGGACAAACGGCCGAAAATGTCGCTGAAAAGTGGCAGATTACCCGCGAACAACAGGACGCTTTTGCCACAGCCTCGCAAAACAAGGCGGAAGCTGCACAAAAGGCCGGAAAATTCAAAGACGAGATCGCACCGGTGACCATTAAAACACGCAAGGGCGAAACCGTGGTTGCCGAAGATGAATATATTAAACATGGCGTAACGGTTGAAGGACTTGGTGGCTTGCGCCCGGCGTTCAAACGCGATGGCGGCTCGGTCACAGCCGGAAATGCCAGCGGTATCAATGACGGTGCAGCTGCGGTTGTTCTCATGAGTGCTGAGCGCGCTGCTGCCGAAGGCAAAACGCCTCTGGCGCGCATTGTCTCCTGGGCACAGGCCGGTGTTGATCCTGCAATTATGGGTTCAGGCCCCATCCCGGCTTCTCGCAGTGCGTTGAAGAAAGCCGGCTGGACAGCCGATGATCTCGATCTGGTTGAAGCCAATGAGGCCTTTGCCGCCCAGGCCTGTGCCGTTAACAAGGAACTTGGCTGGGATACCGATAAGGTCAATGTAAATGGCGGCGCCATTGCCATCGGCCACCCAATTGGTGCCTCAGGTGCGCGCGTGCTGGTGACTTTGCTGCATGAAATGGTGCGCCGCGATGCAAAACGCGGCCTGGCCACACTTTGTATTGGCGGTGGCATGGGTATCGCCATGTGCCTCGAGCGCGACTGATAGATAATTGACACCATGGTGCGTGTGATCTAACTGGATTTTGGAGAGAAAAATATGTCACGAGTAGCAGTTGTAACCGGGGGAACCCGAGGAATTGGTGCAGCTATTTCAACTGCTTTGAAATCAGCAGGATATACGGTAGCGGCAAACTATGCCGGTAACGATGAAGCGGCGGAAAAATTCAAAAGTCAAACCGGCATAGCGGTTTACAAGTGGGACGTAGGAAACTTTGATGCCTGCAGTAGAGGCCTGTCGAGGGTTGAAGATGATCTGGGCTCAATCGATGTTGTTGTCAATAATGCCGGGATTACCCGCGATGGCATGTTGCATAAAATGACGCTTGAGGCGTGGAATGAAGTGATCCGGGTGGATCTTTCTTCGATGTTCAATATGACCAAACCGGTGATTGATGGCATGAGAGAGCGCGGGTTTGGCCGCATCATCAACATTTCTTCCATTAATGGCCAAAAAGGCCAGATGGGACAAGCCAATTACTCCGCTGCAAAAGCCGGTATCATCGGATTTACCAAGGCTCTGGCTCTCGAAACCGCCCGCAAAGGCATCACCGTCAATTGTATTGCACCGGGATATATCAACACCGATATGGTCGCTGCCGTGCCGGAAAAAGTGCTTGAGAAAATCATTGCGGCAATACCGGTAAATCGCCTGGGCAAAGCCGAAGAAATCGCCCATTGCGTCCTTTTCCTCGCCGATGACAAAGCAGGCTTTATCACCGGCTCAACACTCAGCGCAAACGGCGGGCAGTATCTGGCATAAGCAGGTTTACAGCGGACAGGTCTTGGCAAAATCCCAATAAAGTTCCCGGATGTGTGTGGCAACAGGGCCAACCCCAAAGACCTTGTCTTCAATTCTGTTGACCGCGACAATCTTGCCGTAGTTGCCGGTGCTGAAAACTTCATCAGCGTTCATCAGTTCATCTTCTGAAAGGCTGACTTCGCTGACCGGATTACCTTCGGCTTCGAGTAGTTGCATCACGCGGGCGCGAGTAATGCCGGCGAGGAAAGTGCCATCGGCAGAAGCTGTAAAGATCTTTCCGTCTTTGACAATCATCAGGTTGGCCGTGGCCAGTTCGGCAATCGAACCATCTGTCTTGTAGACCACCGCATTGTCAAACCCGCGCCCGTTGGCATAGGCGATAGCGCGCTGAAGATTGGGATAAAGACACGCAGCTTTGGCATCGGTTGGTGCCATGTCGGCAAAGGGGCGGCGAAACGGTGACAGGCATGCACTAAACCCTTCCGCCCCGGGAAACGGCAAACGGTGAATGGCAATGGCACATTCGGTGGTCTCGGGCTCGGGTAGGAAAAAACCGCCACGAGTAAAAAACATCGGGCGAATATAGAGTTCTGTCCCCTTGGGAAACCGGCCAACTCCCTCGCGGCAAAGATCAATCAGTCTTTCCAGTGCAATATCGGGTTCAAGCAGCATACGCGTTGCTGAAGTCAGGGCGCGCTGGCAATGCAGATCAAGGTCGGGGACACAATTGTCAAAGGCTCTGGCACCGTCAAACACCGCATTTCCCATCCAGAACGTATTGTCTTTGAGGCTGATAAGAGGGGTTTCCTCAGTGGTCCACTCACCCTTTTGCCAATAAAGCCAGTCCATATCACTACTCAAAATCTGTCCTTACGTTTTCTGATTTCACCAAACACAATCGAAAGGTCAGCCCCCACCAACCCGAGAGCTTCCTGTATCTAAGCGCTGTCCGGGCGCAAAAACGGGTTGGTTTCAAGTTCCAGCTGCAGGGTTGTCGGTACTGTTGGCTCATTATGAGCACGCATTTCTTTTATTAATTCTGCCCGGGCGCGCAAGGCGGCATTGCCGGGCTCAATACTCAGCGCGAAAGCCGCATTGGCCAGCGTATATTCATGGCCGGAATAAATCACCGTGCCACCGGGCAGGGCCATGAGTTTTTGCAACGACGACCACATTTGATCCAACGTGCCCTCAAAAACCCGGCCACAGCCCAGGCTGAACAATGTATCGCCGGAAAACAGCAGGTTTTCGTTCTCAAACCAGTAATTTATCTGCCCCAGCGTATGACCCGGTGTCTCAAACACCTGCACCGTCGTTGAGCCAAAATCATAAACATCGCCCTCAGCCAGCTGCACATCGATACCGGGAATTTTAGCAGCTTCAGCCTTTGGCCCGACGATTGTACAGCCGGTCTGTTGTTTTAACTCCAGATTGCCGCCAGTGTGGTCATGGTGATGATGGGTGGTAAGAATATGGCTCAGTGACCAGCCTTTTTCATCCAGTGCCGCCCTGACAGCCGCAGCCTCAGGTGCATCAATTGAGGCGGTTTCACCGGTTTTCGGGTCATGCAGTAAAACGCCGTAATTATCGCTGAGGCAGGCAAACTGGTAAATTTCTAGATGTGTCATGTGGCGCTCCACTATCATTTTGTCTTTATAGCCAATTAATCACAATACTATACTATGAGGTTTATCTGATTGTGCAGCCACAAAATTACCTGTGCTGAATAAATCGCAAAAACCATGTTGGGTCCATGTTTCTTGATGTAATCGATATTCGGGCGTTTTATGCCAGCGCCCTGGGCGGAATAGCCCGGCGGCTGGTGGCCCAGCGCATCCGGGCAATCTGGCCTGATATAAAAAATATGCGTCTGGCCGGTGTTGGTTATGCCACACCATACCTGGGCATGTTCAAGGATGAAGCGCTGTTGTGTGCAGCCTTTATGCCTGCACGCCAGGGGGTGTCACGCTGGCCTGGCCAGGGGGCGAGCCTGACCACACTTGTCGAGCCTGAGGGCTTGCCGTTGCGTGATGGCAGTATCGATAGGCTCTTGATGGTGCATGGTATTGAGATGGCTGAAAATCTGCCCGCCATGCTCAATGAAGCCTGGCGAGTGCTTGCTCCGGGGGGGCATTTGTTGATGGTGGTTCCCAATCGCCGCGGCATGTGGGCACGATTTGACCGCACGCCATTCGGCCACGGCCGCCCGTTCAGCCGCGGCCAGTTGATCCAGCTTTTGCGCGATGCCTACCTGGCGCCGGAATTATGGAAATATGCCTTGTACATGCCGCCATTCAACCGCTCATTTTTGCTGCGCTCGGCTGTTGCCTGGGAGCGCATCGGCAGCTGGCTCTGGCCCGGTTTTGGCGGTGTCGTTCTGGTCGAAGCAACCAAGCAGGTCTATGCGGCAGGCGCAACACAGGCAGCAAAAAAAAGAAAAATCATCTTCCAGCCGGGCATGAAACCAATACCGGCAAACACGCGGCAGAGGAGTTTTTTTAAATAGCGTAGATTTTAGCGGCGCTAGTTTTTAGTAGCGCTCAAGCGGCGCGCAGCCTGCGGTCCCCTTGGGTCCTAGTTGCGAGGAAGCCCGAGCGCAGGCCGCGCGCCGCTTGAGCGCCGCTAAAAACGGCTACCCGGTAGAATCTACAAACCAGCCTGAAGATCGCGGACAAAAGCGGTTGACCCGCTTTGGCGTGGCCGGGTGCCATATGGATAATCTGGAGTGTGGTCTCCGGTTGTTATACGGACAATTTGTCATTGTGGCACCCGGACGAGCGCAGCGTTGGACTAACGAGCGACCGCGAGTGCAGGCCGCGCGCCGCTTGAGCGCCACTAACAATGCGCCTCTAAAAAACCAGCACCTCTCAAACGGCACTCTTAAACACCACCCTCCCGGGTCAGCACAAACACGGCTTTTTCACCGAAAAAATTCATCAACAGGCGCGATGAAGAGATCAGCTTTGAATGGCCGCGTGAATCCACGGCAAGTTGTTTGTCGATTGTAACGTCAAGGTCGCCGCAAAGATTTTCAAAATCGCGAATGGTGCAGAAATGGATGTTGGGGGTCTCATACCAGCTTTCCGGCAGGCTTTTTGTCATTGGCATGGTGCCATTGAACAATAATTGCAGGCGCACCCGCCAATAGCCGAAATTGGGGATTGAAATAATGACTTTGCGGCCAATTCTCAACATCTGCTTAAGGACGATATGGGGTTTCTGTGTCGCCTGAATGGTTTGGCTTAAAATCACCACATCAAAACTTTTTTCCGGGTAATTGATCAAATCGGTGTCGGCATCACCCTGCACCACCGACAGGCCTTGCGACACGCACAGATTAACACCGGCCTGACTAAGCTCAATACCACGTGCATCCGCACCCTTGGCATCAAACAGGTAGGCCAGCAATTCACCCTCGCCACAGCCGATATCAAGGACGCGTGAGCCAGGCTCAATCATATCGGCGATGAGCGCCAGGTCTTTGCGTAGTTCACGGGTTTTTGAAATTGGAGTTTGTTTCATGAGTTCTCTTAATCCAGCCCGCGTTTGCGTGCTGCTGCGGACATAAAGCCTGAAATTGTCGCAAACATTTCCGGTGTATCGAGCAAAAACGAATCGTGGCCCTTGTCGGTTTCAACCTCAACAAAACTGACATTGGCGCCAACAGCGTTCAGGGCGTGGACGATTTCCCGGTTGCCCTGGGTTGGAAACAGCCAGTCGCTGGTGAACGATACAATACAAAATCTGGCTGTAGTGCCTTTGAACGCATTGGCCAAAATCCCGCCATGGTCCCCGGCAAGGTCAAAATAATCCATCGCCCGCGTCATGTAGAGATAGGAATTGGCATCAAAGCGGTCAACAAACGTTGAGCCCTGGTATCTGAGATAGCTTTCGACCTGAAAATCAGCATCAAAACCATAGGTTAATGCAGCACGGTTTTGCAGGTTGCGGCCAAATTTCTGGTGCAGGGCCTCGCCGGAAAGATACGTGATATGAGCGGTCATGCGTGCAACGGCCAGGCCTTTGCGCGGATTGGTCTCATGTTTGAGATAATCGCCGCCGAGCCAGTCATTATCCGCCATAATGGCCTGGCGGCCGACTTCATGAAAGGCGATGTTCTGCGATGTATGCCGCGCCGCTGTGGCAATGGGGACAGCGGCAAAGACGCGATCTGGATAATCAACCGCCCACTGCAACACCTGCATGCCGCCCATTGAGCCGCCGATTACGCAGAAAAGATCAGGAATTTCCAGCTTGTCCAGTAACATCGCCTGCGCCCGCACCATGTCGGCAATGGTGATAACGGGTAGCTGCAGACCGTAAGCTGTGCCGGTGTCAGGATTGATGGAACTGGGGCCGGTCGAGCCCATGCAGCCGCCCACCACATTGGAACATATAACAAAATAGCGATCTGTATCCACCGGCTTGCCGGGCCCGATCATCGCCGTCCACCACCCCGGCCGTCTGGTTTCGGGATGTTCGCTGGCCACATGTTGATCGCCGGTGAGCGCGTGGCAGACAACAATGGCGTTGCTGCGTGCTTCGTTCAAGGTGCCATAGGTCTGATAGGCAATCTTGAGCGGTGATATCTCTTTGCCGCAATCGAGTTTGAGCGGTTCATTGGCAGCGAATTCCATCACAGCGCTGTTACTGGCGACAATGTTGTCAATCCGGGACGGGTCGGATTTTTCCTTGTCTTTTATGGTTTTTACCATCTGCGGTGCTCAAATTAAAAAAATACAACCGATTCAATCGATTGGTCTTATCACTCCCGACTTAATGGTTCAACAACAGCAAAAATTGCTTCTTTTGACAAAATGCCAATCTTTCCTTTGATTTTATCATGCCACAGACATAAGAATGCGCGTGTTAGAGCCTGACCCGAGAAAAGAGATGAGCGCAAGATGAACAATATACCAACTCAGCCGGTACCTAAGAAGGGGATTTCAAACCTGGTTGCCTACGCGCCCGGCAAGGTGCCTGATCCTTCTTTGGGCAAAACCTTCAAACTTTCCGCCAATGAATCCCCGCTTGGCCCCAGTCCAAAAGCGCTGGAGGCCTTTCATCTTGCGTCATCTGACCTGTTTTCCTACCCCGATCCCTCCGCCCGCATTTTGCGTGCGGCCATTGCCAGAAGATATGGCCTCAATCCTGATCATCTCGTCTGCGGCAACGGTTCTGACGAATTGCTCAACCTGATTGCCCGCATCTATCTCGGCCCGGGCGACGAAGGAATTTACACGCAATATGGTTTCACGGTCTATCCAATCTGTATCCAGGCCAATGGTGCCACACCCGTAATCGCCCCGGACCGTGATTTCACCGTAGACGTGGACGAAATCCTGCGCCGGGTAAGTGAGCGCACCAAGGTTGTTTTTCTCGCCAACCCCAACAACCCGACCGGAACTCATGTGCCGCAATCAGAAGTGCGCCGCCTCTCTGAAGGTCTGCCTAAAAACTGTGTTCTGGTTCTTGATGGCGCCTATGCTGAATTTGTCCGGCGCAATGATTATGAAGCCGGCATCGAGCTGGTATCAACCACGCAGAATACCATCATGACGCGAACATTTTCGAAAATTTACGGTCTTGCCGCCATTCGCCTTGGCTGGGCTTATGCCAGCGAAAATATCATTGATGCCATAAACCGGGTGCGCGATCCTTTTAATGTTACCGGACCGTCTCTGGCCGCCGCCGTTGCTGCATTCGAAGATACCGAGTACACCGAAACTGTGCGCATTCATAATGACATCTGGCTGCCCCGGCTCCGTAAAGCCCTGATTGCCGCCGGGTTGGAAGTCTCTCCAAGCCTATGTAATTTTCTCCTGCTGCATTTCCCTGATGAAGATGGAAAACGGGCGAAAGAGGCGCACGAGTTCCTTGCTCAACAAGGTTTAATGTTACGTCAGATGGATGAATATAACCTCCCCAATGCCTTGCGCCTTTCTGTTGGAACAGAAGAGGACAATGAGCGTGTCATAAGCGCCCTGACAAATTTCATGCAAGGCGGGGCTTAGGCCATGGGTTCGGTGATATTTGATCGCGTTGCCATTATCGGCCTTGGCCTGATTGGCTCTTCCATTGGCCATGCCATTAAACGCCGCCGGCTGGCCAGCCATATTGCCGGTTATGCGCGCACAGCAGATACCCGCAAAACGGCTATGGAAATAGGATTTGTTGACAGCGTTCATGATACAGCAGCCGGTGCTGTAGAGGGCGCTGATCTGACCCTGGTGTGCGTGCCCGTAGGCATCTGCGGGCAGGTGACACAGGAACTTGCCGCTTCATTGAAACCGGGTTCAATCATCAGTGACGTAGGCTCGGTCAAGCAGGCAGTGATTGCGGCCATGGCACCACACGTGCCCGGTGGCGTTCATTTTATCCCCGGCCATCCCATTGCCGGTACCGAGCATTCCGGGCCGCAATCAGGTTTTGCCACCCTGTTTGACGGCAGATGGTGTATTTTGACACCTGTGGCGGGTACCGATAAGCAAGCCTTGCAAAAATTAACGGACTTCTGGCAGGCATGCGGCAGCATGGTTGATACCATGAAACCCGATCATCACGATCAGGTGCTGGCCATCACCAGCCATCTGCCCCAGCTCATCGCCTACAATATTGTCGGAACAGTTACTGAACTTGAAGCCGACACCCAATCGGAAGTTACCAAATTTTCGGCCTCGGGTTTTCGTGATTTCACCCGTCTGGCAGCGTCTGACCCGATAATGTGGCGCGATATCTGCATCGCCAATCGGGATGCCATTCTGGAAATGCTCGACCGTTTTACAGAAGATCTCACCAGCCTGCGACGTTCTATACGGCGCGGTGATGCTGAGCGGTTGCAGGAACTTTTTACCAGTACCCGCGATATGCGACGCAAAATTGTCGAAGCCGGTCAGGACACGCCGGAGCCTGATTTTGGCCGTCATGGATCTGATGACAGCGCTAAAGAGTGAGGGATTTACTGATCAAACAAAGGCTTTAATTTAGCGATTTTAAACGGTCCGAAATAGACCTTGCCTTTGTTTGCCCGTAAGGCGATTTTAACACCGTTTGCATTAGCATTGCCGAGCAGACTGATTGCAGCCAACCCCAGTTCAGCATCTTTTTCGCGAATTTTACCGCTGGCAACCAACTCATTGATCACAACATCAAGACCGATCATCCTGGTCTTTAACACGCCTTGCACCCGGCCCAGATTATCCAGTTTGAACTGGCCTTTTCCTTTTAATTTTAGCGCGCCACTGGTGGCGTTAAATTCGCTAATACGCGCCTCGCCATCATTGGCCTTCCAGACCTTGAGCCAGTCCAGCGCCTGGCCGGCGAGCTGATAAGGAGCATTGGAAAGATTTACGCGCATCGCGGCATCGTCGAGCCGGGCCCCTTTGTCTGATTGGATATTTGCCGCTCCACCAACCAGAGACAGGCCTTTGACAACGCCGGCGGCCTCATAATCGCCAATCGGCTCGGAGATATCCGAGGTGGTGCGGATATTAACAACAGCCTCCTTTAGATCGGTTGCAATATCCTGTGGCGTATTCGGGTTGGAATAATCAACCAGCGTTCCGGTCAAATCGCGAATGACCAGGGTTGTTTCCTTCAATACCTGATTTTCCAGAATCAGGCTTGAGGTGACTGTCCCGGCATTGCCGGAGAAAATCCTTCTGACGTCAACAATTTTACCATCTGTTGCGCGTTTGCGACCGGTGGTGAGTTCAAAGGGGCCATAAAGCTCCCCAATCATGTGATTATAATCATAAGCCCTGACAACCACCACCAGGCGCGAAGCCGTCAGACTGATCTGGCCGGAGGGTGTCTGGTCGACGATCTTCAAGCCGGTGCAATCAAGCAGGAATTTGAAAGGATAACCGCCAATGCTGCGATCGGCGCAGGAAATTACCAGCCCCTTCTCCTGTTCGCGCGCCAGCACCTGATCTATAAATACCATGGCCTTGGTTGAAGCTGTCATCCAGTAAACCGACCAGCCGGCAGCCAGAAGCAAAACCAGTATAAGAGGTGCCACAATTCGCCATGCCGGTTTTTTCCGGGGGCGCATGCTGGAAAATAAAGAAGTCATAATAAACGGGGCTGTTTTTTTGCTACCACACTTGCTATCAGTTAACCTGAAAATGTGAACTGATACAATCAGGATTATCATGCAGGAATTTTGGGTGTTTGGCTATGGATCGCTGATGTGGCGGCCTGGTTTTCCCTATGTGAAACGTCTCAGCGCTCACCTTTACGGCATGCACCGCTCGTTATGCATATATTCAACCGTACACCGCGGTACGCCACAAAAACCGGGGCTGGTGCTGGGCCTTGATCGTGGCGGCTCGTGTCGCGGTATTGCCTATCAGGTGGCGTTGGAAAATATAGAGGCGACCATCGCATATTTGCGCGCCCGCGAACAGGTGACAAAAGTCTATCACGAAGTCACCAGGCCAATTCGTATCCATGATAAAACCGACCGCGTGGTCCCGGCATTATTCTATATTGTTGATCGCGATCATGCGCAATATGCCGGTCGGCTAAGCCCGGAAGCCCAGGTTGAATTTGTTTGCCAGGGCATTGGCAAATCGGGAGCAAACCCGGAGTATGTACACAGCAGTGTGGAACATCTGATGGAAATGGGGGTGCGGGATCGACCGCTCGAAAGGCTCAATTTTTTGGTAAAGTCAAAAACTGATATTGGTGAAAAAAACTGCGGGTAAGGATTTTCGTGGTGAAAAGTGAGGTTGGCTGTCCGCGTCTTCATGGGGCAGATGCCGGTCAGATAAATCAGCAGCGATTTTTTCAACAGCTGTATCATCCATGGCCATAAGATGAAAATGCTGCTCATTTGCCCCTTGATAGGTCCGCAAATGATCGATTTCACGTGGTGATAATTGCCCGACGCGACCAACAAACAGGACAAATCGCTCTCCGTTAGGCTCATGGCGCACAATCATAAGATTGGCACCGGAACAATGAAAATCCGCATCCATGGCAAAAACCGTGTGCAGATAACGCTCACCCGATGCGCCGAGCCAATAATAAAAACGTTTGCCAAAATTGGCCGTTTTAACGCTGCGGGCAGGGGCATATCCTGCAATGTTCTCAATCTCTGTCATGAGAACAAATATAGAACATTAATTGAGGATGTCAACAGTATTCAGCAGGGCAGCGCAATATCAACCACATTTTGAATAGCCGCAACTGAGGCAGGAATGGCATCCCTCCTGAAAAACCAGCGACGGCATGTCACATTTGGGGCAAAACTTCATTTCGTTTAAACGACTGATTTCAGATGGGTTTTCATCGGAACCTGCCGGACCGGCATCCCCCTCCGTGGCCATGATAAATCCGGTATCGATCATGTGGCGCTCGATAACCCCGCCGATAGCAGCCAGTAGTGAGGGGACATATTTGCCGTTCATCCATTGGCCGCCGCGCGGATCAAACACCGCTTTCAATTCTTCAACCACGAAAGACACATCGCCACCCCGGCGAAAAACTGCACTGATCATGCGGGTCAGTGCCACAGTCCAGGCATAATGTTCCATATTCTTGGAGTTGATAAAGATTTCGAAAGGCCGACGGCGATCATTTTGAATGATGTCGTTGAGAGTTATGTAAATTGCATGATCGCTTTCCGGCCAGCGCACTTTGTAGGTATAGCCCGGCAAAACACTGTCGCGCTCCAGCGGCTGTTTCATGTAAACAATGCCATTGTCATCTGTGTTCAGCGGCGGGGCCGGTGCTTCCAGCGCCAGACTGGTTTGACCATTGTCCTGGTTGCCAGTGGTTTGGGCAGCTTCATCCACCTTCAGCACCGCCCCGGTAACATCATTGGGCCGGTAAGTGGTGCAGCCTTTCAAGTCGAGATCATAGGCCATCTGGTAGATGTTTTTGAAGGCATCAAAGCTGATGGTTTCGGGACAATTGATGGTTTTTGAAATAGAGCTGTCCACATGTTCCTGTATGGCGGCCTGCATGACGAGATGGTCTTGCGGCGACAGGGTTTGTGCGGTGACAAAACAATCGGGCAGGGTTGCGTCTTGTCCGAATTTTTCGCGGAACCTGCCATAGGCATAATCGACAATCTTTTCGTCCCGTTTGCTGCCATCGGGCAGGAGGACCGAGCGCTGGTAAGAAAAGTTGAACACCGGCTCAATGCCACTGGAAACATTTTGCGCCAGCAGCGAAATCGTGCCGGTGGGTGCAATTGACGTCAGCAGGGCATTACGGATACCGTGCTGCTTAATGTCGTTTCTGATCTCATCATCGAGATCGCGCACCAGCCCGGAATCAAGATAGGCATCAGCGTCAAACAATGGAAAACTGCCCTTTTCCCGGGCAAGCTCAATGCTTGCCCTATACGCACTGCATTTGATCTGAGCCATCCAGCTTTTTGACAGGGCAGCCGCCTTACTGCTGCCATAGGTGTGGCCGCAAAATATCAGGGCATCGGCCAGCCCGGTGATGCCGAGACCGATACGGCGTTTGGTCTGGGCTTCGGTTTTTTGCTGCTCAAGCGGGAAGTTCGATAGATCAATTACATTATCCATCATGCGCACGGCAACTTTTACCAACTGATCAAGCCCGGCGGCGTCAATGGCGGCACCGGCCTCAAAGGGGTTTTCAACCAGCCGTGCCAGATTTATCGAGCCTAAAAGACATGCCCCGTAAGGCGGCAACGGTTGCTCACCACAAGGATTGGTGGCACTGATATGCTCACAATATGACAGGTTGTTACGCGCATTTATGCGGTCGATAAAAATCACCCCGGGCTCGGCATATTCAAATGTTGCCTTCATGATGCTGTCCCACAAATCGCGCGCACGCAAAGTCTTGTAGGTCTTGCCATCGAAAGTCAGATCCCAGTCCCTGCCGACCTTGACCGCCGCCATGAAGGCATCACTAACCAGCACCGACAGGTTAAACATGCGCAGGCGCCTGGCATCGTGTTTGGCGGCAATGAAGGCTTCAATGTCGGGATGGTCGCACGCCATGGTTGCCATCATTGCCCCGCGCCGTGAGCCTGCCGACATAATGGTGCGGCACATGGCATCCCACACGTCCATGAAGCTCAATGGGCCCGAGGCATCCGCCCCCACGCCTTTTACCAAAGCACCCTGGGGCCGCAAGGTTGAAAAGTCATAGCCGATACCACCACCCTGCTGCATGGTAAGCGCGGCTTGCTTGAGGTGTTCAAATATCGCTGCCATATCATCGGAGATTGTGCCCATGACGAAACAGTTGAACAGGGTAACGCGCCGCTGAGTCCCGGCCCCCGACAGGATACGACCGGCCGGCAAAAACCGGTAGTCACTCAATGCCTCATAAAAACGGGTGGTCCAGATTTGCCGATCCTGATCTTTTTCAGCCTCGGCCAGAGCGCTTGCCACCCGCATCCAGGTATCTTCAATTGTCTGGTCAATGGCGCTACCGTCGCGCTGCTTGAAACGGTATTTCATGTCCCAGATCATTTGAGAAATGGAGCCGTCAATTGAGGACGTTTGATTGACCATGGGCGCAACTCTTTGGGTGGACTTTTAAAACTTATACTATACAAAAACTGTACCTTGAGTCAAACTTTGTTCATGATTTGTACTCATGGTTAACAAATTGTTAACAGGTTACCAACCGCTATTTTCTCTATCAAAATCACGCGTTCGACCCTCAGTCACCAGCCTGGCGGTGGCATTCTCGATTGTAGTTTCCAGTTCATTCATGAAAACCCGACGTGGGCTTCCCGCCGCAATTGGCGGCAGAATTTCGATGATGATTGTCCCCGGGTGGCGCAAAAAGCTGCGCCGGGGCCAGTAGAGCCCGGAGTTGAGGGCAATCGGCAAACAAGGGATATCGAGAGATTTATATAAAGCTGCCACTCCTGACTTGTAATCGGCCGGGGCGCCGGGTGCTTTTCGGGTGCCTTCAGGAAAAATGATAATTTGCCGATGGTCGTCTCTTGCACGTTTTGCCTGCTGTATCAAACGCTTAAGGGCGGAGGAGCGCGCGCTTCTGTTCACTGTCACCATCTTGAATTTCAGGGCAAACCAGCCAAAAACGGGAATAAAAGTAAGCTCTTTTTTCAAAACAACGGCGGGATCATCAAACAAGGTGAGCAGGGCAAAGGTTTCCCACAAGGATTGATGCTTGCTGGCCACCAGCAAGGTTCCGGGAACAATATGTTCACGACCGCGTATTTCTATTGAAATTCCGGCCACCAGCCGCATCAATAGCAAATTCGTTTTGGCCCACAACTGCAGCGCTCTTATGGCTCTTTTATGAGGAAATAAAAACACCGGCAAACCGCCGATCAGAAAAACAACCAGCACCAGGTAAAAGGCAACATTAAAGCCAAAAGATCGAATTAAAAGCACGGACACCATCTGCAATTTGTCAAGTGATCAAACCTGTCCCCAGCCGACACCGGGCGGCGAGGTATTTTACATATTCCGACATTAATAACAGCGCGGTATCGCGATTTGACCACCACCGCGAAACCGGAATTGAATTTACCACTACCGGATATGCGATGAGATTTATATTCGGCAGAACATTCTGCAACTCGGCCAGACTGCGCGGCATATGATAATTACTGGTAACAATAATGAGGGATGTAAATTTGTTTTTGGCAACCCATCTGGCGGTTTCCACCGCATTGCCAATGGTATTGCGCGCCGCTTTGTCCAGATCAACACAGCATTTAAACAGATTGCTCTGGGCCGGAACCAGCCTGGCCAGGGCTTCGCTGGAGGTGGTTTCGTGAACACCGGATATGAGTAGCCTGGCACCCTTGCCGGCGCTCAGCAGTTTAACTGCACCAATGAGGCGTGATTTTCCACCGGTGAGCACAACAATAGCATCAGCTTTGGCAATATTGACGGGTTGTTGTCGGGGAATGAGCCGGGTGAATTGATAAAAGCCAACAAAAAAAACCAAAACAATCAAGAGCACACCACCAATCGCGATCTTTGTTTTTGTCTTCAAATTTGTCAACAAAGTCATAGCCATTGTGACCCTGCCTAGAGCCCATCAGCTGCGTTGCGCAGCTTGAACGATACACCATATCGCCCCGCGCTACGCGCCTTGCTGAGTGAACTGATTTGGGGCATCAAATGTTTCCGTATAAGCATGACAGGCTCTTAGAGTTCTGATTCTGACATCTCTACCACACCGGGGATGGTTTCGAACAGTACAGTTTCAGCGATGGAGCTACAAAACACCTGCGAGTATTCGCAATACCACAATGCGTGATGTGGTCAGGCAAATGATAACAGCGGCAAGGGGAACGGTGAAAAGCACAAGAAAACCCGTAATCCCTAAAGATGTTGGGCCGGTAAGAAACTGAAACCCCGTTTGATCCGCACCGGAACTAAAGTAGCTGGTTAAAAAAAGGCCGAGAAAAATATAGGTCAAAATGCCGCAGACAACACTGATCAGGCCGGCTTTCAATCCGATGATGAAAAACCGCGATTGCACTTCCTCGGCAATAAAATTGTCTTGGGCGCCGACAAGATGAAGCACTGAAATAACTTCCTCATTGCTGGCCATGGCGGCACGCGTGGCAAAGATAATGATGGCAATTGTTGTAATCGAGATGAGAATGAGAATTCCCAGGGAGATCATTTTCAGAGCATTTGCACTCCGCAAAATCTGCCCCTGCCAGCGCTTGTGAGTATCAAGGCTGGCCCCTTTGACCTTGCGTTTGAGCTGTCGTTTCAGCGCATCAAAATCAGGTGGATTTTTTTCGTCAATGACAACGGAAATGAGACGTGGAACCGGAAGGTCAGCAAGCAGTGATCCTTCGCCGAGCCACGGCTCAAGCAGTCGCAGGCTTTCCTCGTAACTCAATGTAGAAGTGGAGACTATTCCGCGGGTGCCGTTGAGTATGGCCAGTGCGGATTCAATCTGGATGTTCATATTCTCGCCGTCAACGGGCTTGATCTGCACGGTAACCTGCTTGGCCACATCGGCAGTCCACACCTGAACCGACCTGTTAATGAGAATATTTGCGATGATGGCAAGCACCGCAAGGTAACACATAGCGGTTACAACAATGGTAAGGGATCGGCCGCTTTTTGTCTGGGGTGGTAAAATACTGGTATAAGAGCCGGTAATCAGCCCTGGCAGGTTTTTGAGGTTAAGAAAGCTCAACAGGCCCTGGAAGCGGGTTTCAGTCGGGTTTTCATCTGTGTCGCCGGTTTGCGAAAATTCCTCGCTCATGGCACAACTTCCAGCTCGCCATTGTCAAGAACCAGCCGTGGTGCCCCGAAATCTTCCATCAACAAACGATCATGAGTTGCAATTAATATGGTTGTTCCAAGTCGGTTGAGTTCAACAAATAATCTGAGCAGACGCTGGGCCAGTTCGGGGTCAACATTGCCGGTGGGTTCATCGGCCAGCAAAAGCGCCGGTCGCCCGACAACGGCACGGGCAATGGCAGCGCGTTGTTTTTCTCCACCGGACAGAATTTCAGGAGTGGCATTCAAACGCTCACCCAGACCCACCCAGCGCAGGAGTTCAATCACATTGTTTTCATACTCAACAGTGTCGACACCACGAATGCGCAGAGGCAGGGCAACATTTTCATAGGTGGTCAAATGATTGAGCAGGCGAAACTCCTGAAACACCACACCAATGCGCCGTCGAATTGCCGGTAAATCCTTCCGCGGCAGGGTTGCCACATCCTGGCCAAAAATGGAAATCAGGCCGCGCGTTGGTCTTTGTGCCAAAAACAACAACTGCAGAAGCGATGTTTTACCGGCACCTGATGATCCGGTGAGAAAGTGAAATGATCCCGGCGCCAGATTAAAGCTCACATTTCGCAGGACTTCCGGCCCCATACCATAACGTAACCCGACATTCTCAAATTGTATCACTTAATCTGTTACCTTTTACCTTGAGGCCTGGCCGCTTTGATCATGTTTAACCACACTTTAACCAGCATTGGGGTTATCTGATGGCTGGATTAGCAAAAACGCGTAGTGATTCTCTCAAACTTCCTTGAATTATAGCACGCGATCACGGTGTTGAATGATAATTAGCTGTTCTCAGTGCGAAACAAGTTACGAGGTTGATCCTGCCTATTTTGAACCCGATGGCAGAAAGGTCAAGTGCTCAAGTTGCAGCACCGTATGGTTTCAGGAATATATTCGATCGGAAGATGTCGAGAGCTCTGAAAACAGCCCGGCAGTGGACGAAACCGACGAAGTGGAAAGTGTTGATGAACCCCGTGAGGAAGATGCCGAAGAAAATATAAAGTCCCAGGCACAGCGATTGGTTTCAGCGGCTCAGAAAATTAAAACCGGGCGCCAGCAATACAAAAAACAGATGACTTCGGCGCTGGCGGGATGGGGAACCCTGGCAGCGACTATTGCGGTGGTTGCGGGTTTATCGGTTTTCTATCGAGAAAGTATCGTCAAGACCCTGCCCGGTACGGCCCGGCTCTATGCACAGCTGGGCATGCCGGTCAATGTGCGCGGCATGTCATTTGCTAATGTGATCTATACGCGCGATTTCGAAAACGGTCTGCCAATTCTGGCCATCAAGGGTGAAGTAGTAAATCATACCGATGAAAAGAAAACCTTGCCGCGCGTGCGTTTCGGCCTGCTGGACGCAACCGATCAGGAGCTGTACTACTGGACCGTAAAAGTCGATAAAAAACCTATCGGCCCCAATGCGCGTGTTAAGTTTGCTACCCGCCTGGCCTCACCACCAGCTGCGGCGCAGGGATTGATCGTGAGATTTGCAAAGGCAACTTCGGGATATGGCGCATATCGGTGATATTACTTTTCGGGATTGAGCAATCAATATGGCTCAGGTGTTATTGGCAGAAGACTACAGTGCAGTGCGCGACTTTGTGCGCCGGGCGCTGGAATTAAGCGGTCACGATGTCACTGTTGCCAGTGATGGTGGAGAAGCCTGTCATTTGATTACGTCTGGCACCCGAAAGTTTGATCTTCTGGTATCAGATATAAAAATGCCGGTGATGGACGGCATAACGCTTGCTCTGATAGCGGCAGAAAAAGTGCCCGACATGCCCATTTTGCTGATGACCGGATATGCCGATCAACGCGAACGCGCTTACGGGCTCGAAGCTATTATTACCGGCTTATTATATAAACCCTTTACGCTCGAAGACATTACAGCGGCAGTAGATAAGGCGTTGCACCAGGAGTGATGAGGTATAATCTATCACACCGTCTTACCGGCGAAAGCCGGTATCCAGCGCCACAAATTCCTGCCCTGCCGCCTCTGGATACAGGCTTTCGCCGGTAAGACGAATGTAAGTAATCGTTCAATCGCTAATGCCTTTGGCGCAGGTGGCGCGAAAAAACTTAAACGCCTCCTAAAATCTTCGCAAAAGCCTGTCGAGGTAATCAAGTTCAAGCTGGGGCCGGTTGGGTTCGCCAATGCGGTTTTGCAGCTCTTTTCGCAATTCGCGGGCGCGTTGAATATCAACTTGCGTTGGGATTTTGGTGGATAATCCATAATCCGGTCCCGAACTTGGCAATGGCCGCCCCAGTGGATCGGTTTCACCCTTGCCGTTGTTTTGCCCGCGCTGGTTTAACCCCTGGCGCTGGGCCAGCCCATCCACCATTTGCTGGGCCATGGATTGAGCACCCTGGCGCAGCTGATCCAGGGCTGCGCCCTGTTTACCCACTGCCTGACCCGGCTCACCCTCACGCAAGGCACCTTCAGCATTCTGCATGGCCTTTCCTGCCCGGTTGAGAGCCGAAGGCTGTCCCATGCCGTTTTGGTCGAGCTGTTCCATCATTTGACCAAGCAGGTCTCTCAATGCCTGTTGTTTATCAGCCAGTGTCTGGATATCGGAATTGGGTTTTGACGGGCTGCCAAGTCTCGGGTCGCTGTTTTGATCCGCCTTGTAGGTGTCGTCGAGCAGACGTTGCTGCTGGTTAATCATTTCACCCAGTTCCTGTATCATATCAGATAATATCGATTGGTTTTGAATGGGAGCAGTGGTGGGTCCACCCGCCTGCAATGATTCCAGTAGATTCTGCAATTCAGACAGCATCTTTTGGGCGGCGTCTTTGGCACCGCTTTTAGCCAGGTTTTCAATTGTCTCCAGAATTTTGGCAAGATCACGAGCCTCAACGCGCTGATTTCTTTCACCCTGTGGCAACTGGTTATTTTCACCCAGTTTACGGTTTTTTTCATTCAGTGCCTGCAAAAACCGCCCCAGGGTTTTTTTCATGTCCTGCATCAGCGTCTCAATTTCTTCAGGTGAGGCATTGTTGGCCAGAGCTTTGCGCAAAGCTTCCTGAGCAGCCCGGAGTTCTCGTTCCGCCAAAGACAGATCACCATCTTCAACCTTGAGTGCCAGATCCCACAACAGACTGTAAACCGAGGCCAGCATTTTTTCGTTACTGCCCCGGCTTAAGCGGAAATAAGCCGTGCGCAGGCCAAGGAAAATGGTTGTATCTTTAATGATTTCTTCGGGAAACAAAGTAAGCGCACTGATGGCCAGGGCAACCGACTGGCGATTGTCGAGCCGGCGGGCAAGCTTGGCACGTTGTTCGGCAATTGCCAGGGCCAGAGGTTTGGTGAATTTTCTTTCCGGCAGGGTAATGCTGACCGGATCACTCAAGGTTTCCTGACCGGCATCGTCATCTGCTTTTAGTCTTAAAGTAACATTTAGCCCGGCCCATGGATGTGCGGTTAGATCCCGAAAGACCGATTGCTTGGCATTTCTGACCCGCGCACCTGGCAGATTAATGGTGAAATCAGGCGGTTTCCTGGCAAATGGCGGTATGATGTTGCTATCCAGGGATTTGCGTGAAAACAATGCAGAAGCGCTGACAACCCCATAGTCATCCTTGAGTCTGTAGGGGATGGACAGGGTTTGGTCGCCGGTGGTCTTGATCTCGCCATCGACAGCAATGACCGGTGGTGTATCGGGTATAATTGCAACCTGCCAGCTTGACAGGCTGACCCCGTCACCGAGAATATCAATCAGGCGCGAGCCGCTGAGTTTGATACGTAATTCCAGAGTTTGCTGATCAATCGCCTTGAAAATTTGAGTGGCTGTTTTCTTGTTGCTGTCAGAGGGGTCGCTTATCTGTGCAGTCGGGTTTTTCACTCCCGAAATTCTCACTACCAATTCGCTGTTTTCAGGCACATTAAGCTGTCGCGTCTGGAGCGTGTCATTGGCAATTTTGACAATACCACCGGTCAGAAAAACCGGTGCTTTGCCGGTATAGCGTGGTGGTGTGATCCAGGCGTCAATCGATACTGTTGCCGGTATGCGTTTAAGCCCCGGCGAGCCTATGCTGTCGATACGTTCACGCCAGTCAGGTCCGGCAGAAAACGCCGCAACAAACAGCACCAGAAACGCCAGCGCACGCAAAGAATAAGGGTCTTTTCGCATAAGGCCAGGCTGCGGCAAACCGGGTTTCAACCCATTAACCACGGGTATCAGCCGCCTGTGATGGGCCTGCCAGATTGTCCTCGTTGCCGGATCATCAGCACCAAGGCTGAGGGTGTCCACCAGCGAGCTGGCCGGTCGATGGCTGTGCCCGTTCGAGGTTTCAAGCCATCTTAATGCTTCTTTCTCGCCCGGCCATTGTGCTTTGAACATCCGCACCAGCGACCACAGCAATATGGCTCCAAACAGCACCAGCAGACCGATGTGAAGCGCTGGCGGCAGCCATTCAAACACGCCAAAAAGACCAAGAGAGACAATTCCCGATGCGCTCAGCAGCAACGGCAGGGACTGGCGCCACAGGCGTTCCCAGTACAAGGCCAGTCTGGATAAGCCAATTTTATAATGAAACGGTAGGTTCATCCATCACCAATAGCTCAAAACAAGACGTTTCAACCAGCATACCACATAATCTGGCTGCTGGGCTTCATATCTATGTTATATGTTTAAGCTTGTTATGGATCGGCTTTTAGACCGATTTGTGACCTATTGCCAGGGTGCTGTCTGATCGAGTTCGATAATATCTTCGACTTCCATGCGCCGGCGCACAATAGCAAACTGATCATCGTTGACCAATACCTCGGGAATAAGCGCTCTTGTATTGTAGGTTCCTGATTGTACCGCGCCGTAGGCTCCCGCTGTCATGATGGCGACCAGGTCGTTTTGTTTGAGGACCGGCAATTCTCTGCCTGTGGCAATATAATCGCCGGTCTCACACACCGGGCCAACCACATCGACAATCTGTGTGTCGGTTTCAGCCAAGGGCTGTCTGACGCTGAGAATCTCATGGTGGGCTTCATACAGTGTCGGTCGCAGAATATCATTCATGGCGGCATCAATGATGGCAAAATGTTTGTTCTCACCGTGCTTCATATGCACCACCCGCGCCACTAAAATACCGGCATTACCGGCAATAAGCCGACCCGGCTCGGTGATTATTTTACAGCCCAGCGAGCCCACGGCTTTTTTGATGACATCGGCATATTCGCTTGGTAAAGGCGGCTCATTGTCACCATCGCGGTAGGGAACGCCCAGGCCGCCGCCGAGATCCACATGTTGAATGTCATGGCCATCGTTACGCAAAATCCCTACCAGTTCGCCAATGCGCTCATAGGCGATCCGGTAAGGCTCGAGATCGACAATCTGACTGCCGATATGAAGATCGATGCCGCACACTTTCATGCCCGGCAGGCTGGCCGCCAGTGCATAGACTTCTTGCGCCCGCGTCCACGGGATACCAAACTTGTTTTCGGCCTTGCCGGTGGCGATTTTGGCGTGTGTTTTTGCATCCACATCGGGATTGATGCGCAAAGAGATGTTGGCGGTTTTTCGCGTAGCGGTGGCCACCAGCGAGATCAGATGAAGTTCGGATTCTGATTCAACATTAAAGCACAATATCCCGGCTTCCAGCGCATCGGAAATTTCAATCTCGGTCTTGCCGACGCCGGAGAAAATTATTTTCTCGGCACCTATGCCCGCTGCCAGAGCACGCTTTAACTCGCCACCCGACACAATATCCATGCCCGCGCCAATGTCGCCCAGGGTCTTGATAACCGCCTGATTTGAATTGGCCTTCATGGCATAGCACGTCAGATGGTCAATATCTCCAAACGGCTCGTCAAAAACCTTGAAGTGGCGCACTATTGTTGCAGTCGAATAACAATAAAACGGGGTGCCAACCTGAGCTGCAATATCCGGCACAGGGGTATTTTCAGCATGCAGGATGCCGCTTTTATAGGTAAAATGATGCATAAGGCAGGCTTAAATCAACGGATCAAGAATGAACTTTTTCCCGGAATAGGAATTTTCTTTAGCTTTTTCAGGATTTTCATCATTTTCAGCCACCGGCGGTGGCTCAAGCGGGCCACGGCGACCACAGGCGCCGACAAAGAGCATTGATACCATGACAGTAACGATTGCAATTTTAACCTTGGGCATCAAGTTCAACTCCACCATGTGATTTTGGCCAACACTATGATCCTTACTACACTGTCGTGCCGGTTCTCAAGAAACTTCTTTGTTTGGCTCTAAAATGTCAAGCCATCTTAACGCCTGCTGTTTAACATTGGCGGGTGCGGTACCGCCGTAACTGGTGCGCGAGTTAACCGAATTTTTCGCACTCAGCACATCATAAATATCCTTTGAGATGCGTGCCTCGACCTCAACCATATCGGCCAGCGGAATTTCATCCAGGCTGATGTTGCGTTCGCTCGCCAATGCCACCAGTTGCCCGGTAACATGATGGGCCTGGCGGAAAGGTAAATCAGCAACGCGCACCAGCCAGTCGGCTAAATCGGTTGCGGTGGAAAAATCACTTGCGGCAAATTTTTCCATATTTTCAACCTGCGGCTCCAGGTCCGCGATCATCCCCGTCATCGCAGCCAGCCCCAGGTTCAAGCTGTCAAAGGCATCAAAAGCCTGTTCTTTATCTTCCTGCATGTCTTTGGAATAGGTCAGCGGCAACCCCTTCATCACAATCAGCAGGCTGGTCAATGCGCCAACAATACGCCCGGCCTTTGCCCGCACCAGTTCGGCGGCATCAGGATTGCGCTTTTGCGGCATGATCGAAGAGCCGGTGGAAAATCTGTCCGACAGTTTCACAAACTTGAACGGCGCACTGCACCAGATAACAATTTCCTCGGCCAGCCGCGACAGATTGACAGCCGTTATGGCTGACGCACTCAACAGTTCCAGCACAAAATCGCGACTGGCAACCGCATCCATGGAATTGGCCATGGGGTGGTCAAATCCCAATTGTTCAGCTGTCATGTGGCGATCTATCGGAAAGGAGGTTCCCGCCAGAGCAGCTGCCCCCAAAGGGCATTCGTTCATTCTGTTGCGGGCATCGCGCATACGGCTGCAATCGCGGCCAAACATTTCCACATAGGCCAGACAATGATGTCCAAAAGTGATGGGCTGCGCTGTTTGTAAATGAGTAAAGCCCGGCATCAGGGCGTCATTGAATTCAAAGGCTTTTTGCGCCAGCGCCAGTTGCAGGCCTTTTAGGCCAGCCTCAAACTCAAGGGCTGTCTCGCGTGCATACAACCTGAAATCCAGCGCCACCTGATCATTGCGCGAACGCGCCGTATGTAACCTGCCGGCAGCATCGCCGACAAGTTCGCTCAGGCGTGATTCCACATTCATATGGATATCTTCAAGGGCGCGTGAAAACTCAAATTCCCCAGCCTCGATTTCTGACAGAATTGTGTTTAGACCGTGTGCTATTTTTTCGCCATCTTCATTACTTATAATGCCGGTTGCCACAAGCATCTGGCAATGAACCCTGGAGCCCTGGATATCCTGGGCATATAAACGCTTGTCGAAATCTATCGAGGCGTTTATGTCTTCCATGATGGCATCGGGTCCGCTTGAAAACCGGCTGCCCCACATCTTGTTGCTCATTGATCTGTTCCTGATGGGCTGTTTGAATTAGAGTTATACTTATGAAGAAATCGCTGAAAATTAAAAAAACCACCATTGTTATCGCAGCCGTCATGGCGATGATTACCGCAATTTCTCTTGATGCAGGGGTATACGGTAAAAAGGGTGGTGATGGCAATGGTTCGAGCGCTTTCCAGCTCAAAGGGGCGACGATAAAGCAGGCCGGTGTCAATCCCTTCAGTACCGGCACCATGGTAACTTTCGTGGTTGCCAAAAAGCCCAAAGAATTTGCTGATTTAAAATTCAAAGATGGGGCGGGTAATGATCTGTCGCTAAGTGACTGGCGCGGCAAAGTGGTATTGCTCAATCTGTGGGCCACATGGTGCGCCCCTTGTCGCCGAGAAATGCCGGATCTTGATGAATTGCAGGCATCTATGGGCAGCGATGAATTTGAAGTCGTGGCCGTCAGCATTGATCGCAAAGGCGCCGAAGTCGCCCAGGCGTTTCTTGATGAGATAAAAGTAAAAGGCCTCAAACTCTACATCGATAAAACTGCCAAAATCACCCGTGAAGCCGATGTTTTCGGCATGCCGACAACCATCCTGATTGATCGTGACGGCATGGAACTGGGCCGTATGATCGGTCCTGCTGAATGGAATTCCAACCAGGCTAAAGCCCTGATAACAGCAGCCCTGCGCGGCAAACTGTTGAGCGCAGACGCGCATTAAGTTGTTTCAACTCTCTCATCCGTCAGCTGCGCTGCCACCCTCTCCCCTCGCGGGAAGAAGGTGGCGCCGAAGGCGTCGGATGAGGGGCGAGCAGGCATAATACTGATTGCAGTTGATCTTAAAATCTCAATCGCTCCAGTCAATGCGATATCGTAAGCGCAGATGATTTCTATGTACTTGATCGCCAATCCCAATTATCGTTTTTCCAATACGAGAAATCCTAAGAGTAGATGGCGGATAACAACGTGGAAATTGATCTCAGTGATCTCTTGGAAAATCCTAGCGAAGCTCTTGATCTAGAATTGAAGAGATGGCTAGCCCTTGATGAATTGACCGTAAGAGCCAAGCTTGCGCGTCACATTGCAGCACTTGCAAATCATGGAGGTGGCTATATCGTTTTTGGCTTCAATGATGACGGTAGCAGAGATACGAACCGCCCATCGTCGCTTGAAGAATACAACCATGACACCTTTTCTGCGATAATCAAAAAATACTTAACGCCAGTATTTCAATGTCAGGTCTCAACCGTTAATGCCAAAGGTGGAGATCAATATCCGATTGTGCGAATACCCGGGCATGGATCAGCTCCAATAGCAGCCAAGAAAAATGGTCCCTTGGATGCCAAACAAAGGCCTCAAGGTATCTGCGCCGGGAAATACTATATCCGGAAACCGGGGCCGGAAAGCGCGCCTATCGAGAGTGCGGAAGAATGGTCACCAATTATAAGGCGGTGTGTGTTGAATGACAGAGATCGCTTGCTGGGAGACATTGCCAGTTTAGTGCGAGCACCCATAAAACAGGCTTCAACAACACACTCGCGATTGGTACTTTGGCATAAACAGGGAAAAGAGCGTTTTCGCAAGTCGCTGGAGGAGGCAAAAAAATTGGATTGGCCGGTGTCGATTTTACAAAACCACTGTCAATTTTGCTATCTAATTTCGAAGGACGATGACGATGTAATCCCTGAAGGCTCACTTCTTAAAGTTCTAGATGAAGTAAATAATGAGGTAAGAGATACCGTATGGACCGGGTGGAGTATGTTCTATCCATTCAGTAGAGAAGAGATTGCTCCCGCATACCATCCTGAGCACAACGATGGCACGGGTATCAATGTATTGGAGGCCAACCTAATGGGCGATGGAGAATTTGATACTTCGTTGCCGGATTTTTGGCGAGTAACTACAGATGGTCGTGCAACGATTTCCCGACCATACCGAGAAGATAGAATACGCACAGTCGATGCCCTCGGGCGAGCGGCTGGCACTTGGATGTCACCGGAGACAATTGTTCGGGAAACGGCTGAACTTGTGACCCACGCCAGACAATTTGCAAAACGATTCGACACTACGGCAACCGTAGCGTTCAGATGTTCTTGGATTGGTCTTAAAAACCGGGAACTTATGGACTTTGATCGAGCAATTTACTGGAGTCCGGGCCGTATTGCAAAAGCAAATCAGGGTACTGCTGAAGGTGAATGGACCAATGTGCAACTTGCGGCTGATTGGGCGTCTGTTGTGGCAGAACTTGCCTGCCCAATACTGCGCCTATTCGGCTATATAGATTGCAACCCTGAAATGGTGGAGCGTATGGCACCAAGATTTATCAAACTATAAGGCAGCAACTATATCGCAAAAGGGTACTCTAAAACTGAATCTTTTTTCGCCTGGGATCATAGGAGCACCCTTTTATCAATGATGCCGAGCTGCGTTTGCCGAAGGCATCTATGGTGAAATCTTCTGCCTCCATATGCTCGACCGGCAGGTAGGCCAGCACCAGGCTTTTGCCGATTGTGTAACCGAAGTTGCCGCTGGTGGACTGGGCGACAGGCTTGCCGCCAACAAAAATCGCTTCACCGCCGAAGACGGGCAGGGGGTCTTCCAGAGCCAGACACACAAGTTTTTGCTGCACGCCTTTTTCACGGATTTTGGCTAAAGCCTCGCGCCCGAGAAAATCGCCTTTGTCCCAGTCAATCAAAAACTGCAACCCGGCCTCGTAAACGTTGTAATCCGGCGTGATATCGACACCCCAGGCGAGGAATTTTTTCTCCATTCGCAAGCTGTCGATGGCGCGGTAGCCGATGTTGGTTATGCCATAATCGGCCCCGGCCTCCTGCAAGGTCTCATAGGCATACTGCATATACTCTGTTGGGATATAAAGCTCCCAGCCCAGCTCGCCAATGTAAGTAACGCGAAAGGCCAGTGCCGGAGCATAACCGATGCAGATGTCTTTTGCTGTCATAAAGCTGAATGCTTCGTGGCCGACATCATCATCACAGACTTTTTCAAGCACTTTGCGCGCCAATGGCCCGGCAAGGTTTATAACGCCATGAGTTGAGGTGATATCGCGTATCTCGACATTGTGCTTAAGGTTGCTTTCCAGCCAGTGGCGGTCGCGAACGACAAAGCCCGACCCGGTGATCAGCCAGAAGCAGGTGTCAGAACGCCGGATGATAGTGACATCGGCCTCAATACCGCCGCGCTCATTGCATAGTTGAGTGTAGGTGCCACCGCCAATTTCTTTGTCTACATTGGCAACACAGAGATATTGCAGAAACGCACACGCATCAGGCCCACTGATTTCAAATTTTGTGAAAGAAGTCATATCAATCAGCACGACGGCCTCGCGCGCCGCTTTGTGTTCTCGGCCAATGGTGATGTCCTGTTGTGGTCGCTCGAAGCCTAAAACGTCCACTTGAGGTATGTCGCCATGGGCAAACCAGTTGGCGCGTTCCCAGCCGAATTTTGAACCAAACACCGCACCTTGCTGTTTCAGGGTCTGATAGAGCGGGCTGCGGCGCACGCCCCGCGCGCTCTCCATTTCCTCACCGGGCCAGTGAATATGATAATATTTGCCATAGGCTTCAACCGCACGTTCATGCAAAAACCTGTGCCCGGCCTGCAAAGCGCCAAAGCGGCGAATGTCAAACGACCACAGGTCATAGCCGGGATCATCGTGCATAATCCAGTTAGCCATGGCCCTGCCGGCCCCGCCTGAGGCGGCAATGCCCGACGTAAAGGCGCAGGCGGCATAGAAATTGCTGAAACCCGGCACCGGACCCATCACCGGCTCACCATCGGGCGAAATCGGAATGGGGCCGTTGATGATGGTGCGGATACCAAGCTCACTGAGAACCGGCAGGCGTTTTAAGGCTGGTGCAAAAAACTCCTCCAGACGCTCAAGATTACTGTCGAACAAGAACCGTTCGTTTTCCCAGGCAAAGCCATGTTGTCCATCGACCGCCAGCGTCCGGCTTTCCCAGCCGCCAATGGCCAGCGCACCGGGTTCAGGTTTGACATAGTAATTGCCATCGGGATCACGCAACGCGGGCAGATTGTCAGGAACAAGATCGGATTTTTCGGTCACCAGATATTGATGTTCAACAATACCGGCGGGGATTTCCGCCCCGGCCATCCAGCCGACCTGACGCGCCCACAATCCCGCTGCATTAACAACAACTTCCGTGTCAATTGCGCCATGATCAGTAATCACCTGAGTGATGCGATTGCCTTCGCGCGCCAAATCCGAGACCATGGTACGTTCAAAAATGCGCCCGCCATTGGCGCGAAACCCCCTGGCCAATGCTTGAGTGAGCGAGTTGGGGTCGATGTGGCCATCATCAGGGATAAAGGCTGCACCGACCACATCATCATTTTCGATCAGCGGAAATTTTTCCAGCGCTTCAGCGGCATTCAGCATAGTCATCTCAAAGCCGATGGCTTGTGCGGCTGAATGCGATTTCAGCAGTTCTTTCCAGCGTTCTTGCGTGGTCGCCAGCCTGAGGCTGCCGACCTTGCGCCAGCCGGGATCCTGCCCGGTTTCCTGCTCCAATGTGTCATATAATCTGACGCTGTCATTCATCAGGCTCATGAGATTTTGCTGCGACCTGAATTGCCCCACCAGTCCTGCTGCATGCCAGGTGCAACCCTCGGTCAGGCTGGCTTTTTCCAGCAACACCACATCTTTTTCACCGGCGCGCGCCAGATGGAAGGCAATTGAGGTGCCAATAACGCCGCCGCCGATGACCACAATACGGGCAGATGTCGGGAAGGGAGTTGCCATTGTTATTCCTTTTTTATGCTCGACGCCGGTTGACGCGGCGCTTTCGTTTTTCTCCGCTGGTGCCATCTTCAACATGTGCCCAGCCCTCAGGCAACACTGAAACACCGGCCACCAGGCCTGCAAATTCATCCCGGATGCGGGCATCAATATCAAGATCAAGTGCGGCTGAATTTGGTGTTGAAAGGATTTTCAACGCTTTGTTCAACCCGCGTTGATGGATGGTAGAAGAACCTTCGAGCATCCATTGCTCACGCAGCTTACGATCCGCCAGTTCCGACATGAAGGTTGCATCATGCATGCGCGCAAGCGTTACCGGGTTGCCGCCAAACATGCCGGCAGGCCCGGCGTCCTTGATTTCCTGCAAGGATACGCTTTCCTTTGAAAAGCCAAATCCCGAACGCACACGTTTGAGCATCAGGGCAATTTCATTGTCGATACACAGCTGGCCAAAATCAAATGACATCAGGGCATCCTGAAGCCCGCCCATGACGATGAAATCAACGCCGGACAGCGCTCCCATCAGCGGTGACATGCCTTTTTCAAAGCCTGATTGCGCGTCAGCAATCTTGGAATTGGTCAGCCCCAGATAGCCGCCGGAAGGTACATTGTAAAACCGTGCCATCTGGCACACAGCCGAATTCATCATGCCGATTTCAATTGCACCGGGCGCATAAGCACCATCGCGCATGTCGGCAAAAACCGGAAGAAAATTATATATCTGTTCTGTACCGGCTTTTGACATCTGCGCCAAAGTGGCCGCTGCCAGCCATTCCGCATTCATGATTGTCAACATGCCGGGCAGGGATAAAGGTGTGCTCAAGCCCCCCATCGGTGCCACTGTGCCATAGGCGGTTATGCCGTTTTCGGCGAAATACATCAAGGTTTCGGTACTGTCGAAATCCATCGTCAGCGGCGAGACAATGGCGCAATAGCCAAAATTTATGAACGGCCGTTGCCAGAAGGCTGATTTTGATCCGGCAATCAGCTCACCCAGCCTGATAACCTGTTGGGCCTCACGCACACTGTAAACCGAGGTGCGAACGGGTTTGACACAGTTTTTCAGGGCAGCATAAAAGCGCGTCAGGGAAAACTGGTCTTTTGGCGCATCATCAGCCAGGGTTGAGATCGAAAACAGATCAAAGCCATCAAGCTCATTGACCACATGAGCAATACGCGCAATGTCGTCTGAACGAGATCGCCTGGTAATGCCACTGACAGGATCAACAATATCAGGCGCTGAACTTGCCGTGGCAATCACCGGAAGCTTGCGCGGAAAAGTAATATCGTAAGCCGGATCACGACCACGCAGTGTAATTGTCGGTGGTATCATGGCGCGATATTTTTCGACGACGGCGGCAGGAATACGCACCATCTCGGTTGCGTGGTCGACGATTGCGCCGTGTTCAGCAAATCGTTTGCGCGCTTTTTCGTTGCGCACCAGCAAGCCGGTCTCGGCCAGAATCTCAAGCGAAGCATCATGCACATAAGCGATTTCATCGTCACTCAAAAAGGAGAAAAAATTCATCGATTGCACCGCTTGAAAGAGATTTCAACTGCACCAACACTAGACAGCATCACCGCTTGTCTCAAACAATTAAATCTGTCATATTGCATAAGTTAAACTTATGTGAAGCGGATTATGAAACGCCCGAGATTAAATATCCTGCGCACCTTTGAAGCTGCCGGTCGCCACTTGAGTTTTTCGCTGGCAGCGCAAGAGTTGAATATTTCGCAAGCTGCTGTCAGCCAGCAGATGCGCCAGCTCGAAGCCTATCTGGATACGCCTTTGTTTGTCAGGCACCATCGCCGATTGTCCATGAGCAATTCAGGGCAGGCCTATCTTTATGGCGTGCATGAAGCACTTGAACGCCTTGACACCATTACCGACAACCTGTTTCCCGACCGGCCTTATCAGATAGTAACTTTGCGTTGCACATCCAGCATCGCCGCCTTGTGGCTGGCCCCGCATCTGGGCGAGTTTCGCAAACAGCACCCCGATATTGACCTGCGTATTCGAACACTCGATCAAGATCAAGGAGAGGTGAATTCCACTGGTGCGGAACTGGAAATTGTTATTCTTAATGAGGCAAAACCCGACCCCCACGCCGTCAGGTTACTGACGACAATCATCACACCTGTGTGTTCTCCCAGCGCCTTTACCAACCGGGCGCGACCAGCAGTTCCGGCTGATTTACTGACCTTCGACCTGATAGATATTGTCGGCTACGATGATGACTGGCACCGCTGGTTTCGCCGCCACGGGCTCGATACCATCACCGTTCCGTCAGGTTTTTCGGTCGACAGCTCATTGATTGCCATGGAAGCCACCCAGCGCGGCGACGGCATCATGCTGGGAAGGCGCCCGTTCATAGACCGCCTGCTGCGTTCGGGCGAATTGATGGAAGTGTTCACTCAGCCCTTGCATCTGCACGCCGAATATTATCTGCGCCACCGGCGCGGAACAAAAGGCCAGCGTTTAAGTAAAATAGTCGCGGACTGGTTGGTGGAACTGGCAAGAGTTGAGTGGAGTGAAAAAGAAAAACCCGATTAGTTGTGATCTTCCAATAGGTTGTTCATTTGATCCTTGTTATGATGATTGGAGCTACCAAACTTCAAGCATCAAAGGAGGGATCGAATGAACATACACAAGAATGCACGATTAACGCCGAAAGGTCGAGAGCGTCTGGTT
>JAJRTY010000176.1 GCA_024278055.1 Alphaproteobacteria bacterium | reverse complement strand
TTTTCAACAAGAGATTTGGCAGCGTTTTCACCGGGCATCAGGTTTTAGTCTCCACATTCATTCGCGCCACATATCGCGCGATCACATCTATCTCAAGATTGACCATATCGCCAATCTTTTTATGCCCCCAGGTGGTCACCGCCAAAGTGTGGGGAATAATGTTGATATCAAACTCACAATCAGACATATCATTGACAGTAAAGGACGTGCCATCAAGGCAGACCGAGCCTTTTTGCGCGATAAACCGCGAGAATTCTTCCATCACCCGAAACCGAAATCGCTGACTTTCTCCAACTGTTTCCAACCCGACAATCTCAGCCACATCATCTACATGTCCAGACACCATGTGCCCGCCCAGTTCATCACCGATTTTCAAGGCGCGTTCCAGATTCAAAATTGTGCCCGCAGCCCACGCACCAGCGGTGGTAGAGCTGATCGATTGCGCCGAAATATCGACCTTGAACCAGTTTTGCTCACCCACGCGCCTCTTTTCAACCACTGTCAGACAGACACCGGAACATGCGATCGACGCGCCAATATCCATTGTGTCAGCATCATAGGCACAGGCTATTCTGATTTGCCGGTCCCCAACCCCCCGAACCTCCACAACCTCACCCAGATCTGTAATGATTCCAGTAAACATAATATAAGTCACTTAGCCTTTCTTGGACCGGCGGTACAGGGACAGATCATCGCAACCAACCTTTAAACCGGCTTTCTTTTGCAATGACAGCCGTTTTACGATCTTGTGCAGGGTTGTTCCGGCAAAAGCTGGCGTGCCATTTTTACCAATATTGTGCGGTGCTTTGAAAATCGCCAGTTCATCAATCAGATTGTCATTTATCAGCGCCTCGGCAATTTTGGCCCCGCCTTCAAACATCACGCGGTTAACACCATGATCAGCTAGCCGGGCCAGCAGGTCCGTTAAATCAATACGCCCTGCTTTTGAGCGGCAGGGAATAATCTCGACGCCTTTTTCAAACAATCTCATGCTTTGCTCAATCTCGACATCTTGCCAGCAGGCTATCATCACCGGCACCTGTTGTGCGCTTTCAACCAGACGGCAATCAACCGGCGTTTTCAGGTTAGTATCGATGATAACGCGAAGGGGCGAGAGGTGTTCAAGTCCCTTGAGGCGACAGGTAAGGTCGGGATCATCTTCCAGCACTGTTCCGATGCCAACCACGATAGCATCGCTTTTAGCCCGCATAAGGTGGCCACGATCACGCGCCAGCTCGCCGGTAATCCAGCGCTTGTCCGGGTCATTGGTGGCCAGTTTTTCATCTTTGGACATAGCGAGTTTCAGCAAAACAGTTGGTTTACCCGAAGTTTTGCGGGATAAATATCCAGCCAGAACCTCTGTTGCCTGAGAAGCGCAGACACCCGTTTTAACCTCAATATTGTGATTGCGCAATTGCGCCACTCCCTTGCCGCTGACGCGATCATCGGGATCAAGCACAGCGCACACCACGCGCGAAACACCCGCCCCAATCAAAGCCTCGCTGCATGGCCCGGTTCTGCCGTGGTGACAACACGGCTCCAGCGTCACGTAAGCGGTGGCGCCATTAGCCTCAACACCCGCCTGGGCCAGAGCAATGGTCTCGGCATGGGGCCGTCCACCGCTGTCGGTAAACCCGCGCCCGACGATTGTTCTATCCTTGATGATGATACAGCCAACCGGCGGGTTTTGCCCCGTTGCACCGAGGCCACGACGACTGAGTTCAATCGCCTGCCCCATATACCGGCTGTCGTCATTGCTCATTAGTCTTCCCGGACCGTATCACCGTCCAAATCTTCGCCGGTCAGTTCCCCCAGCAGGACTTCGAAATCCTTGGCTTCGCGAAATTCTTTATAGACCGAGGCAAACCGTACATAGGCCACATCATCGAGACGGCGCAGAACTTCCATCACCAGATGGCCGATTGTATCCGAGTTGATTTCGCTTTCGCCCATATTTTCCAACCTGCGCACAATACCGCTGGCCATACGCTCAACGCGTTCGGGCTCAACCGGGCGCTTGCGCAAGGCCACCTGCAGCGAGCGCATTAGCTTGTCGCGATCAAACGGAACGCGCCTGCCGGTTTTCTTGATAACTGTTAACTCACGCAACTGAATACGCTCGAAAGTGGTAAAGCGCCCGCTGCAATCCTGACACGAGCGGCGACGGCGTATTGCGGTATTATCCTCGGTTGGACGCGAATCCTTGACCTGCGTATTGGAGCTTCCGCAATAGGGACACCGCATGTTTTATTCTCCTGGCGGGCTGCTCACGAAGGGTAAATCGGAAACCGGCCGCATAAATCAATGACCCTCGATTTGACAGATGCTTCAACCGCACCATTGCCGTCTTCGCCATTGCTGGCCAGACCGTCGAGAACTTCATTGATCATATCGCCTACTTCGCCAAATTCCGCAATGCCAAACCCGCGTGTTGTACACGCTGGTGTGCCCAGACGAACGCCCGAAGTGATGGTGGGCTTTTCCGGATCAAACGGCACACCGTTTTTATTGCACGTTATATTGGCACGACCCAGGGCTGCTTCCGCGTCCTTGCCGGTGAGTTTTTTGGGCCTGAGGTCAACCAGCATCAAATGGGTGTCGGTGCCGCCGGAGACGATATCACAACCACCATCAATCAATCGTTGCGCGAGTGTTTTGGCATTATCCACAACACTTTGGCTGTAAATTTTAAAGTCAGGTCGCAAAGCTTCGCCAAAGGCTGCCGCCTTACCCGCAATCACATGCATCAACGGTCCGCCCTGAAGGCCGGGGAAGATGGCTGAGTTGATCTTTTTGGCCAGAGCTTCATCATTAGTGAGAATCATGCCGCCACGCGGACCGCGCAGGGTTTTGTGGGTAGTGGTGGTCGCCACATGGGCATGGGGAAACGGGCTGGGGTGAACACCGGAGGCCACAAGCCCGGCAATATGCGCCATATCGACAAACAGATAGGCCCCCACCATGTCAGCAATAACGCGGAAACGGGCAAAATCCAAGGTGCGCGGATAGGCCGAGCCGCCAACGATAATGACTTCTGGCTTATGTTCTGTGGCCAGAGCCTCCACTTCATCAAAATCAATCTGCGAGGTATTTTTGTCCACACCGTACTGAATGGCGTTAAACCATTTACCGGACTGATTTGGCGGTGCGCCATGAGTGAGATGGCCACCCGCAGCCAGGCTCAAGCCTAAAATGGTGGCACCGGGCTTGACCATTGCCATCATCGCACCCTGATTGGCCTGGGAGCCGGAATTGGGCTGTACATTGACATATTCACAGCCGAACAGCTCTTTCGCCCGCTCAATCGCCAGGATTTCAACCACATCCACATGCTCACACCCGCCATAATAGCGCCGCCCGGGATAGCCCTCGGCATATTTGTTGGTCATGACCGAGCCTTGCGCTTCCAGCACCGCTCTTGAGACGATGTTTTCGGAAGCAATCAACTCAATCTCGTTTTGCTGGCGCCCCAGTTCGGCGGTAATCGCCGCCGCTATATCCGGGTCGCTTTGCGCCAGTTTGGTTGAGAAAAAACCGGGATAGATACTATCCGCATTATTTTGATCATTCATGGACATTGTTCCATCCCTGTTTTCAAAGTTCGAGGCCTTACGGTATCAGGATTGTAGAGCCTGTGGTTTTACGCGCTTCAAGGTCTTTGTGGGCCTGGGCTGCATCTTTCAGGTCGTAGGTCTGATTGATGGCTATCTTAACATGGCCCTGTTCGACGACATCAAACAGATCTTGCGCTGTCTCCAGCAGATCTTCGCGTTTATTTACATAGGTAAACAAAGTCGGGCGCGTGGCATACAGCGACCCTTTAGAGGCCAAAATTCCTATATTGAAATCTTCTATCGGACCTGACGATGCACCAAAACTTACCCACAGCCCAAACGGTTTGAGGCAATCCAGCGACGCGGGAAACGTATCCTTGCCGATCGCATCATAAACCACATCAACACCCTCACCATTGGTAAGCTCCTTAACGCGCTCAACAAAATTCTCGTCGCGATAAAGAATAGTGTGCGTGCAGCCGTTATCTCTGGCAAGTTGCGCTTTTTCTTCCGAACCCACTGTACCAATGATCGTAGCCCCCAGGTGGGCCGCCCATTGGCACGCCAACAGACCAACACCGCCAGCAGCAGCATGAAACAGCAAGGTGGTATCGCTGGTGACAGTGTAGGTCTTGCGCAGCAGGTAGCGCGTCGTCATGCCCTGCAACATCATTGCCGCACCCTGCTCATAGGAAATGGCATCGGGCAATTTAACCATTTTGTCGGCAGGGGCAATCCTGATGGTGGAATATGAGCCGATTGCTCCGGCATAGGCGACACGGTCTCCGACGCTGAAATAATCCACATCAGCCCCGACTGCCAGAACCTCGCCCGCAGCCTCCATGCCCGGTGTAAACGGCACGCCGGCGGCGGGATAAGCACCAGTGCGGAAATAAACATCAATATAATTCAGCCCCACCGCATGATGGCGAATTTTCACTTCACCGGGACCGGGTTCACCGACTTCAACCTCTTGCCACTTCAAAACGTCAGGACCGCCAACTTCGTTAACTACTATTGCATGTGCCATTTTCCTGGCTCCTTTGGTGAATTACAAACGTTGACGGGAAGGTAAACGATCTGAAACGAAAAGCAACAATCTCAAAGTCATAGATTTTAAATTAAAACTTCTCACGCCATTTAAGACAACCATAATTCGTTTAAGGTAAAATCAGGCCATCATGATCAGCCTGAAAACATCCCTGAAAACGCTGTTGGCGGGCCTTATTGTCGTTGTCGCCATGCAAATTCTGGATGACAATGGCTATAGCTACTTTGATTTTGTCGATTACATAAAATCATATCTGAAATTTTAAACCGCCTTAATCGAGTCCAAGGCGTTGACGCAACAGCTGGTTTACCGCCTGCGGGTTGGCTTTGCCTTGCGTTGCCTTCATCACCTGGCCGACAAACCAGCCCAGCATGTTGGGTTTTTCCTTAACTTCTGCAACTTTTTCAGGATTTCCGGCAATCACCGCATCAACAGCTGCTTCAATCGCCCCGGTATCTGTCACCTGTTTTAAGCCGCGCGTTTCAACTATTTCGGCTGGATCACCGCCTTCTTCCCAGATGATTTCAAACACCTGCTTGGCAATTTTCCCCGAAATCGTGCCATCCTTGATCAAATCAATCAATGTGCCCAGTTGATCTGCACTGACGGGCGAGGAAGATACATCAAGGCCGGCTTTGTTGAGGGCACCAAAGAAATCACCGGTTACCCAGTTAACCGCAAGTCTGGCATCGCGCCCTTTGGCCACATTTTCAAAAAAATCAGACGATGCCTTGTCCATAACCAACACACCGGCATCATAGGGTTTCAGACCAAAGTCCTTGATAAACCGGGCCTTCTTTTCGTCGGGCAATTCCGGCAGATTAGCCGCTAATTCATCGACCATAGATTGCTCAAGTTCAAGCGGCAATAAGTCTGGATCAGGGAAATAACGGTAATCATGGGCTTCTTCTTTTGAGCGCATGGACCGGGTGGTGCCGGTTTTTGGATCAAACAGGCGCGTTTGCTGCTCAATTCCGCCGCCCTCTTCGATAATATCAATCTGCCGCCGCGCTTCAAATTCAATTGCCTGACCAATAAACCGAATGGAATTAACATTCTTGATTTCGCACCGCGTGCCCAGTTCATCACCGGGCCTACGCACCGAAACATTAACGTCTGCGCGCAGACTGCCCTGCTCCATATTGCCGTCGCAGGTGCCAAGGTAGCGCAGAATAGTGCGCAATTTGGTCACATAGGCCCGCGCCTGTTCAGACGAGCGCATATCGGGTTTGGAGACAATCTCCATCAACGCCACACCGGAACGGTTGAGATCAACGAAGGACATGGATGGATGCTGATCGTGCATGGATTTGCCCGCATCCTGTTCCATGTGTAAACGCTCAATTCCAACTTCTATGGTCTCGCCATCTTTCATGTCGAGATAAACAATGCCTTCGCCGACAATCGGGTGCTTGAACTGGGATATCTGGTAACCCTGAGGCAAATCCGGATAGAAGTAGTTTTTGCGATCAAATACCGAATAGAGGTTTATTTCAGCCTTCAAACCAAGTCCGGTTTTCACCGCCTGTTCAACGCAATATTTGTTGATCACCGGCAACATGCCGGGCATGGCGGCATCAACCAGAGACACTTGCGAGTTTGCTTCGGCACCAAATTCAGTAGAAGAGCCGGAGAATAATTTCGATTGCGAGCTTATCTGGGCATGGACTTCAAGCCCGATGACGATTTCCCAATCTCCCGTCGCACCTTGAATCAAGGACATTCAATAAAACTCCTAAGTATCTTTTTTAGCGCTGTCAGCAGCACTCAGTTTTTTTTCTTCATATTGTATGAACCAGCCGATCATTTGCCGCCACAAGGCTTCGGCCAGTTCGGGCGGAAATTCCTTTTCCTCCGCCCTGGCCTTAACTTTATCAATGACCTGTTGTATGCGCCACGGCACCGTTGCCTCTTCCGGTGATGATTTAAGCTGCCAGGCGCGCTCCACATAGCTAAAGCGCTCAGCCATGGCATCTATCAACACATGATCAAGACGATCTATCTCGGCACGCACATCGCTCATGTCGACACAATCAGTCGGTTTTTTATGTTCACTCATGGCACATCCTTCCACCAGCTTGCCGGAGTTGGAAACTCTCCCGCCGCCTGCTCGATAATCTGTCCTGTCCTCAGCAAAGTTTCCTCATCAAAAGCTTCGCCAATCAACTGCAACCCCAGTGGCGTACCTTCCTGCGAAAGACCCGCCGGCACCGAAATTCCCGGCAATCCGGCCATGTTCAGGGATACTGTGAAAATATCATTGAGATACATGGAAAGCGGATCGTCCATACGCTCGGCAATGCCAAAGGCCGGTGACGGTGTTGAGGGCGTCAACATAACATCCACGCTTTCGAAAGCGTTGGTGAAATCGCGAGAAATCAGAGTTCTCACTTTTTGCGCCTTGAGATAATAAGCATCATAATAACCAGCCGAAAGCACATAGGTGCCAATCAGAATACGGCGTTTTACTTCTTCGCCAAATCCTTCCGCGCGGGTTTTTTCATACATATCGATGATGTCGTCACCTTCAACCCGCAAGCCATAGCGCACACCGTCATAGCGCGCGAGGTTTGACGACGCTTCCGCCGGGGCAACGATATAGTAGGTCGGCAAGGCATACTTTGTATGCGGCAGGCTGACATCAATAATTTCCGCCCCTGCCGATTTCAGCCACTCGATGCCTTTGGCCCACAGGTCTTCAATTTCAGATGGCATGCCATCGACGCGGTATTCTTTGGGAATGCCGACTTTAAGCCCGCGAATGTCACCGGTTAAAGCAGCTTCATAGTCCGGCACCGGCACATCAACGCTTGTGGTGTCCTTGGCATCATGACCTGCCATTGACCCCAGCATGATGGCCGCATCCTCAACTGTTTTGGTGATTGGTCCCGCCTGATCAAGCGATGAGGCAAATGCCACAATACCCCAGCGCGAACAACGCCCATAGGTGGGTTTAAGACCAACGGTTCCGGTAAAGGCACCAGGCTGGCGAATGGAACCGCCGGTATCCGTCGCCGTTGCCGCCATGCACAGGTTGGCCCGCACCGAGGTGGCCGAACCACCTGATGAGCCGCCGGGCACCAGCTTGGCGTTCGAGCCTGAGCGCTGCCACGGATTGACGACGGGGCCGTAGTAACTGGTCTCGTTGGACGAACCCATGGCAAACTCATCCAGATTGAGCTTGCCCAGCATCACCGCTCCGTCGCGCCACATGTTGGTGGTAACGGTGGAATCATAATCAGGAACAAAACCATCAAGAATATGACTGCCTGCAGTTGTCAGCGTCCCTTCGGTACAAAACAGGTCCTTGATTCCGACAGGAATGCCCTCAAGCTTGCCCGCCCCCTCGCCCTTGGCGCGGCGCTGATCAGATTGAGCTGCCATTTCAAGCGCTTTTTCCGGTGTTTTGGTGATAAAGGCATTAAGCGCATCAGCCTTGTCGATTTCGTCGACAAAAGCCTGGGTCAGTTCAACTGAAGTAATCTCACCGGCGTCGAGCTTTGTCCGCGCTTGCGCGATGGTTAATGTGGTTAAGTCGTTCATATCAAAAGCCCCTATTCAATAACCTTTGGCACCATGAAGAATGTTTCTTCATAAGCAGGTGCGTTGTGAACAATTTTTTCCGCATAACCGCCATCACTGACCACATCGTCACGTTTTTTCATTTCCATGCGCACAACACTTGTCATTGGCTCAACACCTTCTGTGTCCACTTCCGACAATTGTTCAACCCACTGCAGAATACTATTGAGGTCGCCCTCCATGTTCTTTGCATCTTCATCACTGATAGAGATGCGGGCAAGATGGGCAATATGGCGGACTGTCGCTAGATCAACCGACATGATATCTCCTGAAAAATTTCTAAAAAACCAGCACGGCGCTGGCCTTGGACTATTGTGCCCGCCAAATTGCGAACACGCGAACGCGCCTACATATCATTGCCAATCGCCCCTAGCAACAATGTTGCAAATTCTGTGCTTAATAATTCTTCAGGCCTGATGTTGTTCCAGCACTTCGCGTGCCAGGCGCTGACCGATCTTGACCTTGCGCGCCAAGGCGGCCTGATCCAGATCAGCAACCACGCTGGCGGCGGTTTCAATCGACCGCTCCATGCGCAACACCAGATAGTTGATCACATTGACCTCAACCATCAACTGGCGATCGGCAAACAGTTTAACCAGCACCGCGCGCAATAA
>JAJRTY010000175.1 GCA_024278055.1 Alphaproteobacteria bacterium | reverse complement strand
CATGCCATAGACTTCCTGAATGTTGAAGCGGTCCATCATGCCATCGTCAACCATCGCCTTGCCACCGGCCCCACCTTCTTCGGCTGGCTGAAATATCACCACCACCGTGCCATCAAAATTCCGGGTCTCGGCCAGGTATTTTGCCGCCCCTAACAGCATTGCCGTATGGCCATCATGGCCGCAGGCATGCATCTTGCCGACATTCTTCGACACATAGGGTTTGTCGGTTTTTTCAAGAATTGGCAGCGCGTCCATATCAGCCCGCAGACCAATCACCTTGCCGCTTTCATTGCTCTTGCCTTTGATGAGGCCAACCACACCGGTTTTGCCAATGCCGCCGACAATCTCGTCGACGCCGAATTCTTTCAATTTCTCGCTGACCAAAGCGGCGGTTTCCTCAACATCATAAAGGAGCCCCGGATTGGCGTGAATTTCGCGCCGCCATTCGGTTATCTGATCATGAAAATCGGCAATTCGGTTGATCGTCGCCATAGCAATATCTCGCATCTGTTGGAGGTGAACAGCCAATTTACCGGCTCAACAGGAATAAGCAAGACCATAGAATTAAATCAGTGCTGGAAGTGGTGCGCTACTTGGCAGACGCCTGCTGCAAGGCTCGGATACGTTCGGCAAGAGATGTAATCTCGCCGCCATTTACAGCATCATCAGACTTGACGGTGGATTTCTCGCGCGGTGTCTTTTCCCTGGCAAGAATTTTGTTGATGATCGAATCATCCCCTTCAACCAGGGCGGTCATTGCCGTCACCTGGGCAGCCAAATCGTTGATGCGTTCACGCAACACCGCATTTTCCCGTCTTTCCTTGTCCCAGTCCTGACCACTGGAAAGTTGAATGGCGCTTAATTCGACCTTGAGTGCATCGCGCTCATTTTCAATCTGGCTGATCGATTTCTCCAGCGATTGTTTTTCCCGCCTGATATGCGACAAGGCCTTTTCGACATTGTCATTGGAGGCATCATTGAGCAGTGCCTCCATATTCAAATTCGACTGCGCAAGTTCCGCTTCAAGATCAATCTTCGCGGCCTTGGCTTTCATCAGTTCCATTTCAATTTTGGAATTCGAGGAGCTCGATTTTTTGCTTCGATCGCGGCTTTTTGCCAGTTCGCGTTCACGCCGTTCGAGCTTTTCTTCCCGATCTATCAAAGCCGCCTCATTTCGGCTTAGACGTTTATCAAGGTCCTTTGCCCGGCGCTTCTCGGCATTGAGTTCCCGTTTTAAAGCCTTGATTTCCAACTTCAACTGACCGGCACTCTTGTCTGTCTCGATGCGGGATTTGTTTATATCAACCATTTTGTCGGTAAGATTTTGCAACTGGGTGTCACGCGCCGCAAGCTCAATTCTGCGGCCGTCATATTCGCTGGTCGCAGCCCTGAAACGCTGCTCGAGCAGATCAAGATCGGCCGAACGCTCTTCCAGCACCGACTCGGTCGCCATCAACCGCCGGTTTACTTCTGTCAGTTCTTCCTCCCGCTGACGCAGCTGAAGGCGCAATTCGCCACTTTGAATTTCAAGTTCGCTGAGATTTTTCGACTTATTTTGCGTCTCATCACTCAGGTCGGTCAGCTCTTCCCGCTTGCGGTTGATTTCTATCAGCTGTTCGGCAGCTTTTTCGCGCAGTTGCTCAACGCTCATTTCAAGCCGTCTGGTGCTCATTGCAAATTCAGCCCGCAACTGGTCCTTGTCGGCCTGAATTTCATTCAGCGTAAGCGGAACCGAACTTTCAATCCGCCGTCTGGTCAACACCACCGCCCGGCGCCAGATGGCCGGAGCCACCATCAATGCCAACAGAGCCGCAGCGAGAAAGCCAAGTGCAAAATAAAGGACACTTTCAAGCACAACAATTCCCGATCATTCCATAATTTTCAAAATCAAATCAGTGCAATTCAGGCACCTTTACCACGCAAGGGTGATTTTACTCTTAAAATACCAGATGACACCCGAAAATTTAAGCGCCGTCCAGTGTCATGCAATTGATTAAAACGGGTTCCAGGTCGCCTTGCGACGCAGTTTCAGATAACCGATATTGACCCCCAGTCGGGCACCAATTCCAGTGCGCACCGGAATAAGCACCACCCGGCCACGTTTCATAATTGTCATACCAAGCCCGCCAACCAGATAGGCTGATCCGCTGACACCTAAAAATCTTTTATAAACATCATCCGTGCTGTCAAGATTATACACCAGTATCATCGTGCGATTGCCATCACCGCCATAATCCCAGCCAATGGTTGGGCCCTGCCAGTAAACCTTGTGGTCGCCGGCATTTTTGGTGAACAGAGTTCCCTCGCCATAGCGCAATCCACCAATAAAGGCACCCGATGCTTCTTCCCCGAGAATATAACCATTTGGCATGCCGCGTTCAGAAACAATTCGTTCCACCATGGTGGCAAGACCGGTCGTGGTGCGACCGAAGAACTTGTGCCCGGCATTGAGCACCTCTGCCTGTGAATATTGATCTTCTGCCGCATTGGCGCTCGGCAATTGTGCAAACAGCACCGCAACAGCCAATACAAAGGTTAGGCCAATTGCGGTAATTTCGTTAAGTTTTTCTGTGATTACTCTCATTTCAGCAATCCTTCACCGGTTGGTACACATTACATTTCCCGATCACAATCTGTTTTGAACCACGATTTTGGACAGATTTTGACCTCACAGCTGAAATCATTATCAGGTCAAATCTTTTCAAAGTGGTGAACAAAATCTTCACAAATTACCAAAGATTGAAATTATTCTTCAAACTCTGATGAATTTAGGGAGGCGAAGGCAAATGTTTATCCGGCCTTGTCCCAGGCGGCGAAGACTTCGTTAAATACCCTCTCACCCGGCACACCTTTTTCAAGCGTAATCAAAGCCCGGCGGCCGGTGCGATATCCAAGCGGAATATCAATCCACTCGCGACCCTTCATCAACTGGGTATTGCGCTCAACCGCCTGCGGCAGATTATTCAGCGCAATCAGGAAAATACCGTCGGCAATTGTCGCCGGAACCCCGACCAGCGCTTCACCACGTGCCTCTTCACTTTCCTTGAAGACAAACCGCTGCACCTTGTCGATCGATCCGCCGGCAAAATCATCCGGTACAGTAAAAATCAGTTCGATCAAATGGCTGGCCGGAAGCGCCTTGTCGGTGTTGCGCTTGATGGTTACCAGAAGCGTCAAACCGCGGCTGCCAATTTCAACTTTAGCCCGTATTGCCGGTTCAAGCGGCTGGCCCTCGCCGGGCGATTCCTGAACAACCGACCAGACCACACTGCCAACATCAACCGAATTTTGTCCGCGCACCGAGCCTTCTTCATAAAGAAAACCCTTTTGCGCAACCAACGCCGGGGTGGCGGCGGTATTCGTTGGCACTGAATTGGCCGGTGCATCGGCATTTTCCGGGGCAGGCGTTGCTTGCGATACCTG
>JAJRTY010000174.1 GCA_024278055.1 Alphaproteobacteria bacterium | reverse complement strand
TCGGTTCGAAATCTTAAAGGCTAGGTCAATCAGAATTAGGCAGATGGTGCAAGTTCAATTTTTGTTTATACCTGTAAAAACCGCTGGATTATACGGTGTTTTGCAGCTTTAAGTGTTGTGTGCGAGGAATTTTATGCCCGAGCGAATTATGCGCAATCACTCATCCGTTGATTTATTCATGTATCATTCATCTGGTAGTCTTTAAAATCCGAACTATATTGAGTATGAGGATTACCACAGGGAGTAACCATTGACTTACGCAAGACTAACATCACACGCAAACCATACCAGGAAGAACCCGTTGATTGTCTGGTTTCTGGCGCTGTCGATGGTATTTGTTTTCGGTGCTCTCAGTAATCCTGCACACGCGGATATTTATCTGATCAAGAGTGTCAAGGTTGACGCCAAATCCAAAACCGCCAGTGAAGCCAAAATCAAGGCGATGCAAGAGGGCCAGGTTGCGGCTTTCAGGAAGCTCATTACCCGGCTCAGCAGTTCTCCCCAGGCACAAAGTTTGCTCCAGCTTCCAGCTGCTGAAATTGGAAAACTGGTCAGAGGGATTTCCGTTACTGAAGAAAAAACCGGACCCAAGCGCTATATTGCAGAATTGAATATCTCATTTCAGCCTGCCGCTGTGCGCTCCTTGATGAATCAGTTTTCAATACCGTTTTCCGACAAACAGGCCGATCCGATTTTGATTTTACCCGTATTTGTTGAAAACGGGCGGGCTATTCTCTGGGATGATCCCAACCCTCTCAAAACCGCCTGGGAAAATATCGATGCGGATGCTTATTTGCTGCCGGTGGTGTTGCCGGTAGGGAGCATTGAAGACATTCAGGCAATCAGTGCCGATGAAGCACTGGACGGTAACGCGGACAGTCTGGCAGCCATCAAGGCGAGATACAAAGTGAGTAATGTCCTGGTTTCGGCTGCTCAATTCAATGACAGAAAGACACGCTTACGGGTTACATTGTTAGGGTCCAGCCCTGCCGGTGATATCGAGATGTCCGAAAGTTTCTCCGTCACGCCCGAAAAAGTGGTGGAAACCGCCCAAAAAGCTGCAATCAGATTTATGGCGGAGATGGAGGCTATGTGGAAAGATTCAGCACAAGCCGGACCGGAGTTGACAGGCGAACGCCTGCTGGTAACAGTACCCTTTAGCAGTTTTCGGGAATGGAAGGGCATTCGCTCACGTATTATGGGAACGGAAGGCGTTTTGCGCCTGGATATTCGTGCCCTGTCTCAACGTGGCGCCGTTGTTTACCTGACTTACTCTGGCGAAACATTTGATCTGGAGGACAGGTTGTCACAACAGGGATTGTATATGCGGGATATGGGCGATGGCTGGGTCCTGACCGCCGAAAATTGAGCTGTTTCATTAAAATCAAATCTGGTTCTGATCCGGGGGCAAAGAACTAATAGTGTCTCTTCCCAATATTATCACCATCATCAGAATTCTAATTGTGCCGGTAATCATTCTACTGATTAATTCCGGGCAGATGTCCTATGCCTTTGTTCTGTTTATTCTGGCCGGATTGTCGTATGGTATCGATGGCTTTATTGCCAAGCGATTTGATCAGGCAACCAAACTTGGCGCCTATCTTGATCCTGTTGCCGACAAGATACTTCTGGTTTCAATTTATGTGGCGCTGGGACAACTCGGGCATTTGCCACACTGGCTGGTGATTCTTGTGGTCAGTCGTGATTTGCTGATCATCGGGGCCTTTTTGCTGGCGTGGATTATGGGATTTAATATTAAAGTTGCACCACTGATGGTAAGCAAGGCGAATACAACGGCCCAAATCGTACTGGCTGGTTTGATCCTTGCCGATCTTGGCTACGATTTGAATTTATCTGTTATAACCAGCATCACGCTTTATACTGTTGCCGCGCTCACAATCCTGTCCGGTACAGCCTACCTGATAGAGTGGATGCGCGATATGGCCCGATTTGAAGACGGCCGCAACGGTTAACGAGCCATAATATCAGAGGACACAGGTTCATGACTTGGCAAAGGCAACTGACTTTCTGGGCTATTGGAATGTTGGGCGTCATACTTTTTTTGTATGTGTTGCGCGGTATTCTGTTGCCATTTGTTGCCGGACTGGCTTTAGCTTATTTTCTTGATCCCGTGGCTGATTGGCTCGAAAGCAAAGGCATGGGGCGCACAATCGCAACCAGCTTGATACTGTGTGTTTTTCTGCTGATATTCATTTTGAGCCTGGTATTGATTCTGCCCATATTGATTGAGCAGTTTTCAGCATTTATTGCCCGCCTGCCGGAACACTTTAAAACCATCGGGCAGATGATGGACGAAATGGCCCCGGAATGGCTGCGCCAGCTTATCTCGGATAAACGCAGTGGCATTGAAGGCTCACTGAAAGATGTGGCTGCCCAAAGTGCCAAATGGGTTGCCTCACTGTTAAAATCTCTGCTGAGTCAGGGGCTGGCGCTGGTCAACCTGATATCATTGCTGGTGATTACGCCGATTGTTGCTTTTTACCTGCTCAATGACTGGGACAGGATGATAAGCAGAATTGACGGCTGGCTGCCGCGCGATCATGTTAAATCCATTCACCAGATTGGCCATGATATCGACCGTGCCATGGCCGGTTTTGTACGCGGGCAGGGCACGGTGTGTCTCTTCCTTGGCATCTTTTATGCTGTGGGCTTGAGTTTGGCCGGGCTCAACTTCGGTCTGCTCATCGGGTTCATAGCCGGTTTTATTTCGTTCGTTCCCTATGTGGGGTCAATTGTCGGCCTGGTGATTTCCCTCGGCGTTGCTCTGGTGCAGTTTTTACCGGACTGGATGGCGATCGGCACTGTTGGCGCCATTTTCGTTGCCGGGCAGTTCATAGAAGGAAATTTCCTCTCGCCCAAACTGGTCGGTGACCGGGTTGGCCTGCACCCGGTTTGGTTGATGTTTGCGCTGCTCGCTTTTGGCTATCTGTTTGGTTTTGTTGGTCTGCTGGTGGCGGTGCCACTGGCAGCGGCAATCGGTGTGCTGGTGCGCTTTGGATTGGGACAGTATCTGGAAAGTACGCTTTTTAAAGGTCAGCCGAAAAAACCGACAACAAAAAAACCTGCGGCCAAAAAACTGTCATGACAACGCACGGTGACAACGACAAAATAGCCTCTGCGCGCCAGCTGGTTTTTGATCTCAAGCATCGGCCCGCCATGGGCCGGGATGATTTTCTGGTAACGCCGTCAAACAGTGATGCGGTTGAGGCCATAGATACCTGGCCCGATTGGCAAAACCATTGCCTGGCTTTAGTGGGGCCACCGGCTTCGGGCAAAACACATCTGGCAAATGTGTGGCAAACAGCATCAGGTGCCATAATCAAACCACACGCTGAGCTGACAATTGAAGCGGTTCCTGATTTTCTGATAGCCGGTGCGGTGGTCATTGAGGATATGGAGCAAAAAAAATTCGACGAACACGCTCTTTTTCATTTGCTGAATATGGCGCGGGAGAAGCGGGCAAATGTTCTTTTGACTTCATCCGAGCCACCTGCTCACTGGCGCGTTGAACTGCCTGATCTGGCTTCGCGACTGCGGGCCGTTGCTCTGGCACAGCTTAATCCGCCTGATGATGTGTTATTGCGCGCGGTGCTGGTTAAACTGTTTGCCGATCGCCAGTTGATGGTTGAGGTCAATGTGATCAACTATCTGGTGTTGCGCATGGAGCGGTCGATTGAAACCGCCGCCAGCGTGGTTGCTGATCTGGATCAGGCCGCC
>JAJRTY010000173.1 GCA_024278055.1 Alphaproteobacteria bacterium | reverse complement strand
GGTTCTTTGTCATTGGTCTCCATTTTTCCCATATAATAGGTGTTGCCAAGCGAGATATCGCACTCACCTGAAAAAATAGATTTGACCTGGCCGCGGTCATTGCCCGAAGGCTTGCGGGCAAGGTTGTTTTTGACCTTCATTAACCAGTCCTGCGTCCATTCAACGCCATGATGGGCAATCAGCGAAGAAAACAGCCCGATAGAATAGGTGTGCTGGCCGGAACGGGTGCAAATTCGCCCCTTCCATTTCGGGTCTGCCAACTCTTCATAGGTAATAGAGCGCTGTTTGACTCGATCCTTTGCAGCAAATATTACCCGTGCCCGGGTTGTCAGGCCAAACCATTCATTCTCCGGGTCACGGAATTGAGCCGGAATATTGGCGTCAATTATCGGGTCTTCAACCTTTTGGGTAATACCAAGCTGTTTTGCACCGGCAAGCCGGCCAATATCCGAAGTCAGCAACAGATCGGCAGGAGAATTCCTGCCCTCGGCCTTGATGCGTTCGCCAAGGCCTTTCTTGGCAAAGATAATCCGGGTTTTAATACCGGTCTCGGCGGTAAATGCATCGAGCAACGGTTTGATAAGTCCGGGTTGACGGTAAGAGTAGATGTTGACGCTGCCTGCGGCAAATGCCGGAAACGCCTGAAGTGACGCTGCAACCAGACAAATTTTGAAAGCCGTCCTGCGCGTCACCAGGGATTTGATGATATTCATGAGATTTTCCTTCAGCCAGTGGGGTTAAAGGCCCCGTGGAGTGGATTGTTGCGAACTGTTCGCAAGTTCCGTATGTCCTGAAAATCTCCCATTGTCAAGAAATTATCCATAAAAATCAATAGATTAGAATAATTCAAAACTATAATTCTTCTAAACTGACAGTCAACTTCAGGCTAAAGTATTCAAATTATAGAATATTTATGACAATCATCATTGCCAGCGAAAACTGCGCGCATAATCATCTGTCGCGACAAATCGCTGTTTGATCGTTCAGCCTACTCGGTCAAAACCCGTGTTGAGGGGAAATAAACCTCAACCAGAGTGCCGGAACCCGGCGTGCTTTCAATCGAAAACTGCGCCCGGTTGGCTTCGACCAGCGCCTTGGTCAAGGGCAGGCCAAGACCGGTGCCCTCGCCCTGGTGATGGGCGACCGTTTGCACCCGGCGAAACGGCATTAATGCTGTGGCGATCTCGCTTTCGCTCATTCCGATGCCGGTATCGCGGACCCGCAGCACAACTTCGCCGGTTTCCTCAAATACGGTTGAAACGATCACCTGGCCACCGGCTTTGGTATATTTAATCGCATTGGAAACCAGATTGAGAATGATCTGCCTGATACTGCGGGGGTCGGCGACAACCGGAGGCACTGCCCCGGACAGGCTTGTGCGGATAATGATCTGGTCACGATTGGCCTGTGGCTGGCTTAGCGCCACACCTTCGGCAATAATATCGTTGAGTTTTACTTCGCTGAAATCCAGTTCCAGTTTACCCGCTTCAATCTTGGATATGTCGAGAAGGTCGTTGACCAGTTCAAGCACATGGCTACCAGAGCGATTGATGTCGCGCAGATATTCCCGGTAGCGGTCGATGCCGATTTTGCCAAACCGTTCTTCCAGCATGATTTCGGAAAAGCCGATTATTGCATTCAGCGGGGTGCGGATTTCATGGCTGACTTTTGCCAGAAAATCGGTTTTCTGGTCATTGGCAAGTTCAGCCTGACGGCGCGCTGCAACGAGGTCTTCCTCGGCCTTTTTCCATTGGGTAATGTCGCGTAACACAGCACAATAGCTGTCAGATTCCTCCAACTTTCCCATGGTGACAAACAACGGGATCAGGCCACCTTGCGATTCTCTACCGATCAGTTCGCGGCCATCATTGAGCAGGCTGGCAACATTGTTGTCAGAAAGACCCATAAGATAATCGCGGGCCGCGCGGTGGCTCTCACGGGCAAACAGTTCGGTAAAATCCTTGCCCTTGACCGCCTCGGCTTCAATGCCAAACAGGGCTTCGCCAGCGCGATTGATTGAACGAATTTCGCCGGTGGCGGAAAGCACAACCACGCCATCGGTGGCAGTATCAAGAATTCCCGACAGTTCCTTTGAGCTGATATCAGCAAAATTTATCGGCATCACCGGGGCGGTGTCAGGCGCTTTAAGCAAATCGACCGCATTTTCCGGCAGATTATTCTCAAGATTATGGTCTTCACGCAATGCCAACAACAGTGCCCGTTTATTGTCCCACGGCACACTTTGAAGATGCGCCTTTACCGGTATCAGTTCGCCCGAATTATTGATGATACGGGTAAACCCGTCGCGTTCACCATCAGGCGTGCCAAGGAGTGTCTCAATGCCGCCGCGGTTATCAAGGTCATCGATATCGACAAATCCGGTCAATCGGGTAAACTCCCGATTGGCGAACAATGGCGTATTCCCCTTGAATATCAGCACCGGGATGGGGAGATTGGCCAAAATCGATGTGTCCGGATTGTTTTGGGCATTTGTATCTGATTGAAAAAATGCTGATGGCAGATAGTCTGAATTTGCCTCAGGTTCTTCCTCTCCCTCCGGTTCAAAACCGGCGGCGTTTGTACCGGCATCTTCTTTATCTTCATTGCCACCGGACTTTTCCGCTTCCGGTGTTTTGGTCTCAAAAACCTCAGGCACCTCAGTACCGGAAGGCGGTTGATCCTCGCTCAGTTTGTCGGCGATCTTTGCAAAAGCAATGCGCTCGCCGTCAGAGAGTTCACGGGCATTTCGCGCTTCTCTCTG
>JAJRTY010000172.1 GCA_024278055.1 Alphaproteobacteria bacterium | reverse complement strand
GTGGAAATGATCGTAAATTATCTGGGCCATGGATTTGCTTACACCTTTTACTGATTCTAGGTCAGTTAATCCAGCGCGACTTACAGCTTTTGCCGAGCCAAACTGTCTTAACAGTGCTTTTTTGCGCCCCGGACCTATGCCGGCGATCTCATCAAGCGGCGAGGAGCCAAGGGCTTTTTTGCGACGCGCACGGTGAGAGCCGATGGCAAACCGGTGCGCTTCGTCACGCAATCTTTGAATATAATACAGCACCGGGTCTCTGGGTTCCAGAATGAATGGCGGTTTTTCCTTTATATGGAAATTTTCGCGCCCGGCGTTGCGGTCCGGTCCTTTGGATATGGCGACGACATTTAAATCGTCAATGCCCAGATCGGCCAAAACCTCATTGACGCAACTCAGCTGCCCCTTGCCACCATCAATAATCAGCAGATCGGGCCAGGGGTTTTCTTCAGCCGGTGTTTCGGCCTGATCGGTTTGGCGTAGCAGGCGGCTGAAACGCCGCGTCATCACTTCGCGCATCATGGCGTAATCATCACCGGGTTTTGTGTCTTTGTCCTTGATGTTGAATTTGCGGTACTGGTTTTTTAAAAACCCGTCTGGCCCGGCAACCACCATGGCACCGACCGGGTGGCTGCCTTGAATGTGGCTGTTGTCGTAGATCTCGATGCGGTCGGGCGGGCTTTCGAGATCAAACAATTCTGCCAGTTTTAGCAGATGTTTTTTGTGCGAGGCGGTTTCGGCCATGCGGCGTTCAAGCGCTTCGCGGGCGTTGGTCCGTGCGTGATCCACCAGCAGTTTTTTTTCTCCGCGCCGGGGGATAAGCACATCGACTTTGCGGTCGGATTTAATGCTCAAGGCACTTTGCAAAAGCTTTTGCGAGGGAATGTCATGACTGAGCAACAGGGTTTTTGGCACTGGCCGGTCATCGTAAAACTGGGCAAGGAAGCTTTCCAGAATTTCCGCTTCATCATGGCTTTTGTCTGCCCGGGGAAAATAGGCACGGTTGCCCCAGTTTTGACTGGCACGGAAGAAAAATACCTGAATACAGACTTCGCCCCCGGCGCGAAAAAGTGCGAAAACATCCGCTTCTTTGGTGTGCCTGGGATTGATGCCCTGATGCGCCTGAATATGGCTCAGCGCTGCAATGCGGTCGCGGTAGATGGCAGCCTGTTCAAAATCAAGCGCGTTACTGGCCGTCTCCATCAGCTTATGCAATCGGTCGCGGACGGACTGGTTGCGGCCGGACAGAAAAACGGAAGTCTGATCGACCAGACGGGCATAATCCTGCCCGGAAATTTCATCGGTACACGGCGCGCTGCATCTTTTTATCTGGTACAAAAGACATGGTCTTGAGCGGTTTTCATAGACGGAGTCTGAACATGACCGGAGCAAAAAGGCGCGTTGCAGGGCGTTTATGGTGCGGTTGACGGCGCCGGCTGAAGCAAAGGGTCCGTAATAATCGCCCTTGCGGTTGCGGGCACCGCGATGCTTGACCAGTTGAGGAATGTCATGGTCACGGGCAATGAGAATATAGGGGAAGGATTTATCGTCGCGCAGGACCACATTGAACCGGGGCTTGAAGCGCTTGATAAGATTGGCTTCAAGCAGCAGGGCGTCAGCCTCGGTGGCGGTGGTGATAAATTCCATGTCACTGGGCAACAGGATCATCTGGGCAATCCGGTTGGTGTGGCCCATCATGCGGGTATAGCTTTGCACGCGCTTTTTTAAGCTGCGGGCCTTGCCGACATAGAGAATTTCGCCCTTGTCGTTCAACATGCGATAAACACCGGGACCGGAAGGCAGGGTTTTGAGAAAGGCCTTGATGACCTCGGGGCCTGATTTTACCGGTTCAGCATTGGTGTTAGCGATATCTGGCATATTCTAGCTGCGCGGGTTGGAACGCTAGATTTCTATGCCGACACTGGCGGCTTCAGATATGGCTTGTGGTTTTTCGAGGCGAATGCGGGCGGCGATAACGCGCGAATCTTCCAGGCAGGCATCGGAGAATTGTTCGGCAAGGGTTTCGACCAGATTGACGTGGCCGGCGGCAATGATGGTCTTGATCTTGTTGACGATGGTCTCATAGCAGACCACGCCCATGAGCTTGTCATCAATTGAATTTTTATCCTCACTCACGGTCAGATCAATATTGATGACGATTTTTTGCGGATTGATTATTTCATGTTCATAAACACCGATGAGCGCCTCGAGGGTTAAATCCGTTATGAATACGTGTCTTATCGAACGTATGGCATCGGCAATATTGACCGCGGGTTTGCTCGCAGATTGTGTCATTTCGATACCTCTTTTCGGTTGCGATGTCAGGCTTATTCTTTAATGCCAACAACATCAGCTGTGCGCCAGGCCAGATGTTGGCCGCCATCAAGAGCTATCATTTGTCCGGTCATGGCGGGCGTTGCAAGGATAAACTGTATTGTCCGGCAAATTTCTTCCGGGCTGGTGCCACGCTTCAGCAATGTGGCCGAGACCTGTTTGTCAAAATCCTGGCGGCGCTGGCGTTCATTGGGCAAGGCCGGGCCGGGGCCGATGGCGTTGACCCTGATAGCGGGAGCCAGGGCTTGAGCAAGCGTTCGCGTCAGCGTCCACAAGGCCGCTTTGCTGGTGGTGTAAGACAGAAATTGCGGATTAAGTTTCCATACGCGCTGATCAATCAGGTTGATGATATTACCATCCATGCCGCGCTTAAGCTGGGCGGAAAAAGACTGGGCCAAAAACACCGGGGCCTTGAGGTTTACATCCAGATGCAGCGCCCAGCTGGCCGCTGATACAGAAGTGATATCGTCTGGTTCAAAAACTGATGCGTTATTGATGAGACATGAAACCGGTCCGAGATCGCGGCCAGTTTGGCTGAAAATCTTCTCGGCTGCATGGGCATCGGCGAGATCACATTGTACACATACAGCTTTGCGGCCCATGCTTTCGATCTCCCGGGCGACTTCGCCAGCCGCATCTTCCGACTTATGATAATGAACGGCAATATTCCAGCCTTTTTGAGCAAAATCCAGCGCTATCGCGCGCCCGATGCGCTGGGCCGCCCCGGTAATCAAGACCGATTTTTTATGATTTTTTTCGTGCTGTGACATTGATGCCTATTTTTTTTCAGGAAACAATCGCATGTCTGTATGACATACACATTTCCAAATAAGCCTGCAACTGATGACTGGCCCGACAAAATGAGATAAAATTGACGTCCTGATTTTACCAGGCTCACCAGATGGTGCTGGTTCATATTGTTTTGTTGTTTTCTGTACAATGCTTTCAACAGGCACTACAAGACAGCCAATATAACTCCCCAACCCCCTGGTGAAAAATAATGGAAGAATTTGAAGGCGTTGTCCCGGCCCTTGGCTCAGCATTGAGCAAACGCGGGTTTACCGAACTGACGCCGGTGCAACAGGCCATCCTGAAACCGGAACTCGCGAGTGCCGATCTTCTGGTGTCGGCCCAGACCGGGTCTGGGAAAACCGTGGCTTTTGGTCTGGCCTTTGCGGACACTTTATTGCAGGGTGCAGAAAAATTCTTCAAACCAAAAGTCCCGCTGGCCCTGGTTGTGGCGCCCACACGCGAGCTTGCCTTGCAGGTGAAACGAGAACTTGATTGGATCTACGAGCAAACCGGGGCCACTGTGGTTTCGTGCGTTGGCGGTATGGATGCGCGTACCGAGCGCCGCGACCTTGCGCGCGGTGCTCACATTGTGGTGGGAACACCGGGGCGTTTGCGCGACCACATCGGGCGCGGGTCGCTGAATACAACCGGTTTCAAGGCTGTGGTGCTGGATGAAGCCGATGAAATGCTCGATCTGGGGTTTCGCGAGGATCTTGAGTTTATTCTGGAGGCGGCGCCAAAACAACGCCGCACTTTGATGTTTTCGGCCACCGTTCCGCGCAGCATTGTAAATATCGCCAAACGGTATCAACGTGATGCGGTGCGGGTAACCACAAGTGCCGAACAAAGCCAGCATGGCGACATCGAATACCGCGCGCTTGTGGTGGCCAATAATGATCGCGAGAATGCCATCATTAATGTGCTGCGTTATTTTGAAGCTAAAAACGCGCTTGTGTTTTGTGCAACCCGTGCTGCCGTTGGCCGCCTCACCAGCCGGTTTCATAATCGCGGGTTTTCGGTTGTTGCCCTGTCGGGTGAATTGAGCCAGTCCGAGCGCACCCACGCATTACAAGCCATGCGCGATGGCCGCGCACGGGTGTGTGTGGCGACAGACGTTGCCGCCAGAGGTCTTGATCTGCCAAATCTGGAGCTGGTCATTCATGCTGACCTGCCGAAAAACAAGGAAAGCCTGCTGCATCGAAGCGGTCGCACCGGTCGCGCCGGGCGCAAGGGCGTATGTACCTTGATTGTACCGCACAATGCCCGCAGACGTACCGAAAGATTGCTGGTGAGTGCGAAAATTGAAGCTGAATGGGCCAAACCGCCAACGGCTGAAGAAGTCATTGCCCGCGATGACAAACGTATTCTCGAAGACCCGGTTTTAAGCAATCCTATCCAGGAGCATGAGGCCGGGTTTGCCAGCGAGTTGCTGGCCCGCCACGGGCCTGAGCAGGTGGCGGCTGCGTTCGTCAGGCTTTATCGTGCAGGACAATCGGCCCCTGAGGATTTACTTGATGTGCCGGCACCTGAAGCGCGGGAGAAAAAATCATTTGATGGTTTCAAGGACAGTGTCTGGTTTTCCCTCTCAGTTGGCCGCTCTGACCGCGCCGAGCCGCGCTGGATATTGCCGATGTTGTGCGGTGCAGGCGGGGTTAACAAGCGCGATATAGGGGCAATCAGGATTCAGGAAAAACAAACCTTTGTGGAATTGGCAGCGGGTGCTGCGGATCGGTTTTTGGAGGCTGTTGGCCCTGATGGCAAGATTGAGAAAAACATAATTGCCGCCCGGCTGGATGCCGCACCTGCGGGGGTTCAGGGCAAGGCTGCCAAACCGGCATATGACAAGAAAAAACCGTTTAAATCAAAAAAACGCAAACCGGAACCCGCGCCTGAAGCAAAAGCTGTAAAAAGCAAAAAAGATAGACAGGACAAAAAAACTGCACCCGCTGCCAAACCTTCTGCTGGCGCAAAAGCGGGAGTAAGACGCGGGTTTGTTGCTATGCCGACAAAGCAAACGGAAGCCGAAAGCCCACCTGCGAAAAAAACCAAAGAGATAAAAAAACCGCCCAAGAAAAAAGCCAAAGTCAAAGATAAAAACAAGGGCAAAAGACGCAAACCAAGTAATACGGGTTTTGTTAAGGGTAAGGACACCACGGCATGACTGTATATGGCTGGCGATGGACGTCAGGGGTATAATTACCTCGTGATTGTGCCATGGACAGGTAGATCATCACCAGATTATAATCTCACGGATGCACAACGTAATTCTGGTTAGAAAAGGAACATACACATGCTCTACAGGCTCGATTTTACGGTTGAATATGATGCGGATATGGCTCAGCAGGGATTGTTTGAGGTGTGGGCCGAGGAGGCAGACGCAGCACTGGGGGCCAAGGCTGCCGGTGTGGTGGTTGATCTTTGGAAAATAGTTGGCGAGCGCAAGGTTCTGGCCATCGTCAAGGTGGACACACCGGATGATCTTGATCGCATTTTGTTCGATTTGCCGATCATGAAGAAAATGGGCCACCATGTGCAAGTCGATGTTAAATCCATACGCCCATATGAAGATTTTGCCGCTGATGTTAAATCACGTCTGGGGTAGGCGGTAACACATGCGTGATCAGCTATGATTTGACCTGCCGATGTAAATTCTGTCCCCTTTGCTGGTACTAACCACAAAGGGCAGCAATGATGAACAGGAACGCAACCGGGCCGGACTGGCAGGAGCCTATGGGCCTGTTGATCCTGCGCCTCGGCCTTGCCTGGTTTTTATTTGTGTGGGCGGTCAACAAAATTCTTGCACCGGTACAATATCAAAAGCTGTGGGGATATTTTCACGGGATCGATATCGGAACCACTTTGCCCTTTGTCATGGGCGGGCTTTGCGGCCTTGTGGTTGTTGCGCAACCGGGATCACTGGTCACTGGATGGGTGGTTGGCGCGACGGTCATCGGCCAAATGACAGAATAAAGGAACATATGATGCAAACCATTATGGGTCGAAGCCTGATGCTCATTTCTGTGCTGGTTGTGAGCCTCACAACGGTTGCCTTTAGCCAGACTGATGCACCTGAAAACCCGGAAAAACCGGCTGTGCCACCAACGCAAAAACCCAGGGAGGTGGTGCGCGAAGGCACTATGACGATCAAGCAAATGGGGTCAATCATTGCGCTGCTGGACAAAAAGGCAAAAAGCCTGCGCTCCGGTGTCTGGCAATTCACGATAGAAAAAAACACCGTGATTGTTGTCACTGATCCAAAGGCTAACCGCATGCGCATTATGGTGCCGATACGTCCTGCGGAAGGGCTGAAACTGGAGGAGTTTGAGCGCATCACCCAGGCCAATTTTGATACCGCCCTTGATTCCCGCTATGCCATTGCGCAAAAACTTCTGTGGTCTGTCTACATTCACCCCCTGAGCGAGCTTTACCCGCGTCAGTTCATCAAAGGTATCGGTCAAACCGTCAATCTTGCGCTGAGTTACGGCAAGACCTATAATTCAGGCCTGCTGACCTATGGTGGTGGTGACAGCCGTGGTATTTTGCGCCGTCAGCTGATTGACAGGCTGCTTAAACAGGGTATTCCGATTTAAGCGTGCCGGGTTTGTTTGTGAATTTATGACCTGGGCCACCGGCCGAAACCGGGTAGCGTTGGTGTTGACCTTCGGTTTTGGTTTTACATGGGGAAGTTATGCGCGAATTCAGTATTGGCAGTTTTATTGATATTGGCGCTAACTTGATGAAAGAGCATGTCAATCTCCTGGTAGACAATGGCCAAACCTGTGGTTTTGTAAAAGGTGAAACGATTTATCGGCAAGGTGAAAGAGCAGAGGATATCTGCTTTTTGTTGTCCGGGCAGGCCAAGTCGGTTTTGATTAACTCCAGTGGTGGTGAGTGTCTGCTGCGGCTTCATCTTTCCCATAGTCTCATGGGATTGACGGCATTGGCGACTTCAGCCACCCGCGATGCTGAAGCCATAGCCATAACCGATGGCGAACTTGTCAGGATCCCGCGCCAAAAATTTCAGGTATTGTTGAAGGAAAACCCGGATTTTGGGGTTTATGTTGTTGAACTGCTGGTCAATCGAATGAGTGATTTCCACCATCGTGTCGGTGATTTTCTTGCTCGAAATGTTGAACAACGGCTTGCCCATTCTCTTTTGTCGCTGTCGCGGTGTGATCCTGAAAAAGAAACGGTCAGCAGGCGGCAGCCTGTTTGCCTCACCCATGAAGAACTGGCCAGTCTGCTAAACTCCCGGCGGCCAACCATCACTGCGATTTTGAACAGATTTGTGGCTGATGGGCTGATTTCAAAAAACGGGCGAAGTCTTAATGTGATTGATGCCGAGCGGCTGGAACATTTTTTGCCGCGTTCCTAGGGATAATTTGAATTGTCATCTTGCTGACAGAAGTACAGACTTCACTGTTTTATTCTTTGTGGAATTTAATTTTGCCACAACTTAAAGGATGTGATGATGAATGCGCCAGAGCCGACAGCGGTTGATTTTAGTAAATATAATTGGACTGTTCGGGCCATAACACCGTCGCTTGGCGTTGAGGTGCAGGGTGTTGATCTTAAAAATGTTGATAAACATCAAGCAACAGCCATCGAGGACCTGTTCATTCAGCACTCCGCACTTCTGTTTCGTGGCCAAAGCCTTGAGGCACATGACCTTGTGCGTTTCAGCAGTTATTTCGGTGATCTGGATGAAGCACCGGTCAATGAAGCGGGCAAGACGGCGGTTGAAGGATACCCTGAGGTTTATGTGATTTCCAACATCAAGGGAGATGACGGCAAGGCGGTTGGCAGTCTGGGGGCGGGCGAAGCTGCGTGGCATACGGATATGTCATATCTCGATAATCCGCCGCGGGCTTCATTGTTATATTCGTTAGAAATCCCGCCCACCGGTGGCAACACCTGGCTGGCCGGTATGTATGGTGCCCTTGAGCAGTTGCCGGTGAGCCTGAGGACGGAAATTGAGGGGCTGCGGATTAAACATGACGGCACATATAATTCGGCCGGTTTTGTGCGGCAGGGATTGGTCGAAAGCGATGATCCCCTGACGTGTGCCGGAACCTTTCATCCGGCCATTTGCCGCCATAGTGACACCGGCCGGGAAGTTTTGTTTCTGGGCCGTCGTCGCAATGCGTATGTGGAGGGCCTGTCTTTGGCGCAATCGGAGCAATTGCTTGACGATCTGTGGCAACATGCGACCGCTGACAACCTGTCGTATTCTCACCAGTGGCGGGTGGGAGATGTGTTGATGTGGGATAACCGCGCAACCCTGCATCGCCGCGATCCGTTTGATCAAAATGCGCGGCGCTATATGTTGCGAACACAAATCAAGGGTAAAGCGCGGCCTGAACCTGTCTGATTGCAAGTTTGCAAATCTCTGGTTTGGTATTACTATTGCCGACATGGAGCTAAACTTACGTCCTTTGCAAGAATCAGATTTTGTCACCCTTTACCACTGGCTCAATGCCCCGCACCTCAAGCCGTTCTATATGCGCGATGAGATATCCCTTGAAACGGTTTTTGCAAAATTTTCACCGCGCCTTGACGGGGCTGGTGACGTTAATTGCGTGATTGCCACCGAGAATGATCAGTCATTTGGCTATATGCAATGGTATTTTAATCGCACCTTTCCTGATTATGGCGCAGCTACAATAGGCCGGATGGCCGGGATCAGTATTGATTATTTTATCGGGGATGCAAATTTCCTCGGACGTCGATTGGGTACGAAAATGCTGGACCGACTTGTTGCCCAAATCTGCCCGGACCTCGGTGCGCAAGACCGCATCTTCCACATCGCCCATGATGATGACAACCTTGCAGCTATCCGCTGTTCCACCGGTGCGGGGTTTGTGGCCGATGAGGCTTATGTGGAAAAGGGCAGACAATCCATGCTTTATGTGAGATGTGTAAGTTGATTTTGGGTTTTTGCCGGCGGGAGACATAAATGTCTGTTGAATTTCTTCTGACTTCGATTGTTGTCATTCTATTGCCGGGTACGGGTGTTCTTTACACATTGGCGATTGGTCTTGGTCGTGGTTTCGGGCCAAGTATTGCGGCGGCATTTGGGTGTACATTGGGGATTTTACCCGCTGCAATCGCCAGCATTATCGGCCTTGCGTCAATCCTGCATACAAGCGCTCTTGCCTTTCAGGTTATTAAATATCTCGGCGTTATTTATCTGTTTTATATGGCCTGGAGCATTTTGCGCGACGGTGGAACTTTGGATGTTTCCGAGGACAGAGCTAAATCCTCCACAGCCAGGACAATTTTGAACGGTATGCTGCTGAACGTCCTGAACCCGAAACTTTCCCTCTTTTTCCTGGCTTTTCTGCCGCAGTTCGTGCCGCTCAATGCAACCGGCGCAGCCTATACTATGGTAACACTGGCTGCAATATTCATGCTGCTGACCTTCGTTGTCTTTATCGGCTATGGCGCTTGTGCCGCTCTGGCACGGGACTATGTAATCTCGCGTCCAAATGTCATGAACTGGCTCAAGCGGGCATTTGCCGGGACTTTCGGGTTTCTGGGTCTGAAACTTGCCTTGTCGGAAAGGTAGCGCTGTAAAACCGGTAGGTTTTTGCCGCTGCTGCCCTCTTGAATTTCCAACTGCTTTCCATAGATGAGAAGTGTTGATACTGATCAAAACATCAGTTTTCAATATGTGTAATTTGTAAAACACTTCTATATCTGTGAAAGGAGTATAGACATGATTGAACAAACACATTCAACGGGCTGGTGGCCGAGTGTTTATGAGCCACTTCGTCAGATGTCGTCGCGGATTGCAGACTGGTTTGCGCCGGCTTCGGAAGCTTCTTCAAAGGGTGACGGTTATGAAATAACCATCGAATTGCCAGGGGTGGCTCCTGACGATGTTGAAGTGTCGGTAAATGACGGCATGTTGACTCTGAAAGGTGAGAAGCGTTCACATCGTGAAGAAAAAGGGGACACTTATTTCTTCAGTGAACGCCAGTATGGAGCGTTCAGCCGCAGTTTCCGCCTTCCTCCTGATGCTGATGACAGTGTGGTTGAAGCCGACATGAATGACGGTGTTCTGACTGTTTCAATTCAAAAGAAAACGGAGACAGAAACGGCAAAAAGAAAAATCGAAATCAATCGCTCCTGAAGTAAATGCGCGCGGAAGGTGCCAGCGAAGCTGGAAGGTGAGGCCGGGCTGGATTTCCATTTTCCGTGCGCAAATTTTCAGCGGGTGAGGGAAGGTGGCAATGTTTTGCGTATCTGCTTCGAGCTATAAATGCAGAAGCTTCGGCAGGGTGTTCATATCATGAAAGATCTGAGCACCTTCCCGTTCCAGTTTGCGACCGTCATTGTGAGGTGCGTAACCAAAGCATTTCATGCGGGCACGGCGGGCGGCTTTGGCTCCGCTGGAACTGTCCTCAATGACACTGCATGCATCCAGAGTAACGTTGAAGGTTTTGGCGGCGTGGAGAAACATGTGCGGGTCGGGTTTGGAGGTGCCGAGGCTGTGGGCTGAAAACATGGTTTTTTCAAATCGTGCCAGCAGGCCGTTTTGACCCAGCGTGATAGCCATTTTTTCTTCGCTGCCGTTTGAGGCGACGCAATAGGCGATGTGTGCCGCATCAAGCCTATCGAGGATTTGCGGTATACCCTCTATCACCGGCACACCTTGTTTGAGCCGGATATAGGTTTCGTCATAAATCTCATCAATCCAGTGCGGCGGTAGCTGTGCGCCCATGCTCAGGGATTTAGTTTCAACCCCTTTCATGGTGCCGCCGACGAACAGGTCCATGCACTGTTCCAACGTCAAAGACAGGCCATAACGGGCGAGGTTGTTCACCAGCACCTGGTTGGAAACAACCTCACTGTCAACCAGCACTCCGTCGCAATCAAAAATAACCAGTTCTGGCGGCATGCGATCAGGCAGACGGTGGTTGGGTTTTGTCGAAGCCGGGAACTCTGGCAGCGAAATCCTTGAGCCAGCTCACCAGATTTGGATGGTCAGCCCGCCAGTCGCCATTAAACCTGAAGTCGAGGTATCCAAGCGCACAGGCGAGACTTATGTGGCCCATAGTGATGCCGTCTTTGAGTGGCGGCGTATCGGCTTCGAGGGCGTTGAGGCTGCGAGCAACTTTGTTAGCCTGAAAATCGAGCCAGCCTTGACTGCGCTCTTCCGGTGGACGTTTGCGCACCTCATAGATCTGCAGAATACCTGCATCCATCATACCGTCAGCCAGGGCACTTAAAGTCAGGTCTTTGAACCTTGCGGGTCCGCCGGGTATGAAAATCCTGTTCGAGGTTGCGATGCTGTCGAGATATTCGATGATGACGCGGGAATCAAAAAGCACCTGATTGCCATCCACAACAAGTGCTGGAATTTTGCCCAGAGGGTTTGTGTCAAAAAATTCAGGATCCGGGTTGTTGACGTCTGTTTGCTCAACGGTGATCGCGTCCATCAATCCCAGATGATAGGCAGCGATTTTTACTTTTCGGCCAAAAGGTGAGGGGCCGGAGGAATGCAATATCATTAGGTTTTCCTTGTGAGTTAGAATCTTTTACCACCGATTATATCGCCAATCGGTCCCAGGAGCGAGCCTTCTCCCACATCCCTGCCGCCGGGGCCGGCGGCCAGCATGCGACCGGCCAGTCGCGAAAACGGCAGGCTTTGTATCCACACTTTTCCAGGGCCGGTGAGGCGGGCGAAAAACATACCTTCACCGCCAAATATCATCGATTTGATACCACCGGCGCGTTCAAGATCAAAATCGACTGTGGCCGTCATCGCCGCCACGCAACCGGTATCAACATGAAGTTCTTCGCCAGGAGCGAGATCGCGCTCGACCACCGTGCCGCCCATGTGAATGAATACCCAGCCGTCGCCTTCGAGGGATTGCATGATAAAGCCTTCACCACCGAAAAGCCCGGTGAGGATTTTTTTCTGGAAATGTATACCTAAGGCAACCCCGCGTGCGGCACACAGAAACGCATCTTTCTGGCAGATGATTTTACTGTCATATTCATCCAGCTTGAGGGCCAGAATGTGCCCGGCATAAGGGGCGGCAAAGGCCACACGGGTCTTGCCGCTGCCGGTGTGGGTAAAGACAGTGGTGAACAGGCTTTCACCGGTAATCAGGCGTTTTCCGGCGCCGACGAGCTTGTCAAATATACCGCTGCCCTGATATTGGTCGGAGCCGTCACCAAAGACGGTTTCCATGGTGACGCTGGGGGCTTTGAACATCATTGCACCGGCTTCGGCGATAGCGCTTTCGCCGGGATCAAGCTCGATTTCGACAAACTGCATTTCCGCGCCCTTGATTTCAAAATCAATGTCATCGGCGATCTGGGCGGAGCGGTCATGGCGGGCAACGGGGATTTTGGGAACAGAGCCAAAAACCATGGGAGAGCCTCCTTCAATTGTGGAAATAGAAAATAGTATTTCATAGCGGCGTAAACAAGTATAGGATTTGAGTTCCTAACTCATGAATGTGGTCGATCCGGTTCGGATTGGGTTCGTTTACTGGAGTGTATTGTTTCGGGGAGGAAACATAAAATGGAATTTATTATTCAACTGATTGCCGGAGCTGTGGGTGGAAATGCCGCTGGGATGGCGTTAAAAAAGTATAGTCTTGGAACCTTGTGGAACTCGGTTGTCGGTATTGTTGGCGGCGGTCTGGGCGGGCAGGTTTTAGGCGCTTTTGGGCTGGCAATCGGTGGTGGCGGCGGGCTTGATATTGCTTCTATTGTCGGCCAGATACTTTCTGGTGGTGTTGGCGGCGGTATTCTGCTGGTTATTGTCGGTGTTGTTAAAAAGATGCTGAATAAATAACTTTATTTCCGTTTTGCTGGTGGATAAATTACCGGCCAGTCCGAGGATAGCCGGGTGCCGTCACATTTGCCCCAATAGCGGTATTCCGTCATCTTGAAGGCGTAGCCTGTCCATTTGTATCGCGATGTGCTACCGCAATCTCCCAGGCCTCGTGCCTTGGAAAATGCGGTGAGGGTGCCGGTTTTGGCATCGTATGAGATATTCATCAGTTCTTTGGTGCCGGTCCATCCCGTTTCATCGGAATACCTGGCAAACAAAAGCTGTCGGGCCGTATCGTTGAATGATTTCAGGTAAGCTCTGTAAACAACATTATAAGCTCCGGCAAAGCACGGTATGAGATAAAGCGTATTATCCTTGTCCACTTGAGCGCTCTCAAAACCAAAGCCTTCCAGAGGCGGGCGATCAGACGGTTCACACTCACCATCGGCAAAATGCAGTTTTTCAATGGCTGGTGGAATTCTGTCCGGGGACAGTATAATTGAGTTGCCTGATGTAAATGGATTGACCTGTCCGGTGCCAGTCTGATTTGATGCGGGTTCAATCTTGCCTGTCAGGCGTGGGGATTGCAGCCGGTTTTGTTGCTCATCAATCCACAGGAGCGATGCTTTGAAACCCTTGAGGGAAAACCGGGCTGCGGTTTCCTGTCCCCTGGTGTTGAGAAAATTAAAAAAGGCTCGATTGCCGCGGGCAAACAAGGCCATCAGGCCATTGCCCTTGGGGGCGCTGATGATGTCATAGGTATCTGTCCGGGCACCGACCCGATATCCCTCATCGGGTTCTATCTGCAACGGTGGTTCGAAATCGACTGAAACATGGAACGGTTCGTAGGTTCTGGGCTCATCGCCGAGGATCACGAAAGAAATGGTCCAGAAAGCATCCCGCCCGCTTTTTCTGGCTATTTCAAGTCTGTATGTAGCTTCAGTATTGTTGCGCCTGGTATCAACCACAAAACCTTTGCAATTGCCACCGGCATCGCACGTCGCCTGCCAGTCTTTGAAGTGCCTGATGGTTTGGCTATTGGCACTGCCTAAACCCGCGACTATAAAGAGAACTGCGGCAAGGCTGAGGGTTTTGTCTAAGTTCATGGGGGTTTCTCCCCGGTCAGGGCGGCTTCAACCCTGGCGATTATTGACTTGTCAAACTCATGCGCCCGTCGGGTTTTTGCATTGGTATGCACACCGACCAGTTCGCAAGTTGCGGCCAGTATGCCGCTGTTGGAATTATACATACGATGGCAGAAACGTATAGATTTATCCTTGACCTCAAGCCAATGTGATCGAACGATTATCAGGTCACCAGCCAGCAGTTCGGCCTTGTAGCGAATATGCTGGTCAGCGGCTGCCATGCCCAGACCATTGTTACGCAGATATTCGGCTGTGATGCCAACCGGGGCAAAGAAGTGCCACGTGGCCTCATCAAACTTGCCCGTATACCACATCACATTCATATGCCCCATATGATCACAGTGCCAAGGGTAAACGATACCCTGGTAGGTGATCGGGTTTTGATCCGGCTCGGGTTGTCTGGTTGATTTTGATGTCAATTTTAACTTCCTTTAAACTTAGCCTTGCGCGTAGACGCTATCAGGGTTGCGCAATGAACATTTGCCTGCCGTGGCAATCTATATCATTGTACCGTGATCAATCCTTGGTACTACACAGTTTCTCTCATGCGCAATCTAAAGCAGCTGGCCCCTGTTCTTATTTCATCGGGCATATTACTCGCGGGCAATGGGCTGCAGGGCACGTTGATTACCATCCGTGCCGACATGGAAGGATTTTCCCCGGCGGTTATTGGTCTTATCGGGGCCACATATTATCTGGGGTTCATGCTTGGCTGTCGCTATGCGCCACCACTGATTACTGCTGTCGGACACATCAGGGTTTTTGCTGCCTTTGCTGCCATTGGCGCTGTTGGAGCCTTGTCCATGGCGCTTCTGGTTGGTGAGGTCTCGTGGATGGCTATTCGCTTTGTCATGGGGGTGGTGTTTGCCGGACTGTCGATGGTGACGGAAAGCTGGCTTAATGAACAAGCCGGATCCAAAGGACGTGGCCGGGTATTGGGCCTTTATCGCACCGTTGATCTGGCAGCGGTTACCGGCGGGCAGTTTTTGCTGCCGATTGTCGGGCCTCAAGGGTCTGAAATTTTTATTCTGGTGGCGATTTTTTTCTGTCTCGCCCTGGTGCCGGTTGCCCTGTCGCGCAGTCCCAGCCCCAGGCCGCCAAAAGCTCATGACATAAAACTCACCATGATCTGGGGTGTGTCGCCACTGGCCGCTGTTGGTGTTTTGACCATTGGGCTGACCAATTCCGCTTTTCGCATCATCGGTCCGCTTTATGCCGGTGAACTGGGTTTTGATGTGTTGCAGGTGGCCTTGTTCATGAGTGCCGGCATTGCTGGCGGTGCAATTATGCCTATACCGCTGGGCTGGTTGTCTGATCGTTATGACCGGCGCTGGGTGATGATCGGGGCAACCACCGGGGCAGCGCTCGCGGGCATATTTTTAAGCACTCTTTCCGGCCAGGAGCCAAACCTCATTTATGCCGGGTCATTCCTGTTTGGCGCCTTTGCGTTGCCGCTTTATTCACTTTCCATTGCGCATGCCAATGATTTCGCCAAATCAGGAGATTTTATTGATGTTGCTGCCGGATTGTTGTTTTTGTTTGCTATCGGCGCTGCAATCGGCCCGTTTGCGGCCTCTTTGGTGATGGAAAAATACGGCCCTGCGGCAGTCTTTACCTATACGACCGTAATACATTCAGCGCTTCTGGTGTTTGTGCTGGCTCGTATGATGGTGCGGCCAAGTGTGCCGCTGGCCAGACGCAAGTCGTTTGTTGCCTTCATGCGCACCTCGCCGGCAATTTTCGGTCTCGGCAAACGCGGGCGAAATAACAGGAAGCAGTAGAACGGAATACATTAAAGCCCCTCCTCCTTGTGGGGAGGGGTTGGGGTGGGGGTTCTCTTTAAACCCTTACTAAAATCAATAAAATGTTGATTATTATGACCATGGTGAATGCGCGAAAGCGCATACATGATCACTTTAACCCCCACCCTCAATCCCTCCCCACAAGGAGGAGGGAGGCAGATTGTTATTTTATCAAACAGGTCCCGGTTCAAGGCCGGGACGGTGCAGATGATCCCAAGTTATTTGATCCCGCGCTAACCCCTGACCGGCGGCAGAACTAACTGCCGGGCGCGGCACTGTCGGGTTTCATTGCTGCCGCATTTTGCCGGTTTTCCGTCACGACCGAAGCAAATCCTTACTTCTTTCAGCCGTGCCCTTCTGGTGTTGTTGCCGCATTGAATTGAAATCATATCCCCTTGCAAATCCGCGTTGGTCTTAATGAAATCCTCAACCACTTGTGCCGGTGTGGTGACAATGGGCTTGTTGGGCCTGAGGTAGCGTGCCGGGATTTTAATTTTGTCAAACAGCCTGCGGGTTTGGTTGAAATAATCTGCCGCTCTTAACCCGGTGCAGGTGCCGTGTTTTTTCCACTGGTGGATGATCAGGCGTTTGGACGGCATGATGTCATAATATGAGCGGATTAACCTGTTGGCGAGGTAGGGGGCTTTGCGTGCGCAAAATTGCGGCCAGCCGCGATAATACTGCGGCCACAGCCCGTGAACAACAAACGCATAGCGGCGGGTTTTGCCACATTGTTGTGGAGAATTGCGGCCTGCCGGTGTGGTGCAGAAACTGGGGCTCCAGGACAGCGTTAATGTGTAATAATCAAACTTCCCCGGTATTCCCTGTGCGACAGCCTTTGGCGATATCACCATTACGGCGAGAATAAAGCTCAGGCAGAACAAACGCACCGGTATCGGCAAAATAGAAGAAACAGCACTCATCAACAATCTTTCCTTTAAGATGGATATGAATAACAGATTGTATGTTCCCTGCCTAAAAAACAATTATTGCCTTTGAACCCGCGACTTTTATTTTTTGCATAGCTGTGCTAACAGCAGCGCTCGACCCTGCCGACAATAATTTCAATTCAAATTCGGCCTCTTTGATGAACCTGTATATTCCTGTTGAAACCGCTGCCCGGGAGCTTGATGGCAAGCTGCTGCTTGCTCTGCATGGTGTTGGGCGCGGGCACAAGGTGGTGCTGGGCAATCGCTCAATGATGAGCAACATCATGCACAGGTTCGAGCCCGGTGTGTTCTTTACTCATAATTTCACCCGCAAGAGGCGCCGCTTTTTACGCATCATGCGCCAGCTTGGCCACCGTATTGTCGGTGTCGATGAAGAAGGTCTGGTGTGGCTGGATGAAGACAGTTATTGCCATCGCCGTGCTGATGTTGCGGCCATGGGCTGTATGGATGCGATTTTTGCCTGGGGAGTGGAACATGCCGAGGTTCTGGCCAGTGTTGCAGGTCAGCCCGGTCCCGATATTATTGCCGCCGGAAACCCGCGCACGGACCTTTTACGCCCGCCTCTGCGCGAGATTTACCGCCCGGCTGCGGACAGGTTGCAGGAAAAACACGGGAAATTTATCCTTATCAATTCAAACTTCGGCATCCTCAATTTTGCTTTGGCACAAAGTAATGGTGATGGTCAAAAAACCGATGCCGAACTTGGCGAACTGGCCCGCACCTATCAGTTTCCCGAAGAGTTTTTCAAGTTTCGCTACGCTGTATACCGGGCATTCGTCAAACTGCTGCCAGAACTTTCAGCCCGGTTTCCCGACCGGCAGATTGTTATTCGTCCCCATCCATCCGAAAATCCGGCAGCGTGGATAGAAGCATCAAAGGGGCTGGATAATATTCTGGTCAAATATGATGCAGAATTAATTCCATGGCTGATGGCCGCCGACGCCGTTATCCACAATGGCTGTACCACAGCGTTAGAAACCGCCATCCTTGCCCGCCCCGCCATCATGTATCGACCGGTTAACGGCGGCGAGTTTGAAATTCGCCAACCGTTGAAAGTGTCAATTGTTGCCGAAGACAAGACACGGCTGTTTGATGCGATTGAAAAACCGCAATCAGGCAATGAAACCATAGATGCCGAGTTGGCCAACCTGGTTTCCGGCCTGCAGGGGCCAACCAGTTCGCAGCGAATTATCGATGCCATCAGCGCCTTGCCCCAGCGCGAGGCGGTGAGCCCTGTTTCCCGGCTGGCCGGGCAAACGCGGTCTTTATGGCGCGGGTGTGAGCGCAGCTTGAGAAAGCTGGACAGGTATTCACTGGCTCATGCAGATTACATCGACCATAAATTCCCACCAGTTTCGGCAGGTGAAGTTTCCGCCAGACTGGCCGAATTCGCTGGACGGCTGGACATGCCGCTACCACAGGTAACCGAGCTGTCCGACCGGATTTTTTCTATCGAGCAGAAGTAGGGGAGTAATTTTGGATGGTGTTCTTGAAAGTGGCGCTCTTTTAAGAGTGGCGCTCAAGCGGCGCGCAGCCTGCGGGCCCCTTGGGCCCTAGTCCAACGCTTCGCTTGTCCAGGTGCCATACGGATGATCCGGAATGTGGTCTCCGGTTGTTATACGGATAATCTGGGGTGTGGTCTCCGGTTGCTATACGGACAATTTCTCATTGCAGCACCGGAGGAGCGACAGCGAACGACTAACGAGCGACTGCGAGTGCAGGCCGCGCGCCGCTTGAGCGCCTCTAAAAAACCGCCTGCTCAATTTCAGGCAGCTACTTTCTGGTTCAAAATACTATCCACATCGGGAACTTTTGCCATGACTTCCAGGGCATCGTGGCGGACGTGGTTTGAGGCCATTTCGTGCTTGATTTCTCTTTCGCTGATCAGACCTTTGTCCAGACATTCTTTCAGCAGGGAAAAGAACAGGGCTTCCTGGCGCGGATCGGGATGTTTTTTGTAACGTCCGGGCAGGACGATGCCGTTTTCGGGCAGGAATTTTGAAATCAGCGGGATGCGGTTGCGGAAATCAATCGGCAGGCCGGTCTTCCATGGCTGCGTGCGTCTTTTGGTGTTGTGCAGGAGGCGTGTTTGCGGGGTCAGATTGTCAAAATCATTCCATATGGATTCGAGGTGGCAGATGCTGCCTTCGGGTTCAGTCGTGAGGGTAATCCAGTCGTCATAATCAAATGTGCCCTCAAACAGGGCATCAAACTGCTCTTTTACTTTCCAGTGCTGTAGTTTTTCGCATTCCAGCAACATCACACTGCTGGCGACATAATCCGCCCTGCCATTGTGGCCGGGGCGCGGTTTGGCACCGATGGCAGCGCCGCCCATGTCCTTTTCAAACAGCTCATTGATGTCGCCAACGGCAAATACATCGGGATCAATAACCACCGCGCGGCCTTTATAGCCCATGAGTTCCGGGGGCATGAAGCGTGTTGGCGTGAACGATTGCAAATCATCATTCTTCCAGGTGCGCCAGCCTTTTGCGCGCAGAAATTTGCGCCCCTCGTAGGCTTTGAAAAAATCATGGTCCTCGACTTTGAGAATTTTAACCTCAAAGGCGTCTGGATCAGCCGAGTTGCGCTTAAGGGAGTGGGCTGAAACCACAGCTCCGGCAATTTGCTTGGCGTTGGTGTGAATGAATACTGTGTTCTTCATGTGAACTCATCTGCTTTAAATTGAATTGCAACTACGTATATACTTTACCGGTGAATTTTCCAATTTAACTTTTGTCTGTGCATTGACCCTGGTCAATTCTGCCATCATTGAATTTTCTCTGACAGAATTAATTGCGGGGCTGTATTTACCGTGATAACACTCAACGCTTCCAAAATGAAATTACCGCAGAACACCTTTGGAAACAAGGGTGGGGAACTTACAATGACCAATGAAGATGCTGATATATGCGACGAAGATTATGCAGGTAAGTACGGCATCGACGGGCTTATCGATTTTTCGATAAAACAGGATACCGGCGTATCGGGATCAGTGGATGCGGATTTTACTGACCCATTTGCGCCGAAAATTCACGATCTGGTACGATTGCACCGCTTGTGTCTTAGCCGCAAGGTGACGACGGTTCTGGAGTTTGGCTGTGGGTATTCGTCACTTGTTTTTGCTCATGCCCTTCAGATCAATTCTCTGAAACATGGCGAATTTGTGCGTGAAAACCTGCGTCGACACGACTGTTTTGAAGTGCATAGTGTTGATGATATGCCCGATTACATCAAGCTGGCGGCTGAACGCACGCCGGAGGAATTGCGCCCCTTCGCACACTTCCACAAAAGTGCTGTTAACATGACGCAGTTTAACGACCGCATCTGTACCGAATATGACGCGTTACCCAATATTTGCCCGGATCTGGTCTATCTTGATGGCCCTTCCCAGCATGCGGCCACCGGGACAGTCAATGGCATAACAACAGCCCATCCCGACCGATTGCCGATGTCGTGTGATCTGTTGAAGATCGAGCACTTTTTTCTGCCCGGCACTTTGATTGTTGTTGATGGCCGGACGGCCAATGCCCGCTTTCTTAAGTTAAACTTTCAACGCCAGTGGGCCTACCGCCACGATGAGGTAAATGACGTGCATTATTTTGAGCTTCAGGAAGCTGCGCTGGGAAAATACAACAAGTTGCAACTTGAGTTTTGCCTTGGCAACAAGTGGTTGCTGGAGCAAAACGCATACTGATGCATTGTCGTGTTATTCAAGCCTTTAAATCTGTTGTCTGATGATTTTTTTCGTGAAAAACTTTGTAAATCTAGGGAGTGAAATTCGGTGGTAAAGGTTCGCGAACGTGAATTTGGCCAGATAATTGATGCTCTGACTGATTTTTCAAAGAGTTTTTTTGGCGAGGGGCTGGAAAACAAATACGGTTATTTCCTCTGTGGTCAGTATTTGTTACCGGTTAAAAGGACGGTTTTAACCCGGGCTTTTCTTGAGAATCTGTTGCGGCCGCGCCGCTGGCCCCGGGCCTATGTCGGGCTGCCATTTTTAGCCAATTCAATCCGGGTCAAGAACAATCTGCGGGTATTGGGGTGTGGAAAAGACCAGAACCAGACGATCAAGATTGCTCTCGTCGGCCTGAGCAGGGCGGGGTGCCTGCGCCGGGAGATCAAGGCCCGAAGGTTGTTGGAGGGAGCTTTAAGACCGTCATTTGGTGTGCCCGATATTAACCGTTATGACCGCAAGAATGGTTGCTGGATAACCGAAGACATGATTGTCCAGGCAAAAGGCGGCAGGCCGCTGGCAGAAGAATTTATTCGCGACCATGCGCTGGATTTTTATCGTTCGACCTGCCGGCACCGCAAAGTTTTCAGTCGGAAAATCTATGGAGTTAAAGTATCAGAGGTTCTCCGGTACCTGCCCGATAACGGAAGTGCATTTGCTTCAGATTACTGGATAACGGCACAATGGCCGGTTGCTTTTTGCCATGGTGATTTAAGCCCGGATAATATGATAAGAAGTCATCTGGGCCGACTTTTTGTTGTTGATTGGGAAGCTGCATGTGTCATGCCGGTTGCAGCTGATTTAAGGAAGATCTATACGAGGCAACCTGATATACGCAGTGATGTTCTTCATATGCTGGCGTCACTTTCAAAAAACCAGGCCGACGTTGTTCAACCTGAAATTCAAATGGCGCTTGTTTTGGCTGCCGATAGTGTATTGCGAGAGAAAAACCGGGATAAAATGATCCAGTATTATATGCAGGCACGCGAAATGAGTGCTAAACGTTCGCGTCAGTTTTTTGTGGCGGAAATCGGGAAAAACCAAACTATGATTGAGGAGCTGTGCGAAGGCGTAAAATGAATATGGAAATTGAAAATATTGATCAGTTGAAGCAGTCATTCACTGAGGCGCGCAAACATGGTGATTATATTCGCTATCCCAAGCGGTTGGCCAAAGACCTGAATATAGATCAACACGGGGTCGACAGTTTTGGCATTGAGGCGCGCTATGAACTGGTGCGTGATTTTCTAAAAAGTCACCAGCCATTAAAACGCCTGATCGATATCGGTGGTAATTGCGGGTATTTCTCTTTATCCCTGCTCGATGAGGGTCTGGTTGAAGAAGTCATCGTCTATGATGTGGTGCCGGACATTTTGAATTTTGGCACGGAAGCTGCCAGAGCCATGGGATTGCAGGAAAAGGCCAAGTTTAAAGAATACAGTGTTTCATTGGAGACGCTGGATCAAATTCCTGATGGTGACGTGATCATCTGCCAGAACCTGATACACCATGCCGGTGCCTTGTTTGACCAGGAGCTGGTGAGCAAAATGGGATGGGATGATTATGCCAACGCCTTTTTGAAAGCTTTGCGTGGCAAATATAAAGTCGGGATTTTTGCCATGGCCTACAAAAAGGGCAAGCCGCGCAACTGGAATATTCCAGGGTTCAAACGCCCCGAGCGCTTTCGAGAAATTCTGGTCAACTCCAAATGGAATATCCGGTTTGAGAAAAATGTTCTGCAAATACAAAGAACAGGAAAATCACCTGAGGATACCAGCTTGCAGCGACCGTCATTCGTCGCGGGTTTTTTAATGACGGCGGCGTGGCGTCTGGGCGGGAGAAAATTAGAAAACTTCGTTCGCTCGCTGATTTCGCCTTCAAGCGGAAAAAAAGCAGAGCAATATCATCTCTATCTGATTGATTAAAAATCCCTTTTACTCAAAGGTTTTAACTTGCGATATCGTGCTGAAATAGATGGGTTGCGAGCTGTCGCTGTTGTTCCGGTCATTTTTTTTCATGCCGGTTTTAGCCTGTTTAATGGTGGCTATGTCGGCGTAGATGTCTTTTTTGTTATCAGCGGCTATCTCATTACCTCGATCATAATGGATGATCTGGACAAGGGCAGGTTCTCGCTTTTACGGTTTTATGAACGGCGCGCCCGGCGCATTTTACCGGCGCTGACTTTTGTCATGCTGGTCTCTTTGCCGTTTGCCTGGGCGCTAATGATACCACCGCAGCTCAAGGCTTTTGCCAATAGCATTATTGCCACCAACCTGTTTTCATCGAATTTTCTATTTTGGCAGGAAAGTAACTATTTTGGTGCAGCGGCTGAAGAAAAACCGCTGCTTCATACCTGGAGCCTGGCAGTTGAGGAGCAATACTATCTGTTCTTCCCTCTTCTTTTGATCGTGCTGTGGCGCTTTGGTTTCAAACCGATGCTCTATGTTCTTTTGACCATTACGGTGGCCAGTCTTGCCTTGAGTGAATGGGGGGCGCGCGATTTTCCCGAGGCCAATTTTTTCCTGGCGCCAACGCGGGTGTGGGAGCTTTTATTTGGCTCAATCTGCGCATTTATCGCCTTTAAAAGAGAACTTAAGCCCAATCAATGGTTGTCACTGGCAGGTTTGGCACTGATTATTATGGCCATATTTGTCTATGATGAAAGCACGCCATTTCCTTCGCTTTATGCTGTGGCACCGGTTTTGGGAACGTCACTCATCATCCTTTATGGCCTGAAGGGTACTATTGTCGGCAATTTGCTGGCGCATCGGGTTTTGGTGGGTCTGGGCCTGATCAGTTACAGTGCTTATCTGTGGCACCAGCCGATTTTTGCCTTTGCCCGCATCGGCTACGGTGAATTCCTCAATGATGGTGTGATGTTGTTTCTCTCAGTAACATCGCTTGGACTGGCATATTTCAGCTGGCGCTTCGTTGAGCTGCCTTTCCGGCACACCAAACACAGCCTGGCGCTTTCGCGCGGGTTTGTTTTCAAAGCTGCTGCAGGTGTTACAACCCTGCTGGTTGTTGTTGGATATCTTGGATTTGCAACCGATGGCTTCAAAGAAAATTATTTAAACAACCGGTTAACTGTGGCCGAGGCGAAAACCATCAGGCTGGTCGACAAGGCCACCGGGATTAATCTTTATGATTACATGGTTGATGATGGCAAATGCAAATTCTCCGACCTGACTGTTACCAAACAAGCTGTGTCGCGGTTTGAAAACTGTGCCGAAAATACGACAAGGCCGTCATTGTACTGGGCGACAGTCATGGGATGAATCTCTACAATGTGGTGGCAAAGTCGAATGTATATCCATTCGTTTTCGGTGTGGTGCAAGGTGGATGCCGACCGCACAGGAATAAAAAGAAATGCCAGTATGATGGCTTTGATGCGTTTTTAAAACAAAATTCCGACAAGGTAAAAACGGTGTTGTTCCATCAATCGGGATCGTATTTTATCAAAGACGGTGAGGGCAATGTTGATACAGAAAAAGTATTTGATGCCGGCGCCAGATACAGTTTCGATGATCGCAATATCGACCTGGTTATCGATTACTTGAAACGCATTTCGAAGTTTGCCGACGTTGTCTGGCTCGGCCCCTTTGTTGAGGCGCGTATAGATTTCAATGACTATGAGGGTCTTTTGAAAGATCTCAATCTCAATGAAAAAAGCATCAGAATTTTCGATGATCTGGAAAAGTTTATTGCCAAAAAAATAAAGCTGCCGGTTGAACAGGGGGGATTTCGCTATTTATCGCTGGTCGATGAGCTTGCCCTTAAACCATATTTCCTCAAGGTTGGTGACTGTATCACCTACCTCAATGGCGATCATTTCAGCTTGTGCGGAGAAGATATTATTGCAGGCATGATTTATCCGTCGCTCAAATCAACCCTGCGATAAAACCAGAATAAAACTACCCTCCAAGGGCCATAACCTGAACCGGGTCGAGACCATGTTTTTGCGTCAGTTCCGCAATCGGCCAGCGCGTCGGCGGGGCTTCGGGTACATAGTAATCGGTATATTGGATCATCAGCATCAGGCGGGGATATTTGTTGCCCTTTGAGCCGTAGTGCATGCATTTTGAGGTGTCGAGCAATACGCCTTCGCCGCGCTTACATGTCAGCGAAATCTGTGTTTCAGCCCCAACCGCTGCTTCCACTTCCTCAATTGTCAACCGTCCGCGATCGTAACCGGTCCTGTCGATAAGTTCGAGCGTCTCGTCATTGGGCAGGAAGGTGAAGGGTCCGTGATCATCGGTGACATCTTCCAAAGCGACAAACATTTTGACCTGATGCACATCGGCAAAATCAAGATGATAAAGCTGGCTGTCAACGGCTGAATCATTAGGCTCACTGACCATAATATGCAGGCAATTGAGAATTGGCATGGTGCCGAGATAACTTGCCACCGCATCAAGCACCGGACGGGCAAGTGCAAGCTTAATCAACTCGTCATATTGGGCTGATTGATGTGACTGGCTGGCGTAGACCAGAAATTCTTTTTTGGATTTGCCGCCTTTGGATTTTTTCAGACTTTCCTGCGCGCGGGCTTCGGCATAAACCTGCCTTGCGCGTTCTATGGCCGGGGTGACTTCAGGAATTTCAGCAAAATCAGTGAGGCAAAATGCCGTTTTGTTGTCAATGTGCAAGGGTGATGCAGGTGTGGTTTTGAGTTTTTGCGCCATTTCCTTGCGCGGACGATAAGCGAAGGGTTGCAGCGCATAATTGACGCCCTTGGCAATCAGCTGGGCGCGTTTTCGCGGCACTTTGAAAAATTTAGCCAGGATAAGATTGACTTTTCGGGATATTCTGTATCGCAACTTTTAAGCCTTTCGGTTTTGTTCCGGGCACGATGTTTTGAAAAACCTGCCTGTCTGATCACGGCTTTGTTATATCAGATTTTGTCGGGAGTGAAGAAAAACATTCACCCGCCCGCATCAACAGCTACAAGGCGGGGGAAACCGTTGCGATTAGATTGCAGCCACGGCAAAATATCGTTACAAAAGACGAATGCAGAAATTTCCCCGCTTTGAAGACCTCACCATACAATTTGCCCATTCGGCCTATGATTTCGTTGACGAGTTTGCCGCTCGACAAACCGGCATCCGGCATTTCCAGACCTTTACCCGGGAAGATACCGTGGCACGCATGAGTGACACGGATGTGCTGGTTTTGTCCGGATTCTGGAAAAACAGCTGGCTTGAGCAGGATAATAAACTGCGATATGTCCAGGCAATTTCAGCAGGCTATGATTATTTTGATACAGCGGGATTAAAATCCCGCTCGATTGTTCTGTGTAATGCCGGCGGGGTTAATTCGAATGCGGTCAGCGAACATGCGTTTGCCCTGCTTTTGGGACTGACACGACGCATTCATATCGCCCGTGATGACCAAAACAAACGATACTGGCGCGGAATGGGCAAGGCCATGTCAGACCGCGAAGACGAGTTGCCCGGTAAAACCATGCTGATTGTCGGTCTGGGGTATATTGGCAGTCGCACGGCCCAGCTTGCCCGGGCATTTGGCATGAAAACCATTGGTATCAAGCGTAATACAGCCGGTTTTGAAAACCTCGTTGATGAAATTTACCCCACATCTGAATTGCATCAACACCTGCCGCGCGCCGATGTTGTGGTTTTGACCTGTCCGTTGACGCCTGAGACCACCAATCTGATTGATGCGACCGCCTTTAGTGTGATGAAGCCGAGCGCTTATCTTATCAATGTCGCCCGTGGCCGCTGCGTTGATCAGGCCGCGCTGGTTGCAGCGCTGGAAGATAAAAGGCTGGCCGGTGCGGGGATTGATACATTCGAGGTTGAACCGCTGCCGCAAGCATCACCGCTATGGGGCTTTGAAAATGTCATTGTCACCAGCCACACCGGCGGGGAAACCCGGGCTTACGAAAAAAACATCGTTGACCAGTTGCTTGAAAATCTCAATAGATTGGCGCAAGGCAATGATGCTTTGATAAATCGCATCGTTTAACTCAGGATATTTTACCTATGGTTTCTCTCAGTGTGGCAATTCTGCCGGTAACCCCGCTGCAACAGAACTGTACTCTTTTGTGGGACGAAGACACGAAGAACGCAGCGGTGATTGACCCCGGTGGCGATGTCAACCAAATCCTCAATGTGGTGATGCAACAGGAGCTCAAAGTCGGGAAAATTATCCTCACCCACGGCCACATCGACCACGCCGGCGGGGCAGCGGAACTGAAACAGGCATTGGAGGAGAAGGGCGACAGCGTGCCGATTGAAGGCCCGCATATTGAGGATAAGTTTCTGCTGGATGACCTGGCCAACGCCGGGGCGCAATATGGCATGAGCGGTGCGCGCAATGTTGCGCCGGACCTGTGGCTGGAAGACGGCGGTGTTCTCAATATAGTCGGACTCGATTTCGATATACGCCATTGCCCGGGTCATTCACCGGGCTCACTGGTCTACATCAATCGCGACGTAAAGCTTGCCCTCGTCGGTGACGTTATTTTCAAGGGCTCCATCGGTCGCACAGACTTTGAATATGGCGATCATGATGCCCTGATAGCGGCAATCAAAACCCACCTGCTACCGCTCGATGACGACATAACCTTCATCTGCGGCCACGGTCCCGTTTCCACCATCGGCGAGGAACGCAACACCAATCCGTTTATTGCCTGACGGCAATATATCAGCGCAGGATAATGGTTCGACCGTTTTTTTGAGGCAGATAGATTGCAATACAGTCTTCACCACCACCGGGTATGGGGGCGGTAACCAGCCATGGGTGTGTCATGGCAGTGGTGAGCTGATATGTGTCTCCGGCAAATATGTGTTTGTAAAATTTGCGACGACCCTGATAGTCGAGCCAGTATATCTTAAATTGAGTTTCGTCGTTTTCACCAATGACGCGAAAACTTATACTCGCGGGTATATTGCCGGTTATCGAACGTGTCTGGCTTTCTGCCGAGCAAGACAGCTCTTGCTGACCTTGTGATTGAGCAGATGTTTGGCGCCGATTATCAACTTCACAGATTTTGAATATACCGCCAATCGGATTGTCATAACTGCAAAGAATTCCGCCCCACTGGTAACCGATGTTCCCTCCCCGGTAAGAAATACGATACCAGGGGTAGCCGTTCATCATTACACGGGTATCTTCCAGCAATCTAACCGGGTCGCCGTTACGAAGGCTGCCAACCTGCTGATACTGCATGCCAGGACCTGCGCGAACTTTTCCTCCCCAGGATCCGGCCTCTATACCTTGTCCATTGGCAAACCCAACACCTAACAGAAAGACCAGAGAGAAGGATAATTTGAAAAGGTAATTCATGATTTTCCCTGTAACTGGAAGACTTATGCCTTCAGGCCTTTTTTGATCAGATCCTCGATCATCTTGTTGCGCTGGACATCTTTGATGTCACCGCCTTCAAAGAGTATGCCGCCTGAGGAATAGCCGTCGCCGTAGGATATGGCCAGGTTTACGGTCTGGCCGATGGCTGAAATGAACTGTCTGTCGCCAAGCGATTTTAGCGGGTGGGCGTACATGGACCACAGAATATTCTGGGAAATGGCGTAACGGGCATCGAGGGCGGTGTCATAATTTGATTTGGCAATCTGCATCAACTGGTCTTTCGTCAAATTTTCGGCACTTTGAATGCCGACAAGAATACGCAGGCGATCAAAAGTCTCGTCGCCGACGACAATAACAGTGGCACCGGTTACGGTGAAGCGCCAGAAGCCGTTGCGCGGCTTTTCCACATTATTGTCCAGCCGGGTGATAATGGTGTTAAGCCGGTCCATGGTCATGGGGGCAGCTGTCTCGCCTGCGGACACGGTTTTTTCGGCGGCAGTTCCTTTGGATGCAAAGCCTTTTTTGGCGGAGATACTTGACGTGTTCTTCCTTAAGCCGATGTCATTGTCAAAAATCCCATCGAGGTTGACCGGAAACATAAACAGCAGCGCAATCAGTCCTATGGTCACCAAAGCCGTAAGTGTTGCTGTTATGATTGCCGGACTGACTGATTTCATATTACCCTCTTGAATGAACATCATTCTATGTGCTGGTGATGGATCGGCATAGTCAAATTACTGCAAGTGCTGTTTTGTCACCAGAGAAAATATGCAAAGATATTCGATATCCGGTTTCAAACCATAAAATTTTTGTGAGGTGCGGTTTTCACATGATGACACTATCCATTGACCTGATTAAAGATTACCACGCTCATGTTTACTATGATGCTGACAGCAAGCCCCGGGCAGAAGAGTTAAGGGCGGCGATGGAGGTTGAGTTTGAACAGGCGGAATTTGGTCGCTGGTTTGACAGGCCTGTGGGGCCTCACCCCGACTGGAGTTTTCAGATCGCCTTTAAGCCTGACCTGTTTGACACGATCATGCCTTATCTTGCGCTCAATCGCAACGGTCTGGTGATTTTTGCCCATCCCAACACGGATGATGCGCTGCGCGATCATCGCGACAGCGGCATCTGGATGGGGGCGGTCAGACCACTTGATCTGGGTATTTTTTAACACCGCCAAAATCATCAGGTATTTCCAGTGGTTTTTCGTGCTGTTAGGGGACAATTAACGTTAACAAAGTATGTTTGGTTGAGCTTTCTATCCGGTCAAACCGGAGTTAATGTAATGACTACCCGAGTATTTTGCGTTTCTTGCCTGGCAGCCATTGTGGCAACAGGTGCATCTTCTGCCTTTGCTGCCGATCCCCTGGCCCCGCCGCCGCCTCCCCCTATCGCTGAAATGAGGAAAAGTATCACTGACTGGAGCGGGCCTTATGTGGGGGTTGCTGCCGGTGTTTCTTCACTGCATTCGTTGTATTTGCCCAGTGTGGGCAATGATCCCGAACTGGGCGGTGATGCAGTGACACTTAGCGGTCTGGTCGGGTACAACCTGCAATATGACAATATCGTGGTTGGTGTTGAAGCCGATTTTACCTGGGCAGACCTCGAAGCCAGAAACCGGCTGGATGAGGTTGACCTGGAGATACCCTATATCGCCACTGCGCGGGCCAGACTGGGGTATGCGCTTGACAATACGCTAATCTATGCAACCGCCGGGGTAGGTATTCTCGAGGGTAAAATGACATTGACCGCGTTCAATCAAACAGACAGGAAAACCCAGATCGGGTATGTTGTCGGCGCCGGTATGGAAACCAATATCCGCGATAGTCTGAATTTGCGTCTGGAATATATCTACGGGGATTTTGGCAAAAAAACCTATTCGTTTACACCGGGTGACGTCAATGCGGATTTAAGCAGCCTGCATCTTGTTCGTGCCGGACTGGTGTATACTTTTGATGCCGATGGCTGACAGGTTTTGCGGTTGCTCTAACCGGCAGCTTCGCTCTTCAGCCGATAGACAATGGCACGGTTGGTGAAAGCATCCGTGTACTTGGGGTCGATTTCCAGGGCGCGGTTAAAGCTGTCAACGGCGCGGTCATAATCTTTGATTTTGATGAAAAGCAATCCTCGCCGGTTGTAGGCGAGAGTGTTTTTCGGCTTCAACTCGATGACACTATTGTAATCTGCCAGCGCTTTGCTGTTTTCTGACTTGCGATCATAGGCAGTGGCGCGGTTGAAATAGGCAAATGAATTTTTCGGATCGAGTTTGATGGCCTGGTTGTAATCTTCGATTGCCCGGTCAGTTTTACCCATGCGAAGATAACTGTTGCCCCGGTTGTTATGGGCTAAACTGTCATTGGGCTTAAGTTTCAGGGCGATGCCATAATCGGCAACCGCTTCAGCATACTGGCCGCGATTGTCGTTGGCGATGCCGCGATAAAGATGAAAATATGCCACATCGGGTTTGAGCCTGATGGCTTCGTCGTAATCCTTAATCGCCAGAGCATACTTGCCGATGTCATCATAGGCGTTGCCACGATAATAGTAGGCTTGGGCATTTGCGGGCTCACGCTTGATAGCCTCGCCAAAATCTGCAATTGCCCGATCCGTTTTTCTCAGGCGCAGCCAGGCGAATGCGCGGCTTTGATAAAGTGTTGCGTTTTCCCGGTCCAGGGTAATGGCGATATCATAATCAGCGATTGCCCTGGTGTATTCACCTCTGTCAAAAAAAGTACTGCCGCGATTGAGATAGATTTTGGAGAACTTAGGGTCGATTTTTATAGCGGCATCAAAATCTTCCAGCGCCAGGTCGCTTCTGTTCTTGCGGGCATAGGCATTGCCGCGGTTCATATAGGCGCGAACATCGTCGGGGTTGAGTTCAATCGCGGCGGTAAAATCTGCGATGGCGTTGTCGTCATTGGCAGTTTCAACGTAGGCATTGCCGCGATTGAAATAAGCGATGGCAAGATTTTTGCGGGTAATGGGCAGGCCAAAGGCCTGTTTTGTTGCAATAATGGCAGAACAACCCTGGATTTGAATGTAACCCCCGGCTTTAAGGCAATCCTCCACTTCATCTGCCCTGGCTGTATAGGGCAATCCGGCAGTCAGGAGAAAAATTACCAAAAGGTATGAAGAAAAACACCGAACCAACTTAATTTCCTCACCCATTATTCAATGAAACTCTAAGGCTCCAGCTTGCCAGAGTTTTGCCGTAACGTCTATTACCGACCTTTTTTTCTGTAGGCGCGGGTGCCGGGTTTACCGCTGGTTGAGCCCGGCTTGCGCAGAGGCCTGGGCTGGTCGGTTCCCGGTCCCATATCATCGAGGGAAGGCTTGTGCGGGCGGCTGGCACTGTGCCGGCCGGCGGCACGTTCTATCGACAGCTGGCTGGCAAGAGGATCATTGGCAATGAGCAGCTCGGTCTGGCGCAGGCGTTTTACTTCGTCACGTAATCTCGCGGCTTCTTCAAATTCAAGATCGGCGGCGGCATCGCGCATGCGTTTTTCAAGATCTTCAAGATGTGCTTTGAGGTTGTTGCCAATCAGGTGGCCATCTTCGGCAAAACCGGCATCAACCATGACGTGATCACCCTCGTAAACCGATTTCATGACATCGGTGATGTTTTTGCGCACACTTTCCGGGGTGATGTTATGGGCCTTGTTGTAAGCTTCCTGCTTTTCGCGGCGGCGATCGGTTTCGCGCATGGCGCGCTCCATCGAGCCGGTGATCCTGTCGGCATAGAGTATGACCCGGCCTTCGACATTGCGGGCAGCGCGGCCAATGGTCTGCACCAGCGAGGTTTCAGACCGCAAGAATCCCTCCTTGTCGGCATCAAGAATGGCGACAAGGGCACATTCGGGAATATCCAACCCTTCACGCAGGAGATTAATGCCGATCAGCACGTCAAAAGCGCCAAGGCGTAAATCGCGAATGATTTCGATGCGCTCGAGCGTATCGATATCGGAATGCATATAACGCACGCGAATGCCCTGTTCATGGCAGTATTCGGTGAGGTCCTCGGCCATGCGTTTGGTCAAGACGGTGACCAGAACGCGCTGGCCTTTGGCGGCAACCTCGCGGCATTCGGCAATAAGATCATCGACTTGTGTGGTGACGGGACGGATTTCAACGTCAGGATCGGTGAGCCCGGTGGGGCGGATGACTTGTTCGGCAAAAACACCGGCGGTGCGCTCAAGCTCCCAGCTTCCCGGCGTGGCCGAGACAAACACCGATTGCGGGCGCATGGCATCCCATTCTTCAAATTTCATTGGCCGGTTATCGACACACGATGGCAGGCGGAAGCCGAATTCGGCCAAAGTGGCCTTGCGTTTGTAATCGCCTCTGAACATGCCACCGAGCTGGGGCACGGTGACGTGGCTTTCATCGACAAAAACAAGCGCATTGTCGGGCAGGTATTCGAACAATGTCGGTGGCGGGGCGCCGGGGCCGCGACCGGTGAGGTAGCGTGAATAATTTTCAATTCCGGCGCATGAGCCGGTTGCCTCCATCATCTCCAGATCAAATATAGTGCGCTGTTCAATGCGCTGGGCTTCTAGCAGCCGCCCGGCGTTGTTGAACTCATCGAGACGATGGCGCAATTCCTCCTTGATGGCTTTGGCGGCCTGGCGCAAGGTCGGGCGCGGGGTGACATAATGCGAGTTGGCGTAGACTTTAACCGCGCTGAGCTTGTCGGTTTTAGTGCCGGTGAGGGGATCGAATTCAGTGATCGCTTCAACTTCATCGCCAAACAGCGAAATGCGCCAGGCACGGTCTTCGAGATGGACGGGAAACAGTTCAATTGTATCGCCACGCACTCTGAAAGTGCCACGCTGGAAAGCCTGATCATTGCGGCGGTAGTGCAGGGCGACCAGATCAGCCAGCAGTTGCTGGCGTGAAATCGCCTCGCCGACTTCAATCTTGAAAGTCATGGCGGTATAGGTTTCAACCGAGCCGATGCCATAGATGCACGAGACTGAAGCGACGATGATAACATCATCACGTTCAAGCAGGGCGCGGGTGGCGGAATGGCGCATGCGGTCGATCTGTTCGTTGATCGATGATTCTTTTTCGATATAAGTATCAGTGCGCGGCACATAGGCTTCGGGCATGTAGTAGTCGTAATAAGAGACGAAATATTCCACCGCGTTGTCGGGGAAGAAGTTTTTAAACTCGCCATAAAGCTGGGCTGCCAGGGTCTTGTTGGGGGCGAGGATTAATGCCGGACGCTGGGTTGCCTCAATGACCTTGGCCATGGTGTAGGTTTTGCCCGAACCGGTAACACCGAGCAGCACCTGATCTCTTTCGTGGGTCTGAACGCCTTTGACCAGTTCTTTGATGGCTTCAGGCTGATCGCCGGCAGGTTCAAATTCCGAGACGGATTTAAAGGCAATGCCGCCTTCCATTTTTTCCGGCATGACCGGTCGGTGCGGCACGAAGGGTTGTCCGCCAGCTTCTGACAGGCCGGGTTCGGGCGGGCGCAGATGGGCGGTGTCATCTGCGGGCCGGGGCGTGCGCGGTGCATCAGCTATGGGCTGATCTGGTGTTGAGAATCCATGTGACGACATTTAGCTAATATAAGGCGGTCTTCTCTCATTGCACGAAAAAATACCGCCATTGCCTGAAAAAGTATTCTGTCCCCTCACGTACAGTTTACGTTAACGTCAAATCCGCCATTGGCTGTCACCAACCAATGGCTTAGTTTGTCGCATATTGGTTGAACTCAGTAACTGGATTGAGACGTCAAGATTGCCTTTTTGAGCAATCCGTATTCCCGGCAGGTTGTTCCGCAGCGATTTTCAATTTCTTTCAGCTGGGCCAGGGCCAAATCTTTTTTCCCCTGAGACACATATCCTTCGCCAAGATATTCACGGGCGAGAAGATAGTTGGGATCAATCTCGAGTGCCTTTTTATAATAAGCTTCGCCGATACCCATCTTGCCCATTTTGCGATTGCTGAAACCAAGATAGGTCAAAACCCGGGGGTCGTCCTGATTGGCAATGGTTTTAAGAAGGTTGATTGCTGAATGGTATTTCCCCGAGCGGGCAAGTTGCACACTGGTATTGTAGCGATCTTCGTCATTGATCAGGTTGGATGTTTTCTTGACGCATTTCTGCGCTGTGGGACTATACACTTCACCTTCGGCGCACTTTGGTACAGTCGGTGTGGGATCGTCGGCACTAAGGGCGACCTCCGGCATTGAAAAAACAGCGATAACGCCCAATGTTACCGCGAAAGTAACCTGACGTAATGGTGAAACTGAAGTATTGATGGTTGTTTGTATGATGAAAGCCCTTTCCTCTTGTCTTCACATAGATTCAATTTGTGTCCTAATTTAGCGTCGCTCAATTTTTTTCTTATGGAGCGGCTCAAGTGCGGCAATGTGCTCGGGTGAAAGTCCGCAGCAGCCGCCTATAACCTGCACGCCATTGTTAACCCACTGGGTGGCAAACTTTAGAAATTCATCAGTGGCAATGACTTTTTCAAACTGCCAGTTGGGCATTTTGAAATAACCTGAATCTGGATAGGCGGTGAGCGGGCCCTCATAAACTTCGCGCAAAATGGTCAAAGCATTACTGATGACGTCTGATGGAGTGTGCATAATCCCGGCGGCGGCGACATCATATTCATGCAACACCTGAACCACTTCTTCGAACGGTATATCGCTTTCCTCTGCGTGACTGACAATCTCGCCGGCCTGGTTGCGCCGGGCTGAAAAACCCGCCCACACCGGCAGCCCGGTTGCAATGGCTGCGTCAAAGGCGGGCGCCAAACGTTCGGGGTAATACATCATTTCCAGCAGGATCAGGTCGCACCCTTCATTGCTCAGGAACTGAGCCAACTCGCTAAATCCGTCTGACATTTCGGCTCGGGAAATCCCTTTTAGCTGATCCGGTTTGGCGATGCCGCCGGTGTAGGGGCACATGTGAGACAGGCAGCCTGCGACCAAAACATCGCGATGTTCACTTTTCTCGCGTGCTTGAAGTGCTGATTTAACGGCAATCCGGTTTATCTCTTCAAACTGATCGCCAAACCCGGCAGCGCCAAGCATCAGGCGCGAGGATGCGTAGGTGTTTGCTGTAATAATGTCTGCGCCTGCTGCAATATAGTCGCAGTGAATTTGCTCAAGCAACGCGGCATTATCGAGCGTAGCCGGTCCGCACCAGGCTTGCGGGTTCATGATCACGCCGCGGCGTTCAAGTTCGGTACCAGTGCCGCCATCGAGAATGACAACGCCTCCGCTTTTCAGCCGCTGTTCAACTTTTGCATAACTCATGGAGAAATTTCATTGGTTTGGGGCGGAACGTTTTTTCAGCAGTTTTTGTCACATAACTGCATTGCGATGCGTCTTATACGCGTGCCTTCGACAGTAGTCGTTTTACGGAGTGCTGCAGAGAACCTTGACCGCAACTTTCACGCTGGCGCTATCTGTCGATGACATGTTTTTCCAGCGCACGCGCCACTTGTCGCTGGCTATCGGCAGGTTCATGGTCATGGCAACCTGATTTTCGGGAGGCGTTGCCTTTGGCATTCCACCGCCACCGGAAATAACTACAGGGTGAGAGGCAGGGCAGGTAACTTCAACATTGCATTGGGCGCCTGGTTCAAGTCCGCACTCTTTGACAACCGGCTTTTGCCAAACCTGGGCAGCCAGCGCGGGGCCGGCGAAAAACAAACCTATGCTTGCAATGAACAGAATTTTTTTCATTCAGTTATTCTCCCTTTTTGATGATTTTACAATACCCATCCTCCCCAGTCAGGTATGTTTTTCGGCAGCAGATTGACACAATTCAATCAATTTTCCAAGGCATTTGAATGGGCTTCAGGATCAGTGATCGATTGCAAAATCATTTTACAATTCTAGCTCAGATCAAAGGGTTTTTGAAGTGAGCCGTCACATGGATTAACGGCTAGCTTTTTTACCCCCGTTTTAACGGTCTGGTCAGGCATGTGGGGCCGCCACAGCCTTTTGCTGAAATTTCCTTGCCCGCATAAGTGATGACTTCGCAGCCAGCCCCTTCCAGCACCTTTCGGGTTTTGGGGTTGCCATCAAGGGCCAGAGTTTTACGTGGCGCCAGGGCCAGTACATTGCACCCCATGGTGTCGTATTCTTCATCGGGTACGTGGATTAAGGAAATACCGCGGTTCTGCAGCCAGTGGATGAAAGAGACCGGCATGGGGCGGGGGTAAATCAGCGCCAGATCCCTGTCCAGCGGCGATATCATCGACATCAGATGAAATACATCGCGGGGGCCGTTCCAATGGGGCAGGTCAACGGTTATCACTTCAACGCCGGGCCCGAGGATATTTTTCAACTGCTCAATGCCGGAAGGATTGGTGCGATAACCTGCGCCGACAACAAGTGTTTTGTCATCAATCCAGATAACGTCGCCGCCTTCAATGGTGCCGGGTGCTTCAATCTCTCCGATAATGTCAAACCCGAGCGGGCGGTATATATCTGCGGCAATGGCGGGCTCAGTGCGCCGCGCTGGTTTTCCCATGTTGCATTTAATAATACCGCGCGGCGTAATCAGAGTTGCATCGCGCACATAAAGCGCATCAGGCGAAAGTCCCTGTCCGGCAGGTTGCATAATGACTTCCGCACCGGATGTGCGCAAAATATCGGTGAAGACATCAAACTCCGCGCGGGCGGCATCCATGTCGGGGCGCTCGAGCCAGTCGAGCTTTTCCCATATGTCGCAGGAAGGTGTGTGACCGGAAAAAGCTTCGCGCGGATGGCGCACGGCGACGGTTTTCAGTTGTGAATATTCATTGAACACGGGTGATATCCTGTTTTTACAGGACATTACCAGAGCAGGATTGATTGACAATGGAAATTTCCAGGCCTCCTCAATACTGCCCCCCGTTATCTGGCAAGAGATACCAGTTCAGCCGCGGCGATGGTTGATTGGTTGAGCCTGGCAGTAGCGGGCACGGGTATTGAAACATTAGTGAAAGGCAAAGCATAGACCACGTAGCGCAAGGGGCCGGGGTTTTTATCATCAAACGGCCAGCAGGTTACCAGGGCGAGTTTTTCGCCCGGAGCGTTAGGCTCAATGCCTGATGCAGAAGCGTCAACAACTTCCATGTAGTCGACCTTGTAGATGAGGCGTTTACTGGTCCGGGTTTTAACTTCAATGGTGTCACCCAATTTGATGTTCCTCAGGAATTCAAAATGAGTATCGCGGTGGCCGGAAATAACGCTGGTTCCGGGGCGGCCGGGCAGGGGGGTGCCGGCTACCAGACCCGGACCAAAGGCCATGGCTTCACCGCTGGCATTGTTGAGGACAATGGCTTTTTGTTTGATGCGCGGCAGGCTTATTTTGGCCACCGGCCAGGTGTCCGCCCACGGCCATGCTTTGGCAGCAACCTCACCGGCCAGGGTCCGGCTCCAGGCGCGTTCGAGCAGCACTTGTGCAAGAACGGCCTTGGCTTTTATGTAGAGGCCCTGACCAACGAGACTGAAGCCTGCAACGGCTGTGACAATGATCATCAAGGCTACAACACGCTGTGGTACAGAGGTTTGCTGTATCCGCCTGGTCAGGGATTGTTTCTCAGTGGTCATATGAGGGCCTCGAAGTTTTTGTCTGCGCATACGACCGGCTCAGATGGTGCCAGAAGAAAACAACCAGCAGGCCTGAAAACGCCAGGAACAAAATCAACAGGCCCATGACAATTTTCCGGTCGGCCAATGTCGCACCCTCGGGCAGGGCTATGCCTCTTGATCTTGATTTGGCAGCCTGATCACGTGCGGATTTTGATGCCAGTAATTGTGCGAACCGGGCGGCACGAGCGGGATCGGATTGTTGCACTGAAGCTTTTTGTAATAAGGGGGTGGTGGGTCCAAACACCTTGTCGAAATTCCAGCCCTGCGGCAATTCCAATGGCAGCTTGCGAGTGGCAAGGTTATCGCCTTGAGGTCGTGAGGGCGTCAGGTCGACGGCGACCAGACTGGTCAACCGGCTGACCAGATGATGCGCCAGTGCGGTTTTCAGGATCAGGCTATCGAGATTTTTCCAGTCCTCGGAAATGTAACGTTGGCCTTCATACTCGCGAATTTTGCGACGTGCCCATAGTTTGCCGATGCCTTCGCCGGTCGCCGCTTTGTCAAGAGGCAGATTGATGAGCCAGGGTTGTCCGGCAAGATTGCCGCTAAGAACGAGTTCACCGCCAGTTTTTTTCACCTTTGCTGCTATTACCACCGGTTCGCCGGCATACAGGTCAGGCAGGCTTGACGGCGACACATCAGTGACCTCGGCACCTTCCCAACTGGCTGCAAGATCGGTCATTACCGGGTTTTCCAGTTTTTCAAACAATTCCGTCATGCCTTTGGCAACCTCTTTAACCGAGCCGATGTGAGTGAAGGTGCCACGACCGTATTCGGCGGCGCGGGTCATGAAAAAGCTGTTGGGGGCGGACCCTATACCGACAGTGAAAATGCGCGATCGTCCCCGGTTTTTGACAATTTCCTCGAACAGTTGCGTTTCATTACCAATCGCCCCGTCAGTTAAAAACACCACCTGGCGCAGGGTCGAGGTGTCCGCTGGATGGGCATCAACCAGGGAGGCTTTGAGGGCCGTGAGCATTTCGGTGCCACCATCGGCGGTCAGATTGCCGACAAAGCGCTTTGCGGTATCGAGGTTTTCTTTATCTCCGGTCACGGGCTGTGGAAATAATTCCTCCATGGTGTCGTCAAACCGGATGATGTTGAACCTGTCATCGGTTTTTAAGCGATCAAGCGCACGCAGCAGGGCCAGACGGGCCTGACGAATTGAGGGGCCGGCCATGGAGCCCGAATTGTCGATAACGAAAATGATTTCACTGGGGATTTTGGCCGCAGAAACTGTGCTGTCGATAGCAGGGCGTGGCGGGGTAACTATGGCCAGCAGAAATTCATCGTCACCGACGCTTTCACGAAACAGTGCCGCTGTGGGTGCCTGTCCCGGTGCTGCCTGCCACGAAAAGGTGAAATCTTTGTTGGCCGGGGCCTCGCCTTTGGCCAAGGCGATGATTGCTGACGTATCGCCTTTGGTTTTAACGGCTATTTTATGAGAGGCGCTGACAAGGTTGGAAAAAGCAAAGCCTGCATCCAGAGAAACATTAAGCGTTACCGGGTTGGTGACATTTTCATCTGCGTGAGCTACCGGCGGAGTGATGCGGTCGCGATCTGCAACCTTATCGGCATATTCCACCTGTCCCAGGCCGGTTTCTGAATCGAACTTGACCGACAGCACCACCGGAGCGGGCAGATAGCGCGGCGCTGCGACCAGAGGCACGCGCAGGGAAAAAACGCCTTTATTCCGGGCTACGGTTTCCTGATATTCAATTTGCACAATGACGATTTCGCCGGGACCGATATTGGCGATTGAATTGGTGAACAAATTAGGCCGTTCCTGCTCTATCAGGCTGGCTTTTTTTCCTTGGGCTTTAGCTTCTTCATAAATCCTTTTGGCTTCTTTACGCTCTTTGATCAGGCCTTCGATAAAACGATCACCGATTTGCATTTTCAGTGTGTCGACGGCAGCATTTTCAGGCATGGGAAAAACATAAATTCCCTCAACCCAGCCCGTGGAAGGGTTTTCAAAGCGCTGGGTTATAATGGTGCGGGAGATCAACCCGGTGATTTTTACGTTAATATCTGTTTGCAACCGTGGCGCTTCAACATATTTGCCCGGGGTTTTGGAGTTGAGCAACAGGCCGCCTGAACGTATGTCGCCAAGGCTGACCAGTCGCGGTTGCGCCACAGCGGCCAGCAGACCTGCGATGGTGAACAGCGACAGGGCGATAAAGATGAGGAAAATTTCTTTAAAGATGGTGTGTGGAGATGACGAATGAGAATTTTGAAAGCCAGGTGTGGCGTCGGAATTTCTGATCAGCATAATGATTGCTCCCCGTGACTAGCTGTGCGACAGCTGTTTGTAACAGTGTCAAGGAAACAGCATCAATCAGGCGTCAATTTTACCATTGTGTGCCGGGCTCCGGGTTATTTTGTGGCGATAATGTGGAGTTCACCCGGATCAATAGTTCGTCGCAGCACCTTTTATGTGCTGATTGTTGCCAGGGGGATCAGTCGGCACCTCCAATAAGATGCCGGCTGAGAAAAATTGTTATTTTACTTCGTAAGCTGAAGAGTCCTTCAGGATTGAAAGGATTTTACCCTTGACGGCATCAACGGAAAAATCTGCATCCTGATAAACCTTGTAAAGCTTGAAGTCTGACACACGTGACAGAACAAACCAGGCCAGCTTTGAGGCATCAGCAGATTCGGGATCAATTCCGATGTCTTTAGCTACCATCCTGATCCATTTGTGGACATTTTTACCGGCCACATAATGTGAGAATGACCAACTGCCATCGGTATAGGTTGCGTAAAACCATTCGGCGCGCAGCTTATCCCTTGTCAACACTGGTGCTTCCGTTCCAGCAACTTTTGCCGCTTCTGCCAAAGCAGCGTTGAGACCCTGTTTTTTTCCATCCTTATCGGTGATGTCAAGATCCCATTGCGGATCGAAATGCGCAGCGGCTGTTCCAAACAGCAACTTCTCAGGTGCTTTTCGTTTGAGCAGTTCGGCATAAGTTACCAGACCGTGTTCACCCATCCAGCCCCATTTGGCGACACCGTCTTTGCCACCCCAGGATTTGGGGAACCAGTCGGGTTTCTTAACCTTGCCGGTGGCCTCATCCATCGTATACCAGACCTTGCTCCAGTCGTGCAGGAAGGATTGCGCGATAATCTGGTCGCGATCAGCGCCGCGAACACCCTGCACGCGCTCCATTGTGTTTTTCCAGCCCATTGAAAGCTCGATGACTTCAAGCTGATGCACAGCCAGGCCGCCGGGATATTGATGATGACCGGGGCCGCCGGTGGCAGGCGTGGTGCGCAGGGCATCGGCATCAGCGGTAGCGTTGAACACGGTTGATCTTGGATTGTTAGCCATATCAAGAACCAGGTTACGAATTTCAACGTCCTCAATTGAATTGAGATAGCCCATGAGACTGTTATAGGCAGAAGTTGTCCACGCACCGGTTTTGGCCATTTGCGTTGGGCTCATGGCCAGTATCTGGTCAATACGAGCTTTGGACACTTCTTGGGCCGATACTGTTGGACTAAAGCCGATAAACAGCATTAGGGCAGTAAGTGTAAGTAAAAGAGTTTTGCGAATCATGTTTTCCTCCTGATTTTTTTTATTTTTGGATAGATGCTCTTTCTTAGACATTAGTATATAATCACTTCAAGTTCGTGACATCAAGTTCAGGGAAATTTTGTGTTGAATTATGGAACGATTGTTTCACGGTGTTTTTTTATGAAATTTTATCAACAATCTTGATCTTGGCTGTGTCGCGGCGTAGTTAAGATCAACAACGTCTCATTTCCCACCACTCAACGGAGGCCACCCATGGGCTTTATCTCTGATCAACTTGGCCGTATTAAACCATCGGCAACAATCGCTGTATCAACCAAGGCAAGTGAGCTTAAAGCTGCCGGCCGTGATGTTATCGGGCTTGGTGCCGGTGAGCCTGATTTTGATACGCCGGATAATATCAAGCAGGCGGGGATTGATGCGATTAATCGTGGAGATACGAAATATACCGCGGTTGATGGTATTCCAGAGCTTAAACGCGCCATCTGCGCCAAGTTCAAACGCGAAAACGGTCTTGAATATACACCAGCCCAAGCGTTTGTTGCCCCCGGCGGCAAGCCGGTCCTCTATAACGCCATGGTAGCAAGCCTGAACCCCGGTGATGAAGTTATCATCCCCGCACCGTTCTGGGTATCTTACCCCGATATCGTTCTGCTGGCCGGTGGCACACCGGTGTGCATCGACACCAGGGTTGAGAATAATTTCAAACTCAGTGCGGAAGATCTTGAAGCCGCCATTACCGACAAGACCAAATGGTTCATGTTCAACTCCCCGTCAAACCCAACCGGGGCGGCTTATACTCGTGACGAATTAAAAGCGCTGACTGACGTGTTGATGCGTCACCCTCATGTGTGGGTGTTGACGGATGATATGTATGAGCATCTGACGTATGATGATTTTGAATTCACCACCCCGGCCCAGGTTGAGCCGGGGCTGTATGACCGTACACTGACGATGAATGGTGTCTCGAAAGCATACTCCATGACCGGCTGGCGTATCGGCTATTGCTGTGGCCCGGTCGAATTGATTAATGCCATGCGCAAGGTGCAATCGCAGACGACTTCAAACCCCACCAGTATCTCGCAATGGGCAGCAGTTGAAGCACTCGACGGTACCCAGGATTTTATCCCCGAACGCGCTGCTATCTTCAAGCAGCGCCGCGATCTGGTGGTATCGATGTTGAACCAGGCCACCGGCATCGAATGCCCGACACCGGAAGGTGCGTTCTACGTCTATCCTAGCTGCAAGGGCTGTCTCGGCAAAACCACACCGGGTGGCAAAAAACTCGAAAATGACGAAGATTTTGTCACAGCCCTGCTGGAAGATGAAGGCGTTGCCGCAGTCCACGGAGCAGCGTTTGGCCTGTCACCATTCTTCCGCATCTCCTATGCCACATCAACAGATGTGCTGGAAGAAGCGTGCATGCGGATACAGAGATTTTGTTCGAGCTTGCGGTAGGGAGACTTCGAAGATTGCCACCGCGCCCTTGACAAAATACGGGTATCCCGTAGTATCATGACTGATGATAACTTTGATTGGCATCACAGGAAAGCCGCCTCAAACCTTGCCAAACACGGGGTAAGTTTTGAGCAGGCGCAGCAGGCGTTCCGTGATCCCTTTGCCATCGAATTTGAAGATGACCGACTTGATTACGATGAACAACGCTTTATTCTGATCGGTATGGCTGCCGATAATATTCTTGTTGTTGTCCATACCGAAAGGCATGACAAAGTGTGGATTATTTCGGCACGAAAGGCACAAGCCCATGAACGACGATATTATCACGAAAGCAACAACTGAAATGGATGATATGCCGCTTAGTGTCGCTGACATGCAACGTATGAAGCGCACGCCCCAGGCAAAAATTATCCGGCGCGCACTTGGTTTCAGCCAGGAAGAATTTTCCAGACGCTTTCAAATCCCTATCGGCACATTACGCGATTGGGAACAAAATCGATGCGCTCCCGATAAAGCGGCAATGGCCTATCTGAAAGTTATAGCGCAGGAGCCTGATATTGTCTGCAAAGCACTGGACAGGCGGCATTGAGTTTTTTTCTTGTGTTTGTAATGAGGAGCGCTGAATGTTTTTACGTGCATTTAGTAATCACACCGTAATTTATTTTTTTATGATTGATTAAGATATGAGCAGAATAGCACTCGCTATAGTTGTTTCTTCGCTAATTTTGGCTACTTCATACTTATTGGTAAATCGTTTCTCAATTGTAAAAACACAAAGTTCTTTAGCAGTGTGGCAGCTTGATAAGCTGACCGGGAGTGCTACTTTATGTATTTGGGGAAAAGAAATTGGACGATGTAGACCTGCGTCAGACTACAAGAAAGCAGAACCCATGGATTTTTCTAAAGACTCCACACCAGTTAAATGAAAGAATTCAATTACCCTTGCCGGAAGGGGTTTGTAACCCCTTTCGGAACATTCATGCCTATGTTGCTGCATTCTCGATTTTCAGAGTCACCTGAACACTATCTCTTATCAAATCTACGAAATATGAGAACATTTCAGAAGGGGTTACAAACCTCTTCTGGCGGTGGGTAAACGCTGCACCATTTAATGCCCACCAAGAATACCGGTTTTGATGGAGTAATCTACTGCGACACCGTAAACCGGATCGTCGTCGGTTGCGACTATCAGTTGCCCGGCGCGATTGAGGAGCTTGTGGCAATCGCGCGACAGGTGTCGCAATTGCAGTGTTTTATCAAGTGTCTGATATTTATTCGCCAGTGCTTCGATGGCCTGAAGGGCGGATTGATCGACCACGCGGCTGTTGAGAAAATCGACGATGACAACGTCGGGATCATTGGCGGGATCGAATATTTCTGTAAATCCATCGACCGAACCAAAAAACAACGGTCCTTCTATTTGATAGACCTTGGCGCCTTCTTCTGTTGTCTCGGTATAGGCATGAATGCGCGTGGCATTGCTCCAGGCATACGCCAGAGCTGAAACAATTACGCCGACGACAACGGCAATAGCCAGATCACTCATCACCGTGACTATGGTGACCAGAAACATGACAAGGGCATCGGTCAGGGGGATTTTGCGCAAGATTCTCAAGCTTTGCCATGCGAAAGTGCCGATCACCACCATGAACATAACCCCCACCAGAGCTGCCAGTGGAATTTGTTCAATCATTGACGATGCCACCAGAATAAAGGCGAGCAGGAAGAGTGCGGCAGAAATTCCCGAAAGGCGCGTGCGCCCGCCGGATTTGACATTGATCATCGATTGGCCGATCATCGCACATCCGCCCATGCCACCGAAACAACCGGTAACCGTATTGGCCAGCCCTTGCGCGATACACTCCTGGCTGGCACCACCGCGTTTGCCGGTAATTTCGCCCACCAGATTGAGGGTCAACAGGCTTTCGATCAGGCCAATGGCGGCCAGCACCAGCGCATAAGGGAAAATGATTTTCAAGGTTTCCAGATTGAGCGGAACGCTGGGAATGCTGAATTGCGGCAATCCACCCTGAATGGAGGCCAAATCACCCACGCGGGGCACATCGATGCCAAAATAGATAACAATGCCGGCGATGATGCCGATACCGGCGAGCGGGGCGGGGATGGCGGTGGTCAGCTTGGGCATCAGCCAGATGATGGCCATGGTAGCGGCCACAAGCGCCAGCATTGTTGCCAGCGGCAGACCGGTCATCCAGACTTTGGTATCTTCGGGACCGGCAACCTGAAACTGGGTCAACTGGGCTAAAAAGATAACAATCGCCAGACCGTTGACAAAACCCAGCATTACCGGATGCGGTACCAGACGAATAAACTTTCCCAGGTGGAAAACCCCCGCCAGTATCTGCATAGCCCCCATTAAAACCACGGTGGCAAAGAGATATTCAACGCCATGGGTGGCAACCAGAGCAACCATGACCACGGCAAGAGCGCCGGTGGCACCGGAAATCATGGCCGGACGACCGCCAATAACAGCGGTAATCAGCCCCACCATGAAAGCCGCATAAAGGCCAACCAGTGGGTGAACGCCGGCAACGAACGAAAAGGCTACAGCTTCAGGCACCAAAGCCAAAGCCACAGTGAGGCCTGAGAGCAATTCGGTCTTTATACGACCCGGGGTCATTTTTATCTGTTTGGAGTTGCGCCATTCGGCACTGGAAAGTCGTTCAGCAAAAGCTGCAAGGGTCGCCCTGGTCACGTATATGAAATCCGGTTATCTGGAATTGAGGATGGGGCAGTTAAACTGGTTTCACAATAATTCCAGCAGAGCCGCCACACCCATCGGTTGTTAAAAAAAAGCCCGTGGGCGTATCTTCAACCGATTAAAATGATTGGTGTCATTGGTTTTTCGACCAACAATCGGGCTGTGTACCAGTTCTTGAGCCTATGCGCAACCGTGTTTAAATACCCGGTCAGCGTAAACCATTGCATGCTATTGATTGTTTTCTCAACTGACTGAGTTTAAGTGCGTGTGAACCTGACGGCCCACATGCCGGTGAGCATTGCGGCCACAAATACCAGTGTTCCCGGCGCTGCCAGCGGTAATGAGGTGAGGGCAGGGCCGGGGCAGAAACCGCCTAATCCCCAGCCGATACCGAAAATGGAGGCACCAGCTATCAGGCGGGGATTGAAATCAGCTCTGTTCGGCAGGTCAAATTTATCGTTGAAAAAAGGTTTGTGTCGTTGGTGGATGAGCCAGTACCCAGGCATGGTAACAGCTATTGCGCCGCCCATGACGAAGGCGAGACTGGGATCCCAGTTGCCGAAAATATCCAGGAAGTTCTGTACTTTGGCAGGATCTGCCATGCCCGAAATAATCAGGCCGAGGCCAAAAACCAAACCGGCGATCAATGCAGTGAGGGATTTCATCAAAGCCACCCTTACACTATGTGACGCAATACAAAAACGGTAACAAAAGCGGTGGCCATGAAGATCAAGGTGGCGACGATTGAGTGTTGTGACAAACGCGAAATTCCGCAGACACCATGGCCGCTGGTGCAGCCGTTGCCAAGGGCTGCGCCAAAGCCGACGAGCCCGCCGGCGATGGCCAGAAGCGGGAGATTGTCAGAGATGGTTTGCAGGGGCAGGTTTCCGGATGCGAAGAAATACAAAGGTGCCGCCAGCAGCAGGCCGATAACAAAGAAAATACCCTGAGCCAATCCTGGCCTATCCCCGATGGGGGGCAACAATCGGGAGATAATCCCACTGATACCGGCAATGCGCCCATTCGCCGCCATCAAAATAACAGCCGACAAGCCAATAAGTGTGCCCCCGCCAAGGGACGCGAGGGGGGTAAATTCGGTTTCCATATTATCTGCCCTCGTGATTGTGGCCCATCACCCTCTGGCTGTATCCATCAGCCCGGCAAAGCGTTCGAACAGGTAATGACTGTCTTGCGGGCCCGGCGAGGCTTCGGGGTGGTATTGTACTGAGAATATAGGTTTTCCGTCTACGGCCAGGCCACAGTTGGAGCCATCAAAAAGCGAGACATGGGTTTCAGTGATACCTTCCGGCAGGCTTTGGCCGTCGACGGCAAAACCGTGGTTCATTGAGGTGATTTCCACCTTGCCGGTGGTGTGGTCTTTTACCGGATGGTTGGCGCCGTGGTGGCCCTGATGCATCTTTTTTGTGGCAGCACCCAGTGCAAGCGCCAGCATTTGATGACCGAGGCAGATGCCGAACAAAGGAATGTTGGCGGCTATCATCTTTTTGATTTCAGGTACGGCGTAGATGCCGGTGGCTTCCGGGTCGCCGGGGCCGTTGGCGAGAAAAATGCCATCGGGCTTATGAGCGAGGATGTCTTCGGCGCTTGTGTTGGCGGGGACAACAGTGACTTTGCAGCCGACATTGGCGAGGCAGCGCAAAATTGTGCGCTTGAGGCCGTAATCGACCGCCACCACGTGATATTTTGGCTTATCGAGATTGCCAAAGCCGGTGTCCCACTGCCACCCGGTCTGGGCCGACGTGAATTGTTGCGCTGTGCTTACATCAGGCACCATATCCATGCCTTCGAGCCCGGCCCATGCTTTGGCGCTTTGTTTGAGAGCGTCAAGGTCAAACCTGCCGTCGGGAGCGTGGGCAATAACGGCATTTATATAGCCGCTTTTGCGGATATGAGCAGTCAAAGCACGGGTATCAATGCCGCAAATGGCGATAATGCCACGGTGTTCCAGCCATTTATCGAGAGTTTTGTCAGAGCGGTAGTTGGAGGCAGCGGTTACTTTTGCCCGCAGAACAGCGCCGCGAACGCCAGAGGCAGCGGCCGGGCTGGAAGTTTCAATATCTTCATCATTGGTGCCGATATTGCCCACATGAGGGAAGGTGAAGGTGATGATCTGCCCGGCATAAGAAGGATCAGTGAGAACTTCCTGATATCCGGTCATGGCGGTGTTGAAACAGACTTCACCCACCGCCTCGCCAGTTGCACCCAGGCCCTGTCCTTCAATAATTGTGCCGTCTTCCAGCACCAGAACGGCAGTGATTGTGCGCGCAGGCCATGGTGTTGGGGAGTGGTCTTTATCCATTGTTGCAGCATCTGACGGGGACATTATGGCGCTCCGGTGGTTATGTGATTGCGTTGGCAATACATCATTTTGGCAGATTCGTATGGAATTCAGGGACTTACCGTGCGGCACATGTATATCGCGCAAATTTTCCCGACATTAATGAAGTGGCAATTAGGCGTCAATATAAAATTTAATTATTTTATACATTAAAATCAATGGTTTAACTTGTGACAGAAGATTTGCACTCTCCCGGCAACATGGGCTATGGTGCTCGTCCTTGTGTCAGTAAATGGATTTTCTAAATGAGCGATCACCTTCGCGATCAGATTAATGCTGCTTTGAAAACAGCACTTAAGGAGCAGCAGAAAACACGTCTTTCAACCTTGCGTTTGATAAGTGCGGCAATCAAGGACCGCGAAATTGCCAGTCGCGCTGGCAATGGCGACAAGGGGGTCAATGATGGTGATATTCTCGAAATTCTGGCGAAAATGATCAAACAGCGCCGCGAATCGGCCCAAACTTATGAAGAAGCCGGTCGTCTCGAGCTTTCGCGACAGGAGCTGGATGAAATTGAAGTGATTTCGGAATTCATGCCCAAACAGCTGAGTGATGATGAGGTCCGCCAGGCCTGCCAGGCGATTGTTGCTGAACTGGGCGCTGAAGGTCTCAAGGATATGGGCCGCACCATGGGAGCGTTGAAAGCAAAATTCGCCGGTCAGATGGATTTTGGCAAAGCCAGCCGTATCATAAAAGAGCTTCTGGGCTGAACCGGGCTCAGGGGCCTGCGCCCAGGTCGATTTGTTTCAGGGCGGTTACTTCAATTTCAATTTTCATGCGTTTGTCGGCCAGGCCTGCCTGAAACATGGTGGCGGCAGGGCTGGCTGTTTTGAAGTATTTTTTCAATACTGGCCAGCAGGCTTCAAAATCATCCGCATCGGGCAATATGTAATGCACCCGGACCACATCATCGATGCTGCTGCCAGCCTGCCCAAGCGCCCAGCAGATGTTTTTCAGGCACTGTTCGGCCTGTTCGGCAACATCGCTGGATATTTTCATAGTGCTATAATCATAACCGGTGGTACCGGCCACAAACACCCACCGGCCATCAACAATGGCACGTGAGTATCCGATTTTATCCTCGAACGGAGACCCTTGAGAAATGCGTTGTCTGGTCATTATTTGATACTCAACAGATACTGATGTGAAAGTACCATAAGATTTGCCCGGGTGATGTTCAAGTTATGCATTGTAAATGGCGCATAATGAGTGACGTTCAAGCGCCACTAAGGCTGCGGACCCCTTGGGCCCTAGTCCAACACTACGTTCGTCCGGGAGCGTTACTGATAAACCGTCGTTTTGGCACCGGGACGAGCGCAGCGTTGGACTAGGGCCCAAGGGGTCCGCAGGCTGCGCGCCGTTTGAGCGCCGCTATAAAGCCAGCACCTTGCTGTTCTTCACCTCGCCGATAACCACGCTGGTTTCGATGCCGATGATACCGGGAATGTCGGCGATGACTTCGCGTAAGTAGCGGTTGTAATCATTGATGCTGGCCAGGTGCATGACCAGCAGATAATCATGGGCGCCGGTGATGAGGTGACAGCTTACCACTTCGCCCATTTTCTGCACTGCGGTTTCAAAGCTTTCGATGTTGGAGCGGTGGCGGCTTTCAAGTTTGACGAAAACATATAATGACAGATCAAGCCCGCAGGCTGCCGGGTCAATTCTGGCGGCATAACCGGAAATTACACCAGCCTCTTCAAGTCGGCGGATGCGGCGGCGTGTGGGTGTCGGTGATAATCCCACTTCTTCAGCCACGCGCTCAACGCTGGCACGCCCGTCTTTTTGCAAGGCGGTGAGAATTTTCTTGTCAAACTGATCCAGAGACATTAGTCGAAAACCTCTAAAATTTTAGTATAAATTAGATGAAATTAGCGAGAACCTGTCGTGTTTTGATGGTAAACTATATCTCTTGATGCATAAAGAGCAAATTTTGGTTGTGATGAAAGGAATGTGAATGCTTAAGGACTGCCGGGGGGTGCCCACATCATGTAATTCAGCCGACGCGATTGAGGCCATGGAGACAGCACATCACTGTGCGTTGGTTTTCAACGGTGATGCGGTCAGTGAAATTGATACAGTTCTGAGCGCTCACCCTGATTTTGTCATGGGCTATTGTTTCAAAGCCGCCATGTTGACGCAAAATATGGAAACACGGATTTACTCAATTTTGCTGAAAAGCGTTGAGGCAGCTGAGGTCTTGTGGCCTATCGCCAACGAACGGGAGCGCGATCATATTCAAGCTGTGCGTGCCTGGGTTGATGGTGATTTTTATGGCGCTGTTCAGCATTGGGAAGCTGCACTCACCCGCCACCCGCTTGATCTTCTGGCGTTGCAAATGGTGCATCTGTCTGATGTCTTGCTGGGCGATGTTGTCGGCCAGCGTGATTGTGTGGCGCGGGTATTTTCAATCTGGGATGAGGCGGTTCCGGGCTATGAGTTTGTCCTGGGGTTTTATTCCTTCGGGCTGGAAGAAAACCGCGACTTTATGCATGCTGAAGAACTGGGGCGGCAATCCTTGGCCCTGCGTCCCAATAACCCCTACGCGGTTCATGCGGTGGCTCATGTGATGGAAATGCGCGGGCGTCAGTCCGGCGGGATCGCGTTCATGAAGCACCATGAGTATTATTGGGCCAATTCCAATTTTGCCAATCATCTGTGGTGGCACCTGTCGCTGTTTCATATGGATGTGGGGCAGGTGGACACGGTTTTGCACATCTATGACAATCATTTGAGAACCCAGCAGCACTCGGGCGACAAGTATGAAGAACTTGATGCGGCTGCCTTGTTGTGGCGTTTGAAACTGCTTGATGTTGACGTGGGAGGCCGCTGGTCGGAACTGGCTGATAAATGGCAGTCGAGCGCCAGTGATACGCTTTATGCGTTTAATGACGTGCATGCGATGATGGCGTTTGTTTCTGACAATCGACGCGAAGAAGCTGAACAATTGCTCAATGCCAATGCGCGTTATGTGGAACATGCATCAGATGCCAATGTGGCGATGAGCCGTGAGATGGGAATTCAGTTTTGCCTGGCTCTTCAGGCTTTTGCCCAGGGTAAGTATGGGGAGTGCGTGGATCGCCTGTTACCGGCGCGTTATAACACTCACCGGCTTGGTGGCAGTTTTGCCCAGCGCGATATTATCGGCTGGACATTGCTTGAGGCATCGTTGCGCGCACGCCGGTTTGATCTGGCCCTGGCTCTGGCCAATGAGCGCTGTGCGCTCAAGCCCAGCAGTGCGCAAAACTGGAAATATGTTGCCCGCGCCCATAAAGGTCTCAACGACAGCCACCGTGCAGCGCAAGCCCAATCGAAGGCCGACTCTTTGCTGGCGGCCTAGATTTTTCTCTGTCATAATCATCGTTTGTGATTGAGTGAAACAACAATCAAAGGGAGAGATGGATAATGTGTGATCATTGCGTAATGGAAACGGTCAAGAGCAAAATGCTGGACCGGCGTGACTTTTTCAAAGGTGTGGCACTGGCTTCGGCTGCGGCGGCTGTTGGTGCGGCTACTCCGGCGACAGCTGTTGAGGTAAACATTTCCAACGGCAGTCCAACAGACCTGACACATGAGCTGCACGAAGGGTTTCCGACCTATTTTGGCAAGCCCGGTGTGTCTGCCAAATCGATTTATAATTTCAAGGAAAACGGCTTTAATGTGAACGTATTGACCGTTAACGAGCACACCGGCACGCATATGGACGCGCCGTTGCATTTTTCCGCCGATGGTAATTCGGTTGCTGAAGTCCCGGTTGAAACTCTTTTCTGCCCTCTGGCTATTATTGATATTCGCGAAAAAGCCGCTGCTGATGCAGATGCACAAGTCACCCCGGATGACATCAAGGCCTATATTTCCGCTAATGGCCCCATTCCTGATGGTGCCTGTGTGGCCATGATGTCGGGTTGGGATAAGTTCACCAATGGTGACAAGTTCAGAAATGCTGATGATAAAGGTAAAATGCATTTCCCCGGTTTTCACATAGAAGCGACAAAAATGCTGCTGGAAGAAACCAAAACGGTGGGCATGGCAGTTGATTCACTATCGCTTGATCATGGTATATCTGCTGATTTCGTCACCCATTATGCCTGGTTGCCGACCAACCGCTGGGGACTTGAATGTGTGGCTAATCTTGATGCGCTGCCGGTTAAAGGTGCAACACTTGTTGTTGGGGCACCAAAAATGCGCGGTGGCTCAGGCGGTCCGGCGCGTGTGATGGCGCTTTCTTAAAACAAAAACCGGCAGGGGGCGGGTGACTGTTTTTCCCGCCCCTGTTGATGAAATTGATTGCTGCTCGATTCTCCAGCCGCTTGGGCGCTATAATTAATAGTTTAGGATCTGGAACCCGAAAATAAAACTGATGAAATTTCCACCCTCGCTTCTCGATGAGATTCGTGCCCGTCTGCCTGTTTCAGACGTGATCGGCAGGCGTGTCAAACTGCAGAAGCGCGGCCGTGAATTTGTCGGCCTGTCGCCGTTTAATTCCGAAAAGACGCCGTCTTTTACCGTCAATGATCAAAAAGGGTTCTATCACTGTTTTTCTTCCGGCAAACATGGCGACATTTTTTCGTTCCTGACTGAAGTGGAAGGATTGAGTTTTCCTGAAGCTGTTGAGCGTCTGGCGCAGGAGGCCGGTGTGGCGATGCCGGAACGATCGGCCGAGGTTGAGCTGCAGGAGAAAAAACGCACCGGGCTTTTAGAAGTTATGGAACTGGCGCAAGCTTTTTTTGTTGATGCTCTGCAATCGCAAAACGGGGCATTGGCACGCGGTTATTTAAATGAACGCGGTGTTACAAGTGCTACTCAACAGACCTACGGTCTGGGGTATGCGCCGTCGGGGCGCTATGATCTCAAGCAGTTCCTTAATTCAAAAGGTGTCTCGGCTGACGAAATGATCGAGGCCGGAATGATTGTTGGCGGGGCTGATATTGCGGTGTCCTATGATCGCTTCCGTAATCGGGTAATGTTTCCGATTAAGGATGTGAAAGGCCGGGTGATCGCCTTTGGTGGTCGCGCTCTGTCAGAGGATCAGCCCGCCAAATATCTCAACTCACCCGAAACGCCGCTGTTTCACAAAGGTCATGTGCTCTATAATATTTCGCGCGCACGTCAGGCTGCTTATGACCAAGGAAAAGTCATTGCCGTTGAGGGCTATATGGATGTTATAGCCCTTGGCATGGCCGGGTTCGATAATGCGGTGGCACCGTTAGGTACGGCATTAACCGAAAGCCAGTTGCGCCTGTTGTGGCGCATGTCGCCGGAGCCGATCTTGTGTTTTGATGGTGACAAGGCGGGGCTGAAAGCGGCTTATCGCGCTATTGACCTGGCTTTGCCGATGCTGGAACCGGGACAATCCGTGCGCTTTGCCCTGTTGCCCGATGGCCAGGACCCCGATGATCTGATCAAGGCCCAGGGCCGCGAGGCCTTTGAGCAGGTGGTGGACCAGGCCTTGCCGCTGATCAATCTGCTGTGGCGACGCGAGGCTGAAACCGATACCTGGCAGACGCCGGAAAAACGTGCCCTTCTTGAGCGGCGCATTATGGAAGCTGCGGCGAGTATCGCTGATCAGAAAGTGCGCCATCATTATGAAGCAGCCTTAAGAGATCGGTTGCAAAAACTGTGGCAACCGGCAGGGTCGGGAAACAGAAAAAATCGCCAGTTCAGGCCGTCTGGCGCAGGTGCGAGAACAGGAAACTGGCAGGGCGGGCGTTACAAATCCTCCCGGCAGGCGTCAGGAGTTTCGGAAGCTTTGAAAAAAAGCACTCTTGCCCGTAACCAGCAGGGTTGGCAGATCGCTGCGCGCGAGGCTTTGTTGTTTGTGACAATAATCAATCATCCCGGAATGTTAGACGAGGTTCTGGAAGAATTTTCCACCCTCGAATTTTCCTTAGCAGAGCTTGACAAAATGCGGTCTGTGATAATAGATATCGCGTCCGGCAGCCAACCCCTTGAAAATCAGGATATGAAATCCCAATTGGTAGAGCATAACTGCATGTCTTTGCTGGAGCGACTGGAAGCGGCACTGACACACGGAAGCGACCGGTTCATTCGGGAAAAGGCGTCGGAAGAGGAAGCTATTTGCGGTTGGCGACAGGCAGCCGAATTGCATGTGAGGGCGTTTTCGTTGCGTAAGGAGTTAAATGTTGCTGAATTAGCCTATGTACAGGACAGCAGTGATGAGAATTTTAAACGGCTGACGGATATCCGCAGCCAACTATCCAGTGCCGATGGCATTGAGGCTCGAGAAGATGGAGCGAGTTCCAAAATTTAATTCCCGGACTGTTTGGTGGCGACCACGGTGCAGGTGCTTGGAAATAAGCTTGAATTAGTTGTACGTGGTTAAGGTGAGTTTAACGTAACTGACTTAGAAATGTTGGAGAACACACGCTGATCGTCCTTGTAACTGAGGAGTTCAGCTATTTTTGCACGATGGTGCTGGCGGTCCCTCGATTAAGAATAATCAAGGCCGGATAAACACCATCCAGATTGCGCCCAAGCAGGTGCTGTCGTGGAGACATTGGAAATATGGCGACAAAAACGGCCGAAAAAGACAAAAAGGCAGATGCAAGCAGCGAAACCCAGGATGGGCCGTTGCTTGATATGACGGGCAAGGCGGTTAAAGGCCTTATAAAGCTCGCAAAACAGCGCGGGTACGTCACCTATGATGAACTCAATGAGGTTTTGCCCTCGGATCAGGTTTCCTCGGAAAAGATAGAAGATACCCTGTCTATGCTGTCCGAGATGGGCATTAATGTCATTGAGCAGGATGAGGTTGAGGAAAACCAGGCCAATGGTCAATTGGCGCCCGCAGCCAAGCTCCCTGCCAAGGTTGAAAAGCCTGCTTCTGAAACCGTTGACAGAACGGACGATCCCGTAAGGATGTATTTGCGCGAAATGGGCTCGGTCGAGCTATTGTCGCGTGAAGGCGAAATTGCCATTGCCAAGCGCATCGAGGCCGGGCGTGAAGCCATGATTGCCGGATTGTGTGAAAGTCCTTTGACTTTTCAGGCGATTATTATCTGGCGCGATGAACTTAACGAAGGCCGCATCCTGCTGCGCGATATTATCGACCTTGATGCCACCTACGCCGGCCCTGAAGCAAAAGCTGCCCAGGCACTTTTGGGTCAGCAGGTTACCGAAGCTGCAGCGCTTGCTGCGCGTAATGCCGAAGCTGGAATCATTACCAAGCCACCGGCGCACGGTCCCGGCGCAACCGTGGCCGCACTTGGCGGCGGCATGAGTAATCCGGCGTTGAAGAAAAAACTGGAAGCCAATAAAGACAATACAAATGAAGCCTCGGAATCAAAAGAAGGTGGTGACGAGGATGATGATGAAGATGATGATGCTGACAACTCGCTGTCGCTGGCAGCGATGGAGGCTGAGCTCAAGCCCAAGGTGGTTGAGGTCTTTGACAAGATTGCGTCCAACTATAAAAAACTGCGCAAGCTTCAGGACACCCATGTTGAAAACAAGCTGAAAAACGAAGGCCTGAGTACGAGTCAGGAACGGCGTTACAAAAAGCTGCGTGAGGAAATTGAAGAGGACGTCAAGGGTCTGTCCTTGAACAATGCGCGTATTGAAGCGCTGGTTGAACAACTCTATGAAATCAATAAGCGATTGATGAGTTTTGAAGGTCGTTTGATGCGTCTGGCTGAAAGTCAGGGTGTTAAGCGCGAAAATTTCCTCAAGGAATACCAGAGCAACGAGCTTAATCCCACCTGGCTGGAAGAAGTTGGCGCCTTGAAAGCCAAGGGCTGGAAAGCCTTTGCCCAGCAGGAGGTTGGACCGGTTGGTGACATTCGTTCCGAAATCTTTGCACTGGCAACTGAAACCGGTCTGGAGATCAGCGAATTTCGCCGCATCACCCATATGGTGCAAAAAGGTGAACGTGAAGCCCGCCGCGCCAAGAAGGAAATGGTTGAAGCCAACCTGCGTCTGGTGATTTCCATTGCCAAGAAATATACCAACCGTGGACTGCAATTTCTCGACCTCATTCAGGAAGGCAATATCGGCCTGATGAAGGCGGTGGACAAATTTGAATATCGCCGCGGCTACAAGTTTTCAACTTACGCTACATGGTGGATCCGTCAGGCGATTACGCGCTCTATTGCTGACCAGGCACGCACCATCCGCATTCCCGTGCATATGATTGAGACCATCAACAAACTGGTGCGCACGTCGCGCCAGATGCTGCATGAAATCGGTCGTGAACCAACCCCGGAAGAGCTTTCGAACAAGCTTGCCATGCCGCTGGAAAAAGTGCGCAAGGTGCTCAAGATTGCCAAGGAGCCGATTTCTCTGGAAACGCCGATTGGCGATGAGGAAGACAGCCACCTCGGTGACTTCATAGAGGACAAGAACGCTATCCTGCCGATTGATGCCGCTATTCAATCCAACTTGCGCGAAACCACCACACGGGTTCTGGCATCACTGACGCCGCGGGAAGAACGCGTGCTGCGCATGCGTTTTGGCATCGGCATGAACACGGATCATACTCTGGAAGAAGTTGGCCAGCAGTTTTCGGTAACACGCGAACGTATTCGCCAGATTGAAGCCAAGGCCCTGCGCAAGCTCAAGCACCCCTCGCGCAGCCGCAAGCTTCGGAGTTTCCTGGATAATTAGATTTTCAGTATCGGCTTAAGCGATGAGCGCTACCGACATCAGCGACTGGTTGCTGAATGAAGCCATTGATGAGCCTGATCCTTCAGTAATTTTTGACGGGTTTTGTGAACGACTGGTGAAAGCGGGCGTGTCGATCGAGCGGGCCATGTATCTGGCTGAAACACTGCACGCAGAACAAAGCGGCTATGGCCGGGTGTGGAAACCTGGTGGGCCTTCCACATATATTCCGATTTTGTATGGCAGCAGGACGGACGGGCTTTATACGCACAGTCCATTTGCCTGGGTGCATGAAAACCGCCAAAGCCTGTCATTATGCCTGGCTGATACGCCTGACGATCGATTTGGTATTGTTGGCGATTTTAAAGAGCAGGGTTTTACGCATTATATCTGCCTGCCACTGTTTTTATCCAACGGCGTTCAAAACGGGCTGAGTTTTGCCACCAAAGATGCCGGCGGCCTGACTTCTGCCCATCTGAAGCTGATTGAGCAAAGTCTGCCGGCCTTTCGCGCTATTGCTGAAATAAAATCGTCGGCGCAGCGTATGCACTCAGCGCTGGCAACCTATGTGTGGGCGGAACCGGCAGCGATGATTTTGGCGGGGGATATTCATCTTGGCCAGGTTAGACGAACCCGCTCGGCTATCATGTTTGTTGATATGCGTAACTTTACCAGACTGTCGACGGAAGTGTCCGAGGAAAAACTGGTCGAAGTTCTCAATGAATATTACGATTGTGTGGTCCCTCATGTGGAAGCAGCCGGTGGTGAGGTTTTGAAGTTTATCGGCGACGGGGTTCTGGCGGTTTTCCGGGCGGAACCGGGGCAGGGGCCTGATGCCTGTGGTCGGGTTCTTGACGCGGTGAAGAAGGTTCTCAAGGCCATTGACCAACACAATATGGAACGCGAAAAGGGTATGGAACGCCCGATTCATGCAGGCATTGCCCTGCACTTTGGCAATCCGGCCTATGGCAATGTGGGTTCGGGCACGCGGCTCGATTTTACGGTGATTGGACGCGATGTGAATTACACTTCGAGAATTGCGGACATGTGTTCAAGTTTCGACCGCCGTTTGTTGATGTCGGAAGAATTTGTCAAACGTCTGCCGGATAAGGCTTACACCAGATATCGCGATGTGGTTCTGCCTGGCGTTCCAGGCGAGACAACGCTTTTTGTCCCCTGTACGGGTTAGCTTTACTCCAGCTCCAAGGTGATGTTGACCCGAATGCTCAATGTTTGTTCACCGGCCTCTATGGGAACATCAGCCCGGGCGCTCAGCGCTTCGGCTCTTTGAACAAATTGGCGAACTGGTGGACGTGCCTGACCTTCGGAGATGGAAATAATCCGGCCCAGTTTGCTGTTGGTGGCGGCCACATAGATTTTAACCTTGCGAAGGGCATCTTCAACAGCACGTTTACGGGCCTC
>JAJRTY010000015.1 GCA_024278055.1 Alphaproteobacteria bacterium | reverse complement strand
CCTGAAGCCAGCCCGCTCCCCCGGCCCAACCACCCGTAAAGGTACCCTGAGGGGTGGTTGGGCCGGGGGAGCGGGCTGGCTTCAGGACTTTTGAGTCAGACTCTTAGACCGTTGACAGGACGTAATCCCTGAAAGTTTCCCTTAACGTCAGCTTGTGGATTTTTCCGGTGGCGGTGTGAGGGATTTCGTCGACGAATACAACATCATCAGGCATCCACCATTTGGCCAGTTTACCCGTCAGATAGGCTTTGATTTCATCTCCGCTGACGTTGCTGCCTGGCTTGCGCACGATTACCAGTAGCGGGCGTTCGTCCCATTTGGGATGGGCAATGCCGATGACGGCGGCTTCTGCAACGTGCTTGTGGCCAACGGCGAGGTTTTCAACGTCGATCGTCGATATCCATTCGCCGCCGGATTTAATGACATCCTTGGCACGGTCGGTAATCTGCATATAGCCGTGTTGATCGAGCGTTGAGACATCGCCGGTGTCGAACCAGCCTTGATCATCGACAATCGGATCATCCTCATTTTTGAGATAGTCCGAGGCAACACACGGGCCTTTGACCAATAAATGGCCAAAGGCCTTGCCATCGCGCGGCAGTTCATTGCCGTCGTCATCAACCACTTTCATGGCAACCATGTAAGGCGGCCTGCCCTGTTTGATTTTCAACGCCTGTTTTTCTTCGGTACTGAGGTCGTCCAACCCGCCCTTGATTGTGCATAAGGATCCCAGCGGGCTCATTTCCGTCATGCCCCAGGCGTGAATGACCTGCGTGTGATAATCTTTTTCAAAGGTCTCTATCATTGAAGGCGGGCACGCTGCCCCGCCGATGACCACACGTTGCAGATGTTCGAGACTTTCTCCGCTCTCCTCAAGATAGGCAATCAGCATCTGCCAGATTGTCGGCACAGCGGCGGTTAGCGTCACCTTACCCACTTTGAGCATTTCATAGATACTGGCACCATCCATCAAGGCACCGGGCATGACGATGCTGGCTCCTGCCATGGGTGCGGAAAAAACAAGCGACCAGGCATTGGCATGAAACATCGGCACCACCGCCATCACGCTGTCCTGGCTTTTGAGGCCGAGGGCGTCGGCACCATTGGTGGTCAAAGCGTGGAGAACATTGGAGCGATGGGAATATAAAACCCCCTTGGGATTGCCGGTGGTACCTGAGGTGTAACAAAGGCCGCAGGCGGTATTTTCATCCAGTTGAGGCCATTGGTAATCATCATCGCCGCAGCTTAGAAATTCTTCGTAACAGATGGGGTTTTTAAGGCTGGTTTCGGGCATGTGTTCGTCATCGGTCATGATGATGAAGCCTTTCACCAACGGCAATCGGTCCTGAAGCGCTTCCATGAGAGGCACGAAGGTTAAATCGAGAAAAATATACTGATCTTCGGCATGATTGATAATGTAGGCAAGTTGATCGGAAAACAGTCTGGGGTTGAGCGTGTGGACAATGGCGCCATGGCCCATGAGGCCATACCAGATTTCCATATGGCGATAACCGTTCCATGCCATGGTGGCGATAATATCACCCTGTTTTACGCCAAACCTGTCCAGCGCACTGGCCAGTTTGCGGGCGCGGCGGGCGAGGTCACTATAGGTGTAGCGGTGGATCGGGCCTTCGGTAGTGCGTGAGATAATTTCGCGGGTGCCATGGTAGGTACACGCATGCTCCAGAATGGTTGGCACCAGCAGCGGCCAGTCTTGCATCAATCCTTTCACGAACGTCCTCCCAAACAGTTCATAAATTTTAACACAAGCGACCTTAGCCACATCACGCCCATGCGACAATAACTAAAGCGGGCTCATGTTCAATTGAAGCCCGGGCAATAAAATTGTAGCAGTAACAGCACACATTTTTCCTATCTTATTTTCACCGGATTTGCGATAGATGCTGTCGGGCGCTAAAGTGTCCGCTAATAATCCAATGAAACTAACGGCCTTAAGTTTAACCAGATGACGAATACCCCACTTTTGGACACAATAAAGACGCCGGATATCCTGCGTGCGCTGAGTGATGATCAATTGCCGCAGGTGGCTGATGAACTGCGTACAGAGACCGTAAGTGCGGTGTCTGTCACCGGCGGCCATCTTGGTGCCGGCCTTGGCGTTGTAGAGCTGACGGTGGCACTGCACCATGTGTTTGACACGCCCGATGATCGCATCCTGTGGGATGTGGGCCACCAGGCATATCCGCATAAAATTCTCACTGGCAGGCGTGAGCGTATCCGCACCCTGCGCCAGGCAGAAGGTCTTTCGGGTTTTACCAAGCGTGGCGAAAGCACCTATGACCCTTTTGGTGCCGGTCATTCGTCAACATCAATTTCGGCCGGCCTTGGTATGGCTGTCGCCCGCGACCTTGATGGCCGCAAGAATAATGTTATCGCTGTCATTGGCGATGGTGCCATGAGTGCGGGCATGGCCTATGAAGCCATGAACAATGCCGGTTCCATGGACAGCCGCCTGATTGTTATTCTCAATGACAATGATATGTCTATTGCACCACCCGTTGGTGCCATGAGTGCCTATCTTGCCCGACTGATTTCTGGTGGCACCTATCGAACTTTCCGCAGTTTTGCCAAGCAGTTAAGCAAAAAACTGCCCAAATTCTTTCAGGAAAAAGCCCAGCGTGCCGAAGAATATACAAGAGCGTTCTGGACCGGTGGCACCATGTTTGAAGAGTTGGGTTTTGATTACGTCGGTCCTATAGACGGCCATAATTTTGACCATCTGCTACCGGTTTTGCGCAATGTGCGCGATGCCACCGAAGGCCCGATCCTGATCCATGTGGTAACCAAAAAGGGCAAGGGCTATGCGCCAGCGGAAAATTCCGACGATAAAAACCACGCAGTGGCGCGTTTTGATGTCATCACCGGAGCGCAGTCAAAACCCGTAGCCAATGCACCCAGCTACACAAAAGTCTTTGCCAATGCACTGGTTGAAGAAGCTGAAAAAGACAGCAAAATTGTCGCGGTGACCGCAGCCATGCCCTCTGGCACCGGACTTGATGTGTTTGAAAAAAACTTCCCGGACCGCTGTTTTGATGTGGGTATCGCCGAACAACATGCGGTCACCTTTGCTGCCGGTCTGGCCACCGAGGGCTACAAGCCGTTCGTTGCCATATATTCCACGTTCCTCCAGCGGGCCTATGACCAGATTGTCCATGACGTGGCGGTACAAAGTCTGCCGGTAAGGTTCGCCATCGATCGCGCCGGCTTCGTTGGTGCCGATGGTCCCACGCACGCAGGTTCGTTCGATATAACCTACCTTGCCACCTTGCCGGGGTTTGTGGTGATGGCACCGGCGGATGAAGCCGAGCTGGTGCATATGGTGGCTACCGCGCGCTCCATAAGCGATCGCCCGTGCGCGTTTCGATATCCGCGCGGTGAAGGTGTCGGGATTGATTTGCCTGACGTGGGTGTGCCACTGGAAATTGGCAAGGGCCGCATTATCTGCGAGGGTAAATCTGTCGCTATTTTAAGCCTGGGTACGCGCTTGCAGGAATGTATCAAGGCAGCGGAAGACTTAAACGCCCATGGTCTTTCCACCACTGTTGCCGACGCCCGCTTTGCCAAACCGCTGGACGAAGAACTGGTGCGCCAACTGGCGCTCAATCCCCAGGTTCTGGTAACGGTGGAAGAAGGTTCGATGGGTGGCTTTGGCTCACATGTGCTGAATTTTCTCGCCAACGAGGGCTTGCTTGATGCCGGCCTCAAAGTGCGCAGCCTGACCTTACCCGATGAGTTCACCGATCAAAACAAGCCTGACGTGATGTATGAACAGGCCGGGTTGGCTGCATCGGGCATTTTTGACACCGTCCTGTCCGCATTGGCGCGTGTTGAACTGAGCGAAACACCAAAACTCGCCTGATGAGCGATTGATCCGTTTTTTGTCCAACCAAGGCGGCGACTGCCGCCCGGCACCCCTGTGCCGCGCCAGCGCAGGCCCGAGCAAAGCGAGGATTAGCCGTGAGTAAAACAAGACTGGACCAGTTGCTCGTTAGCCGCAAAGTCTTTGCCACCCGCTCCAGAGCCGCAGACGCCATCAAGCGCGGCCATGTGACAATTAATGGAATTACCGCAGAAAAACCCGGACAGCGTGTGGATGATACCTGCGATATAAGCATTTCAGATCCCGCCCTTAAGTATGTGTCTCGCGCCGCGCTTAAATTATTGAGCGCACTTGATCATTTTGATGTGGATGTTAGCGGTGCGATTGCCGCCGACATTGGTGCCTCAACCGGCGGGTTTTCTCAAATCCTGCTGGAGCACGGTGCAGCACGCATCTATGCGGTGGATGTCGGCCACGACCAGCTTGCACAGATCCTGCGCGATGATCCACGGGTGATTTCGATGGAAGGTCTCAATGCCCGCCACATAACCAAAGCCCACATCCGCGATGCTCTCGAGGTGATTGTCTGTGACGTCAGTTTCATTTCCCTCAAACTCGCCCTGCCGCAGGTGCTGGAGCTGGCAGCAGCCGACGCACATCTGATAACACTGATAAAACCGCAATTCGAAGTCGGTCGCAATAATCTGGGCAAAGGCGGTATTGTGCGCGATGAAGAGTTGCGCCAAAGCGTGGCTGAAGACATATGCTGCTGGTTCACAGAGAAAATGAAATGGCACGTTTCGGGCGTCATACCCTCAGCCCTTAGCGGCAGCGATGGCAATGAGGAGTTTCTGCTTCATGCGGTCAAATCTTGAATACGCCCTATTTTCCGTCATAGTTGAAGATGTTGCAGATGTGATTGGGGTTTGAACTATGGTGTCACCCGTGCAAAGAGCGCTTTTTACCGCCCGCCAGGGTGTGCGTGTAGCATGGTTTTATTCTCATTATCTTGCGGCGCAAAAGCGACAGGCACCTCTCACAACCACATCGGGGCAAGCTTTTCGTCCGCAAAACCCCACGCCTGACAGACGCGTGCTTATGAAGGATCTCGCCGGGTTGTTTGAACGTGATCTGAAAAACGCCGATCAGGGCATTTATGCCGTGCCGGTTGATCATGATGGCAGTCCCTTGTCGATACTGTCAAAAAGCCGGGCGTTTTTCAGTGATCTGTCCGCCGTTAACCGGAGGCGTGAAAAACGCGACGTGCATGAAGTGCGTGACCTGGAAATCAAGGATGGTCTGCCCGGCTATTTCACCCAGAATTTCCACTTCCAGACCGGCGGTTACCTGACAGAAGATTCGGCAAAGCTTTACGACATGCAGGTTGAAGTATTGTTCACCGGGGCCGCCAACGCCATGCGCCGGCAAGCGCTTGTGCCGCTGGCTGAGTATATGCGAGACAAGGACCAGCGCCGGGTGCGCCTGGCCGATGTGGCCTGTGGCACCGGGCGTTTCTTACGCTTTGTCAAAAAGACCTATCCGCGCCTGCCCGTCACCGGGCTGGACCTGTCGCAAGCCTATCTCGATGAAGCCGACAACCATCTCAAAAGATACTCCGGCATTAAGCTTCTGGCAGCGAACGCCGAAACCATGCCGCTCGCCGATGGCAGTCAGGATATGGTTACCGCTGTTTTCCTGTTCCACGAGTTGCCACCGAAAATAAGAAAGACAGTCGCTGGCGATATCGCCCGGATTCTAAAACCCGGCGGTAGATTTATCTTCGTCGATTCCATCCAGAATGGTGACGCAGAAGGCTATGACGGCCTGCTCGAGCTGTTTGAGGCCGGATTTCATGAGCCCTATATGTCAAGCTATGTCAGGGAAGATTTTATCACGATGTTTGATGGTGCGGGCTTGAAATATAAAAGTCAGGAACGCGCCTTTTTGTCGAAGGTCATGGTGTTTGATAAGACGGGGTAAGGGAGAGGAAACAATTCCTGCAACTCCCACAATGGGTCATCCTCACGTCTGTCGCGGGGATCCATTCCTCAAGGTTTTCAGACCATTCACAGGTTTTTTTGCTGTCGATCGCTCAGCGGAATGGACCCCGGATCAAGTCGGGGTGACGCAGGTGGAGTTATCCCACCCACACCCCCTCCTCCCTCGCCACCTGCTTCAGCAATGTCGGTCGATCACTTATCAGGCCGTTGACGCCGAGCCTGATCAGGCGGCGCATTTCGGCTTCTTCGTCTATGGTCCAGACGTGAACGGCGATGCCCAGATTATTGCAGTGTGTGATGAAACGTGATGTGACGATGGTGATGCCATATTCGGAAACCGGCACTTGCGCGCACTGCACAGGGCTGGCGGACAGGGGCAGACCCCAGGAGCCCAGTTTCAGGGCAAATACCCCCTGGGGGCCCGCGCTGGTGCATACTTCAGGTCCAAGGTTGCGACGCACTTTTGCCAGCCGGTTATCGGAAAAAGATGCCAGGCACACGCGTTCAAAACATTTCATCTTCGCCATCAGGTCAAGGGTTGGCTGAAGCGCTTTTTCGGTCTTGATGTCAATGTTGAAACAGATGCCGGGGAATTCTTCCAGCGCCTGCTCAAGCGTCATGATCGGTTCGATGCCGCCAATCAGCGCCTCGCGTACAGTTGAATAGGGCAATGCCGAAATAGTGCCGGTGCCGTTGGTGGTGCGGTCCAGTGTGTCATCGTGAAAGACAATCAAAGTGCCATCGGCGGTGGCCTGCACATCTGTTTCTATGTAACGATACCCCAGAGCCTGAGCCGCCGTAAAAGCGCTGGTGCTATTTTCGCGCTGCTCAGCGCCGCCGCCGCGATGGGCAAGGCAGATGAAGGCGTGATTGGCCAGATAGGGGTGTTTGAACGTCATTGTTTATGAAATTCACCAAAGTTGACAACAGGCACACTTTGGCACGGCTGGTGTTAATTGCCAGTGGTTTCACCACTTTTGAAGTCGTCTCCTGACGCGATCCTGTCTTTGTAAAACATGCACAACTGGAAGCTGGTTGCAACTTTTTCTGCGCGGGAAATAAACAGTTCCGCAATATCTTGCGCGCAGACCTCGTGCGCATTGGCGCGAAAAAGTTCCAGCCAGCGGGTAAAGTCTTCTGGTTTAACCTCACTCATTTGCATATGTACCTGCATCGGGCGGCCTTTGTAGCGCCCCGTGGTGAGCATTAAAGACGACCAGAAATCTTTCATTTTGGCCAAATGTTCCGGCCACCGATCCTCAATCCGGGAATTGAAAATGGCACCGAGCTGGGCATCGCTTCTGATTTTATCGTAAAATGTCTCAACTACCCGGTCAATCAACGCTTCATCAATATCCGGGTGAACCCGGTGCCGGGTCACAGGCGTGGAACGAACGGGAAAATCTGGATGGGACATGGAATACATGCTCATTCAATGGTTGCAATTAAAAGATCTATATAATACATATGATTTAAGTGCAACATTCAATTATACAAGGTATCCACTCGCCATGCGCCTCCATCAGGCATCCGATTTTGCTCTTCGCGTGTTGATGTTCGTCGCCACCAATGAAACTGATCTGTCAAAAATTGATGATATTTCAAAGCGTTATAATATTTCACGGGCGCATTTAATGAAAATTGTCAACAAGCTGGCCCGGGCCGGGTTGCTGCAAACGTTACGTGGCCGCAACGGCGGACTGCGGCTCAACTTACCCCCTGAGGAAATCCGTATCGGTGATGTGGTGCGTGCCATTGAAGAAGATTTCGCCCTTGTTGAATGTATGCGCCAGAGCCAAAACAAATGCATCATTACACCAGCCTGCCACCTCACGGGTATTATTGCTGAAGCGCTGGCGCAGTTCATGAGTGTGCTGGACAGATACACTCTTGCCGACATCACCCAAAATCGAATTGAATTACAGAATATTCTGTTTGCCCGGGTAGTGGCGCGGGAAAAATCCACTGAATAGTTTATTTCTCAGCCCATCTGCCCGCGGTGCAGCAGATAGTGATCAGCCACCACAAGAGCTGCCATGGCCTCACCAATAGGCACAGCGCGAATGCCCACACACGGGTCATGACGGCCTTTGGTGGCAACGTCAATCTCATTACCGAACTTATCGATGCTTTTGCGCGGCGTGAGGATCGACGATGTAGGCTTGACGACGAAGCGGGCGATGATTTCCTGACCGGTTGAAATGCCGCCGAGAATTCCCCCGGCGTGATTGCTGAGGAACGTCGGCTTGCCGTCTTGCATACGCATTTCATCGGCATTTTCGATGCCGGTGAGGCTGGCGGCAGAAAAGCCCGCGCCAATTTCAACGCCCTTGACCGCATTGATGCTCATCAGGGCAGACGCCAAATCCTGATCAAGCTTGCCATAGACCGGGGCTCCCAGACCGGCGGGGGCACCGTCGACCACAACTTCTATCACCGCCCCGCACGATGAACCGGATTTGCGGATATCATCAAGATAGGTTGTCCAGGTCTCGACCATTTCAGCATCCGGGCAGAAAAACGGATTGCGATCAATCTCGTCCCAGTCCCAGTTGTCACGGTTGATCTTATGTGCGCCCACCTGCACCAGAGCGCCGCGCACGCGCATGTTCGGCACAATTTTGCGGGCAATGGCACCAGCGGCCACTCGTGCGGCTGTTTCGCGCGCAGATTGGCGCCCACCGCCGCGATAATCGCGGATGCCATATTTTTCCAGATAAGTGAAATCCGCATGTCCGGGGCGGAAACTATCTTTTATATCGCCGTAGTCTTTGGAGCGCTGATCAACATTTTCAATCATCAGGCAAATCGGCGTGCCGGTAGTCACCTGCCGGTCGTCCTCATCATCAAACACGCCAGAGAGAATTTTCACCGCATCAGGTTCGCGCCGCTGGGTGGTAAAGCGCGATTGCCCCGGGCGCCGTTTGTCCATAAACACCTGAATTTCCGCCTCGGTGATGGGAATAAGCGGCGGGCAGCCATCGAGCACGCAGCCTAAAGCTGGCCCATGACTTTCGCCAAAGGTGGTCATGCGCAAGATATGGCCGAAGGAGTTAATCGACATGGTAAACCTTTATTTTCCGCACCGTCCCGGCCTTGAGCCGGGACCTGTTGGGTTCAACTCGAATGTCAGCAGATCCCGGCTCAAGGCCGGGACGGTGCGGGTGATCATAGATAATCCGATCAACTTTAAGTTCTAGCGAAGCCTTGTGCCGACGTCAATCTCGACACTTACAGCCACGTGATCTCACCGGCTTTGATTTTAAGAACTTTGTCCTGCGGCACTTCAAGAACGACAATTTCTGCCGGCGGCAGTTTCAGCAATACACCGCGCAATACCCGGCTGACACCGCTGTGCGAAACACATATGGTATCGCGATCCAGTTCCAGATACCATTCTTCAATGCGAGCGGCCAAATCAGAATAACTCTCGCCTTCAGGCGGCCGGTTAAGCCATTTGTCTTTCTCGCGGAGCGCGTGAGCTTGCGGCATTTGTTCGGCCATTTCATCGAACGTCAGACCTTCGAACCTGCCAAAGCGGATTTCCAGCAAACGTTTGTCGGTTCTGAACCTGCTTGGTTCAAGGCCCAGGGTGGTGCGAACAATTTCCATGGTTTCAACCGTGCGCCCCATAGGACTGGCGACAAAGTCAAAATTCTGTGGTGTTTCAAGCAATGCGGCCAGGGTATTGCCATTACGCAGCGCCTGTGCGCGACCGGTGTCATTCAAGGCGATATCGCTTTGCCCCTGCATGCGGCCCTGGGCATTCCAGTCAGTTTGACCGTGGCGAATGAAATATAAAACCGGGGTTAAGTCAGAGCCACTCAATCTGCCCAGCCTCTACTTTCAGCACTTTATCCTGGGGCACGTCCAGCTCGACAATTTCGGCTGGCGAAAGCTTTAGCACGACGCCGCGCAAAGACCGGCTTACGCCGCCATGCGCAACGCAAATGGTGTCACGCTCAAGTCCTTGATACCACTCTTCTACCCGTGCGGTTAATTCGGAATAACTCTCGCCCCCCGGTGGCGCATTGCGCCATATGTCTTTTTGCCGACGGGCGAATTCTTCCGGCATTTTTTTCGATATCTCATCGAAAGTCATGCCCTCGAACTCGCCAAACCTGATTTCCATCAAACGCTTGTCGGTAGGGTATTCTTTGGGCTCAAGTCCTAAAGCCTCCCGTATTATTTCCATGGTTTCGCGCGGGCGCGACAGGGGGCTGGCAATGAAGTCACACTCCTGTGGTGCCGACAAAAGACCCGCAAGGACCTCACCATTGCGTCTGGCCTGCCCGCGGCCGACCTCATTTATGGGAATATCAGTCTGGCCCTGCATGCGGCCAGCCACATTCCAGTCAGTCTGGCCGTGGCGAATGAAATAGAGTGTAAAAGTCATGAGTGTTTTTAATATCAGATAACGGCAATGTCAGGCGCATCAACCGCTTTCATGCCGACCACATGATAGCCGCAATCCACATGCTGAATCTCGCCGGTAACACCACTGCCCATATCGCTCAATAAAAACAAGGCCGCATTACCGACTTCGTCGATGGTTACCGTTCGGCGCAGGGGTGAATTATATTCATTCCATTTTAGAATATAGCGAAAATCTCCAATGCCGGCAGACGCTAAAGTTTTGATCGGCCCTGCTGAAATCGCATTGACGCGGATATTCTTCTTGCCGAGGTCTTCAGCCAGATAGCGCACGCTTGCTTCAAGAGCTGCCTTGGCCACGCCCATGACGTTGTAATGCGGCATCACGCGTTCGGCACCATAATACGTCAAGGTCAGTAACGACCCACCTTTGCTCATCAGTTTTTCAGCGCGTTGGGTAATCGCCGTGAACGAATAACACGAGATGTTCATGGTTTTCTCAAAATTGGTGGCACTGGTATCAACATACCGCCCGGTCAATTCGTCCTTATCGGAAAAAGCGATGGCGTGAACGATGAAATCAATCGAACCCCATTCCTTTTCCAGAACCTCAAAAACAGCGTCGATTGATGCAGCATCAGTAACATCACACGGCAGGATAATGGAGGAATCAATCGATTCAGCCAAAGGTATCACGCGTTTTTTCAAGGCGTCGCCCTGATAGGTAAAAGCCAGTTCTGCACCATGTCTGGCACAAGCTCGCGCAATGCCCCATGCAATAGACCTGCTGTTTGCAACGCCCATAACAAGACCGCGCTTACCCTCCATCAATGGTCGGGTTTCATCCATATTTTACCTCTTGGAATTTGGTTTCCCCATGGCAGAATCCGAGCAATCCTACACATTTGTCTGGTGCGGTCTAATAAAAACACATGAAAGCGTCATAAAGTGAATTCGATTACGAATTGTTACCAAACTCGGGCCCGCGTGGCGAATATGGTTTTTCCTGCCGCCATTCTTCCATCAGTTTTTCCAACCGCTCATCGCGGGCTTCAGGCAGGACTATTCTTACAGTGTAAAGAAGATCGCCTCTTTGGCTGAGTTTGGCGTTTTTGCCAGCACCTTTTCCCTTTAACCTCAAGACTTTACCGCTGCTGGTGTTCCTGGGGATTTTCAGGTTGACCCTGCCATCAAGAGTAGGGACACGCAAGGACGCGCCCAGCACTGCTTCATAAAGCGTAATGGGCAGGTCCATTTTGATGTTAAAGCCATCGCGGGTAAAAAGAGAACTGGGCGCCACTGTCACCTTGACAATGGCATCTCCGGCAGGCCCACCGTTTGCACCGGGCTGGCCCTGACCTTTCAACCTGATCTGCTGGCCATCGGTGAGGCCAGCAGGGATTTTCATATCAATTTTGCGGCCATTGGATAATTCCACCCGTCGGCTGGTGCCAAGGGCTGCTTCGGTGAATTCCACCTGTATGGTGTAGTTTACATCGTGACCGCGCGTTGCTTGTACGCGGGCTGAAGCATGGCCCTGACGGCTGCCAAAAATTTCCGCGAAAATATCTTCCGGCCTGAAATTGCCGCCACCACCACCGCCACCGTAGGAGGCACCGGCGCCAAAAGGATGTTGCCCACTGCTGCTGCCATAAGGACTGCCACCGCTAAACCCGAAGCCTTTGGGTTTGCCCTCGTCATCAATTTCACCATTGTCAAATTGCGCACGCTTTGTTTTGTCACCAAGCACTTCATAAGCTTGCGTAACCTGCGAAAACTTTGCTTGCGCCTGCGCATCGCCCGCATTGCTGTCGGGATGATATTTCTTCGCCAGTTTGCGATAGGCTGACTTGATGTCGCCTTGCGAAGCATTGCGCGCAACACCTAATATTGTATACGGATCTGACATTCAGTTTCTGCTGCTAATTGAGTTGTGTTTCACGAACAAGACTGCTTCAATAACACATCTATTACCAAAGGATATAAATGGTCACAATGGCTGAAAATTCAAGGGGTGTTGGCACGGATGAAAACGTTGATTATTTTGACGTAAACGATCCGCTGCTTCTTTTCCATCAATGGATGAAAGAGGCTCAGGCAGCTGAGCCAAATGACCCGGCCGCCATGGCACTGGGCACAGTGGATGAGGACGGCATGCCAAATGTGCGCATGGTCCTGCTAAAAGCCGTGGATGAACGCGGGTTCGTTTTTTACACAAATTTTGAAAGTGCCAAGGGCCGTGAATTGCTTGGTCAGAAAAAAGCCGCCTTGTGTTTTCACTGGAAAAGCCTGCGGCGACAAATCAGAATCAGAGGCAATGTGGAAACGGTCAGCGACGAAGAAGCCGATGCCTACTATAATTCGCGCGATCGCGGCAGCCGCATCGGTGCGTGGGCGTCACGACAGTCGCGACCAATGAGTGACCGCTTCGAGCTGGAACGCGAGGTTGCCAAAAAATCTGCCAAATATGCCGTTGGCGCCATCCCCCGCCCCTCTTACTGGTCGGGCTTCAGGCTGTTGCCGGCATCCATAGAATTCTGGCGCGACAAACCCTTCCGCCTGCACGACAGAAGGCTGTTCACCCGCCAGACAGAGGAAGACGGCTGGTGTTCTCAACTACTTTTCCCCTGAAGGCAAATCCATGATTGATAACAACAAGATAGAAACTCTTGATGCGTTATGCGAGCTTTAGGGACCGGCCAATCCCATGTCGCTGGCAAAAGAAACACCGCACCTGACACCCGAATATCAAAAATGGATAGAAGTGGCCCCATTTTTCGCTCTCGCCAGTGTCGGCCCGGGCGGGCTTGATTGCACCCCGCGTGGAGATACAAAAGGACAGGCATTTCAGGTGGTGGATAATAAAACACTGGTTATTCCCGACCGTCGCGGCAACAACCGCCTTGAT
>JAJRTY010000171.1 GCA_024278055.1 Alphaproteobacteria bacterium | reverse complement strand
CTTTCAGGCTCAGCCCGCTCTTTACCAGTTCAACCAGACGCTCTCGACCTTTCGGCGTTAATCGTGCATTCTTGTGTATGTTCATTCGATCCCTCCTTTGATGCTTGAAGTTTGGTAGCTCCAATCATCATAACAAGGATCGAATGAACAACCTATTGGAAGATCACATCTAGCGGTTTTGGCTCCCATGCGGCAAACTGTCTCTTCAACCCCGGTTTTCTTGACGGCCATCAAAAGTTTCTTTTAATACTCCTAAAGCAGATGTTTAAGTTCATCACGCCTCGCTGGATTTAATGTACATCAAAGGTGGACTGTGGACAGAGGTGGCAGAGTCAAAGCGGTGTTTTTTGCTGTTGGGCAACCAATGCATTGAACTGCGAGATGTTGGTGCATAAGCAAAGGGCATAAATTGCAGACAGGCCGGACAAGATCGCAAGCTCATACTGAACTGACAAAGTCATTGACGGTATTGCTGGCGTTGCTGTTTTTACTTTCCACTCACATCTTTGCTTTCGCGACTGTGAGCGCGAACTATGTTTTATGCGAATCAATGCGCACCATAGACAGGAATGATGGTGGCACTTCTCCACAACAGATGCAGATGAAGCAGTGTTCGTATTGCACTGTTTCGCCAGACGCCATAGAGCCAGGACTGTCACCTCAAATCGTATTTTTCAATCTTCGGGCGATTGCGGCCTTACCTGTCAATCCGGCAGATAATGCAAAATTTGCAATTATTGCATCGTCTATCAGTATACGTGGTCCTCCTTTTTCCTGATTTCACCAATCTTTAAAAGACCCAAGCTTTCCACTTGTCACGGGGAAGGTGTATTTTGTTGTATCAGGAGAAATTTTATGAGAAGCGGACTTTCAAGTCTGACCTTTTGCCTCGCCTTGGGCGCGGCAGTCATCTTCACTTCATTTTTTAACGTTATTCCAGGCATGGCCGAAACCATCGGAGATCTTTCTATTTCGAAGAACTGGATCCGCGCCACCCCGCCTGCTGCCATGACAGGCGGCGGCTTCCTTGTGATTTCAAACAGTGGTTCACACGAAGACACGCTAACGGCGGTGGAATTTACCGGAGCGAAAAAAACTGAAATCCATGAAATGAAAATCGAAAAAGACGTAATGAAAATGCGTCCACTTAAAGGTGGCATCAAGATTCCAGCCGGAGAAACAATTGTATTGAAACCCGGTGGATTTCACCTGATGTTTATGGGCTTAAAATTCCGGCTGAAGGACGGGCAGAATTTCCCGATCAAGCTTATCTTCGCCAACGCCGGTGAAATCACCATGAACTTTCCCGTTCTCACCATGGAAAAAGGTAACAAACTGATGATGCGGGGAAATTAGTATTATGCGCATCACACGATATATTTTATGGGGCTTGGTGGCGGTCACAGCGCTCACTTTGGGCTATCTGTTTTTGACGGGTGATTCAGGTTTGCAATCAAACCAACAGGTAGCCGGCAGAATTCTGGGGAGCGAATTCACCCTTACCCGTCATGATGGCAATCCGATAACCAACAAGGATCTATTGGGCAAGCCCCATGCAATGTTCTTTGGTTTCACCAATTGCCCGGAAGTCTGCCCCACCGCCCTTCTTAGGATGGGCACCTGGCTTGATGAACTTGGAAAGGATGGCGAACGCATCGGGGTTGACTTTGTGACTGTCGATCCGGGCCGGGATACGGCAGCACTTATGTCAGAATACCTTTCCTCATTTGACCCTAGAATAGTCGGCATTACCGGCAAAGTTTCAAAGGTTGAGGAGATGCTGCGTTCATTCAAGGTTTATTTTAACCGGGTGGAACTTGAGGATGGTGACTACACCATGGATCACACAGCGACGATTTACCTGTTAAATTCTGAAGGCAGGTTTGTGCGCAGTATTGCTTATGGTGAAAATAGCCAAACGGCGGTGGCCAAATTGAGATTGATGCTGAAGTAACACTTTTCCCCCTTGAAGGGGAAAAGTGTTACGGGATGCCGGTTATCGGCGAAATGGCACTCTAAAGTGTGTTGTTAACCGAACATATCAGCCGAAATAGCATCATACCAGCCAACAGATTCATCGTACGTGGCTTTACGCACTGCCTCATCTTCCCCTGTTTTGGAAACAAACTTGGAAGTCACGTCGATTTTTTCTTTGCCTGCTTCATAGGCTGCGCCCACTTTGATGCCGTCATTGGCAGCAATCAGACTCCAGCAGGTGTTGGCAAATCTGGAGCCGAACATCTTTGAGCCCGTTAAAGCACTGCGGGCCGCCATTGCTGCAACCTTGGCCTGACTGTTGGCGGAAAAACCGGATTTCGGCATTGATTTTGCTATGCAGGCATCACCAATTACATGGATGTTTTCATCCATTGTTGATTGCATGGTTGCCGGTACAATGGGGCACCAGCCGGTATCGTTGGTCAGTCCGGCCAATGCGGCAATTTTACCAGCTGTTTGCGCCGGGATAACTGTGGCTGCATCAGCCTTGAAGGTTTCAATATCTGTCTCAATTTCCATGGTGCGGTGATTTAGATTTTTGACACCACCGGTTATCGACGGCGCCAGCCATTCAATCATGCCGGGATAGTGATTGTCCCAACCTTCCTGGAACAGACCCTGTTTGGAGAATTTTTCCTTGGTATCGAGAACAATAATGTTCGCCGTTGGATTTCTTTCCTTGAGGACTTTGGCAATCATGGAGATACGTTCATAAGGTCCCGGCGGACAGCGGAATGGGTTTGGTGGCGCCACCATAACGAAAGTTCCACCTTCCTTCATGTTCTCCACCTGAGCTTTGAGCAGTTGCACCTGGCTGCCGGATTTCCAGGCGTGGGGCATGGCATTGGTGGCTTCAATCGAATAACCGGGAATAGATTCATATTTTAAATCAATACCCGGAGAAACAATTAATCTGTCATAAGGCACCATCGCACCGGAAGAAAGCGCCACCATCTTCTTGTCGCGGTCGACGCCGGTGGCCCAGTCGTGGACGACGTTTATACCGTGATCATAAGCGAGTTTCTCGTAAGTGTGCCCGATCGATTCAAAATCCCGAACCCCGCCAAGGTACAGGTTGGAAAAGAAACAGGTGTAATATTTTCTTGTCGGTTCAATTAGTGTGACTTCGATGGCTCCCTTGGAGCCCTTGGCTACGTAACGGGCGGCAGTCGCACCTCCGGCTCCGCCGCCAATGACGACAACTTTAGGCGTTGCCGCACGCACTATAGTCGGCATGGCAATTGCGCCGGTAGCAACCGTTGCTCCAGCGAGTAGTCCAAATTTTCTACGTGAAATGTTCCCCATTATTCCCTCCTTACACTGTATGTTTCTAGTTTTGAATTTTCCTCGGTTTAATTGTGGCAAAATATGCAGCGAGTGATTTCAGCTCCTTGTCGCCGAGGCGAAAGGCGATGTTTTGCATCACTTCATTTTTGAGTTCTTTGTCCTTGTACGCGCGCATTACAGCGATAAAGGAACTTTGCTCCCAGCCAACAATCGCTGGGATTTTAGTTTGTTTGCCGGACAACAAGTGACAGGCTGTACACTCAGATGAAAGGTATTCACCATACTCAAGGTCAGGCTCGCCTTTTGCCACCGATGAATAAAAAACAGTATAGATTATAAGAACCAAACAGCGATATATCTTGATCATCCAAAACCCAATTTAACATTCACCAATACGAATGTTTGTATATTTTGAGGAAAATATCAAGAAAATTGTTTATCGCCGGGTTCAGGTAAATTCAAGTCGTGAGATTATAGCCAGAGGGATAGATAGAAAACTGTACTATAAAATTTTAAAACCCGGAATAGTTTCAAAGATTTAGAGGATATAGTCGTTTAACTCTCCCTGTCAATGGTTCGGTTTTTCTTCAGGTCAATGGCTAGACAGGTTTCTTTATTAAAGCGCCTGTTAATAAAATTGCCGAACGTGTTGGTAGCACATTGTTTTAATAATATAAAAAAGTCAGGAGATGAACATCTGGTCATGGATGATACAATCATAATCTGGGGAGCGGGGGCTATTGGTGGTGCCGTCGGAGCCTATCTGCTGCGGGCTGGCGCGCCTGTGATCTTCGTTGACAATGTGCGCGAACATGTTGCGGCCATCAATCGTGACGGTCTTCGTATTTCCGGGCCGATTGAGGAGTTCACAGTAAATGCGCGCGCTTTTTTACCTGCCGATTTACCCGATCAATACCAGACAATTCTGTTGTGTGTAAAAGCCCATCACACCAAAGCAGCGTGTGAGCAACTGGCTCCCTGTTTGCGAGACGATGGCTGCGTGGTGTCGCTGCAGAACGGCCTCAATGAACGCGTTATTGCCGGATCATTTGGAGCGGGACGCACAATCGGGGCCTTTGTCAATTTTGGTGCCGATTATCATGGCCCGGGAAACATACACTATGGCGGGCGCGGCGCTGTTGTGGTCGGTGAACTGGATGGCCGGATCACCGATCGGATCGAGCAATTGCACAGGCAGCTTTTGAATTTTGAGGAAAGGGCTATTACGACGCCCAATATCATGGGATTTTTATGGGGCAAGATGAGTTATGGTGCCCTGCTTTATGCCACAGCACTTACCAATGAATCCATCGTCGATGTTTTGAATTCAAAACAACACCGCGCCTGCCTGAGCGCGCTGGGTCAGGAAGTTCTCAGCGTTGCTACGGCTGAAAAAATCACACCGGAAAAATTTGACGGCTATGATCCCGCAGCATTTCTTGGCACCGATACCTTGTCAATAGAACGCTCCTTTGACGACATGGTAGCGCACAACCGCAAGTCAACCAAAACCCATAGTGGCATCTGGCGCGATCTGGCAGTGCGCAAGCGCGCAACCGAGGTGGACGCCCAATTGGGCCCGGTGGTCGATATTGGTGCTGAACACGGGCTGGCCACCCCGATTACCAGGCGCCTGATAGAACTTATTCACGATATTGAAAATGATCGCCGTCCCCTCGCCTGGGAAACGCTTGATGAACTGGCCGCATCTACGGGGTTTAAAACCAGTGAGGAAATTCTGTGAAATTAGATTTTAGCAACAACACGGTCATGGTCACCGGTGCGGGCCATGGTCTGGGTCGTTCTATCGCTCATGCCTTTAGCGCCCGCGGCGCGGCAGTGTGGGCATGTGACATCAATGCCGCCGCGCTGGAAACAACCGAACATGAGGCTGAAGGCAATTGTCGCGGGCGTATCATGGATATTACCGATCAACGGGCAATCAATAATGTCATGGAGGAAATCGCGCTGGAAAAAAATCACGTCGATATTCTGGTCAATTGTGCCGGCGGCGTTGGTGGCCAGTCCGCCCAGCCGCTGGAACAGGTTACACCGGCACAATGGCAGGCGCTTTTTGATATCAATGTGACCGGAGCCTTCAGGTGTATTCAGGCGATAACGCCGGCTATGAAAACCGCTGGCGGTGGCAGGATAATCAATATTTCCAGCCGCGCGGGTATCACAACATCGCTTACCGGCATTCAGGCCTACGCTGCGGCCAAAGCAGCCCTGATCGGATTGACCCGGCAATTGGCGCAGGAACTTGGACAACACAATATCAACGTCAACTCTATCGCGCCGGGTTTCATCCGGTCCAACCCCACAACCGAAAAACAATGGGATGCTTATGGTGAGGAGGGTCAAAAGGCTCTGGTTGAAAGCATAAGCTTAAAGCGTCTTGGTAAGCCTGAAGACATTTCCAATGCTGTCATGTTTTTTGCTTCTGACCAAGCCAACTGGATTACCGGGCAAACGCTTAGTGTGGCGGGAGGCTGAATTTATTCCGGTGCCAGCACCTTTACCAGTTTGTCATGGGAAATGTTGGCTCCGCAGATAACAATGGCAACCGATTTGCCCCGCCACTGTTCGGCCGTTTTGGTAAAACCGGCAATGGCAGCCGCCGCAGCGCCTTCAATCATCTGGTGATGCAGGCCGATGAAATCCCGCAATTCTGTGGCGATTTCATCTTCAGTTACACTCACCCACTGATCAACCAGATCACAGGCAAGCGGAAATGTTATCGTGCCTGGCTCGATGCCGCCGGCACTGCCGTCTGACAGTGTATCCAGCGAGGGAATGTCCAGGATTTGACCCGCTGCCACAGATTTCATCATTACCGCGGAGTTTTCCGGTGAAACTCCTATCATCTTCACATCAGGCCACACCGATTTCAGGTAGGCGGAAACACCGGATATCAGCCCGCCACCACCAACCGCGATGAACACCGCATCGAGCCTATCATGTTGTTCGGCCAGCTCAATTCCAATGGTTCCCTGACCACCGATAATTGTGGCATCATTATAGGGCGAAACCCAGGTGCGATTGTTTTTGCTGGCAAATTCAATGGCGGCAAGTTCGGTTTTACCGGAATCAGTGCCATGAAAGCGGATTTCCGCCCCCAGCCTGCGAATGGCATCAATCTTTGCTGGCGAAGCATTTTCCGGCAAAAACACGATGCCGCTGCAATCGATTTGTGACAGGGCAAAAGAAGTTGCGGCACCATGATTGCCGCTGGACGCTGTCACCACACCGCGTGCGCGTTCTTTATCACTCAACGACAGGATCTTGTTTAAGGCACCACGCGCCTTGAAAGAGCCTGTATGCTGGAGGTTTTCGAGCTTGAAAAACACATCGGCTCCGGTTTTTTCGCTATAGCTGGCGGAGTGTTCGAGATAGGTTTTCCGAATATGTCGCCGAATGCGTTTATCGGCCTGTTTCACTTCATTTACGATATCAGTCATCTTGTTTCATTCCTGCAAAAACCGGTTTAACCATGTGTCCTATGACCTTTTGAATCACAACCTTGAGATAATTTCCACCTGCCCGTGTGCGCAAGTGTGAGGCTACTTGTAATATTCGATAGGCTTACATAGACTGCATTCCAAGACGGATACTCAGGATTTGTCATTTCATAAAGAAAATATTCAATGGGAGAGAATGTATTATGTTTAAAAAAACAATATTAGCTACAACGGCTTTGACCTTGAGCCTCGCCGCTGGCTCGGCTTTTGCAGCATCTGATGGTGCAACTGAAATTCAGTGGTGGCATGCGATGGGCGGCACCAATGGGGAGCGGGTCAATAAAATCGCCTCGGATTTCAACGCCACCCAGTCAAAATACAAAGTCGTGCCGGTCTACAAGGGCAATTATACCGAAACAATGACAGCGGCCATTGCTGCTTTCCGTGCAAAAAAACAACCGAATATCGTTCAGGTGTTTGAAGTTGGTACCGCCACCATGATGGCAGCTAAAGGTGCTGTTTATCCCATTGAAGACCTGATGAAAGATGCCGGCGTCAAGCTCGATAAATCAATTTTCCTGCCTGCGGTTATCTCTTATTATCAAACCCCCGATGGTGACCTGCTCTCCATGCCGTTTAATTCATCGACCCCGGTTTTATGGTATAACAAGGATGCCCTGGAAAAAGCCGGAGCCTCGGTGCCAACGACCTGGGCTGAAATGAAAACCGCTTCGGAAAAAGTGCTGGCATCCGGTGGCAAGTGCGGATTTTCCTTTGGCTGGCAATCGTGGGTAATGATTGAGAATTACTCCGCCTGGCACAATCTGGCAATCGGCACAAAGGAAAACGGCTTTGCCGGTCTCGATACCGAATTGACCTTTAACAATGACAAGGTCAAGGGCATTATCGGCAAGATCGCTTCATGGCAAAACGACAATACTTTTGTCTATGGTGGCCGCCGCGGCGACAGCCTGCCAAAATTCACCAACGGTGAATGTGCCATGTGGATCAATTCTTCGGCTTATTATGGCTCGATCAAAAAACAGGCCAAATTCAATTTCGGTCAAACCATGCTGCCGCTGGATACCAACGCTGCAAAAAAACCACAGAATTCAATTATTGGTGGTGCAACCTTGTGGGTACTCAAAGGTAAAAGCAAAGAAAGCTACAAGGGGACTGCCGAATTCATGAGCTATCTTTCCAGCGCCAAGGTTCAGGCCTGGTGGCATCAGGAAACCGGCTATGTGCCGATTACCACACCGGCGGCTGTTTTAAGCAGGGAACAGGGATTTTACGACAAAAACCCCGGTACGGACACGGCTATCAAGCAGCTCAGCCTGAATACGCCGACACCGAATTCCAAGGGCCTGCGATTTGGTAACTTTGTACAAATTCGCGATGTCATCAATGAAGAAATGGAAGCAATCTGGAACGGGTCCAAAACCGCGTCCCAGGGGCTTGATGATGCAGTTGCTCGTGGTAATAAACTGTTGCGCAAGTTCGAAAAAGCCAACAAATAACTGACCCTCACCTTAGCGACCGGAGATGCTCAATCGCCTCTCCGGTCGTGGTGAGCTTTCCGTATGCTTAAACGCGTTCATTTTAAAACATCATATCTGCCCTATTTGCTGGTTACGCCGCAGATCATTGTAACGCTTGTATTTTTTTTCTGGCCAGCCAGTCAGGCGCTCTATCAATCGCTGCTGGTTGAAGACCCGTTCGGCCTCAGCAGCAAGTTCGTCTGGTTTGAAAATTTCGAAGAACTTTTTGCCGACGATCTCTATTTTGGCGCATTCAAGCGCACCGTTTTTTTCTCATTTATGGTGGCCGCCTCGTCCATGTCGATAGCACTTGTGTTGGCGGGAATGGCCGACCGGGTGGTCAAGGCCACATTAGCCTATCGCACCATGTTGATCTGGCCTTATGCAGTAGCACCCGTAATTGCCGGTGCCTTGTGGTTGTTTATGTTTGATCCCACCCTTGGCATCATCGCTTACGCACTCGATGCTTTTGGTTATGACTGGAACCACAAGCTCAATGGGGGCGAGGCCATGCTCCTGGTAATTGTTGCCGCTGCATGGAAGCAGGTGAGCTATAATTTCCTGTTTTTTCTCGCCGCCATGCAGTCGATCCCCAAGTCCCTCATTGAGGCCGCCGCTATAGACGGGGCAGGGCCGGCGCGGCGGTTCTGGACAATCATTTTTCCGCTGATTACACCCACCACATTCTTCCTGCTGGTGGTCAACATTGTCTATGCCTTCTTTGATACGTTCGGCATCATCCATGCGGTAACCCAGGGCGGCCCGGCCAAGTCGACTGAAATCCTGGTGTATAAAGTATTCAATGACGGCTTCATCGGCCTCGATCTTGGCGGCTCGGCGGCACAATCCGTTATCCTCATGTTTATTGTCATAGTCATCACCGTGATCCAGTTCCGCTTTATTGAAAAGAAGGTGGAATATCAATGATTGAAAACCGCCCCATGGTCACAGTATTTTCCCACATAGTGCTGATTTTAGGCGTGCTGCTGGTAGCTTTTCCAATCTGGATAACCTTTGTTGCAGCCACCCACGATGCCATCAGGATCACTCAGGTGCCGCTGCCGTTGTTGCCGGGAGACCAGTTTTTCATCAATCTTGAGACCACCTTGATGAAAGGTGAAAATGGTGCCGCCGGACGGCCCATTGGTCTTATGTTGATGAACTCTCTGGTGATGGCGATGATGATTTCAGTTGGCAAAATTATTGTGTCCCTGCTGTCGGCCTTTGCAATTGTCTATTTCCGCTTTCCCTTCCGCATGGGTTTTTTCTGGATGATTTTCATCACGCTGATGTTGCCGGTGGAAGTGCGGATTTTGCCCACATATGAAGTGGTGGCCCAGCTTGGCATGCTCGATACCTACTGGGGCTTGAGTATCCCGCTGATTGCATCCGCCACCGCCACCTTCATGTTCCGCCAGACGTTTTTAACCATCCCCGATGAATTGCTGGAGGCAGCGCGCATTGACGGGGCGGGGCCGATGCGGTTTTTCTTTGATATTCTGTTGCCGATGTCGCGCACCAATATTGCCGCCCTGTTTGTTATTTTATTCATTTACGGCTGGAATCAGTACCTGTGGCCACTGTTAATCACTACAGACCAAAGCATGTACACGGTGGTGATGGGGATTAAGGAAATGCTGGAAGACGCGGAACAGACACCGGCCTGGCACATCATTATGATGACCTCACTTCTGGCCATGCTGCCGCCGGTTATGGTGGTGATTTTCATGCAAAATCTGTTCGTCAAGGGCCTGACGGATACGGAAAAATAGAAATGACGGATACGGAAAAATAGAAATGACGGATTCGGAGAAATAGCCATGGGTAACGTTTCTATCAGCGATATCAAAAAAAGCTACGGCAAGGTCGAGGTGCTGCATGGCATCGACATCGACATTGTTGATGGTGAGTTTGTGGTGATTGTCGGGCCATCGGGCTGCGGCAAGTCCACCTTGTTGCGCATGGTTGCCGGTCTTGAGGCTATAACAAGTGGTGAAATTTCAATCGACGACCGCATTGTCAATGAGATTGAGCCCAAGGACCGCAACATAGCCATGGTGTTTCAGAACTATGCGCTATATCCGCATATGAGTGTGTTCGACAACATGGCTTATGGGCTGAAATTGCAAAAAATCAATAAAGCCGAGATTAGACGCCGCGTGGAGGAGGTTGCCAAAACGCTGCAGCTGGAAGAATTTCTCAAGCGCAAACCACGACAATTGTCTGGCGGTCAGCGTCAGCGCGTTGCCATGGGCCGGGCTATTGTGCGTGAGCCGTCGGTTTTTCTTTTTGACGAGCCTTTGTCCAATCTTGACGCCAAGCTGCGGGTGCAGATGCGTCTTGAAATCAAAAAGCTGCAACGCCGCCTCGGTGTAACCTCTTTGTACGTTACCCATGATCAGATTGAAGCCATGACCATGGCTGATCGCCTGATTGTACTCAATGATGGCATTGCCGAACAGATCGGCACACCGATGGAGCTTTACGATGATCCCGCCAGTCAGTTTGTCGGTGGCTTTATCGGCTCACCATCGATGAATTTTGTTGCGGTGGAGTTGAAAGACGAAACCATTCACATCGGTAATACGACAATACCGTGTCCTGACCACCTTCTCCATACCGGCCCGGCAATTCTCGGTGTTCGCCCCGAACATTTCAAACTACCCGACTCCGGCTTGCGGGAATTGACACTGAATGTGGATGTGGTGGAACAACTGGGCGCGGATACATTAATGCATGGTAGACTTGCAGGCTGCGTGGAAGACGTTGTAGTTAAACTGCCGGGCAATGTGACAATCGAAAATCAAAGCCTCATGCGCATTGCTGTTGATCTGTCAAAGCTTTTGCTTTTCGATCCCCGGACAGGAAAACGCCTGGGCCGGAACTAAGAGTCTGACTCAAAAGTCCTGAAGCCAGCCCGCTCCCCCGGCCCAACCACCCGATAAGGTACCCTGAGGGGTGGTTGGGCCGGGGGAGCGGGCTGGCTTCAGGACTAAAATGTCGCTGAAAGCGACTTTCGGGTCAGACACTAAG
>JAJRTY010000170.1 GCA_024278055.1 Alphaproteobacteria bacterium | reverse complement strand
TTTTATGCCCCATTCCCAATTCAGGCTTTTGACGCAACGCCGGTTCCTGCCATTGTTCATTACCCAGGCGCTTGGGGCCTTTAATGACAATCTGTTCAAAAACGCCCTGGTAATTCTGGTGACGTTTTCGCTTGTCTCGCAAACAACGATGGAGCCGCGCCAACTTGTAGCATTTGCCGGTGGGCTGTTTATTCTGCCGTTTTTTCTGTTTTCAGCCACCGCTGGCAAAATAGCCGATGGCTATGAGAAATCAGCCCTCATCGCCCGCATCAAGCTGGCCGAGATTTTCATTACCGCCTTTGCCATTTTCGCTCTTTTTCAGCAGGATATTAATATTCTGCTGGCGGTGCTGTTTCTCCTCGGCACCCAGTCAGCCTTTTTTGGCCCGCTAAAATACGCCATTCTGCCTCAGCAACTGGCGCGAAATGAGCTGATTGGCGCCAATGCGCTCATTGAAACTGCGACCTTCATGTCCATACTTATTGGCACGATGATTGGCGGCCTGCTTATCCTGACCCCCTATGGTCCTCTGGCGGTGTCAGTTCTGATGACGGTTACAGCTGTTGGCGGGTATGTGGCCTGCCGTTTTATTCCCAAAGCCTTGCCCGAACGCGGGCGCCTGAAAATCAGATGGAATATTATCGCTGAAACCGTACATGTGGTCAGGTTTGCCAGAACAGACCGCATTGTTTTTTTCGCCATACTGGGCGATGCCTGGTTCTGGTTTATGGGGTCGGTTTTTCTGGCTCAACTGCCGGTTTACACCAAGGACATTCTCGGCGGCAACGAGGTTCTGGTGACGTTTTTTCTTACATTGTTTTCTATTGGCATTGGTGTGGGCGCACTATTGTGCAACACCTTGCTTAAAGGCGAGACATCGGCGAAATATGCGCCATGGGCCGCCCTGGGCATGGCGCTTTTCTGTGCTGATCTTTACTTTGCCAGCCCTGTTGCGGCAGCGCTTGTGTCCACACAAACGGTGATGGGGTTTTTACAGACGTTCACAGGCCTGCGCATTTCCTTTGACCTCCTGGCTATAGCTGCTACGGCAGGAGTGCTTGTGGTGCCGCTGTTTGCACTGGTACAGGCGCGCTCCGCACCGCAATATCGCGCCCGCATCATTGCCGCAGACAACATTCTGGGCGCCGGTGCCATCGTTTTGTCAGCGGTGTTTGTTATTGTGCTGGCACGCTTTAATTTTTCCATTGTCGATGTTTATCTGTGGCTGGCAGGCCTCAATGTTATCGTGGCGGGGTTTGTAACGAGGATTAAGGTCTGATCCTAACTGTCAAAAAATGCTGTGACATCGGCAACCAGGGCCTTTGCGGCAGCGTCGATCAATCTTTTACCATCGGCCCCATTTGACTGACTGGGATCCGAGCCGATGCGGCCATCAGGGAAATCCTTCCTGTAACGGTTCTTGTCGGTGATCGAGCCTTCGGGGGCAACTTTTGGATCAAGAACTCTGCGGTCTTCTTTTTACGGGTAAGCAGCAAAGGTCACAGATATTTCTGCTGCCGTTGCGTGACTGCCGGCGCCGGTGGGGTAAAGTTCCTCGTTCAATTCGGGAATGCCGGGTAAATCAAACCAGTTTTGCAGCTTCATGATAAAATCCGCACCATCGCCATCTAACGCGCGTCTGGCATAGATTTCAGCAAATGCCGCCTGAACCGGTGCAATATTGCCGCCATGACCATTGAGAAAATAGATATGCGTGAACCCGTGGGCGGCCAGCGACAGCGCCCAGTCGGAAATGACCGCAGTCATGGTTGCAGGCCGCAAGGTCATGGTGCCGGGAAAAGACATATGATGCTGGGCCGAGCCCACATTAAACGTTGGTGCAATCAAAATTTCCCCGCGCCTGCCGCCCGCCCAGGCAATTTCCTCGGCGCAGATGGCATCACACCCCACCAGTCCCGTGGGGCCGTGCTGCTCAGTTGAACCAATCGGGATAATAATCCCTTTGCAACGTTCAAGATAGGCTTCAATTTCCGGCCAGGTGGAGGTGTGCAGACGCATGTTGTTTTTCCTTGAATAAAATGGGTGCAGATGGAAAAGTCAGCGTAAAATAAATTCACCCTACAAGAAAGACATCATGGCAGAGAAAATAAAAATCTGGGGCCGCACCACCTCCATCAACGTGCAAAAGGTCCTGATTGCCTTAAGCGAGTGCAATCTGGACTACGATCAGGAAGTGATCGGACGCCAGCATGGCGGCACTTATCAGCCTGAATTTTGCCGCATAAACCCCAACGGCAATATTCCGGCTTTGAAAGATGGCGATTTTATCTTGTGGGAATCCAATGCTATCGTTGCTTATATTTGCGAAAAATACGGAACCCCTCACCTGTGCCCGGATGACCTGCGGCAACGCGCCTTGTGCAATCAATGGATGATCTGGCAGATTACGTCTGTATACCCGCACCTGCGCCCTTTATACATGAATGTTATTCGCCCCGATGAGTATGACGGCGGTGCTGCTTTGCTCAAAGCAGCACCGGCAAAAATGAAGAAATCGCTAGACATTCTCGAAGCTCAGTTAGTCGACAAAGATTTCATCATGGGCGGCAGCTTCACCATGGCAGACATCCCCGTGGGAGCTGTGCCCAAACGCTGGTTCGCCCTGAGAGGGGATGATGATCACCACCCCAATGTGACTGCGTGGCAAAAACGGTTGAATGAACGCCCGTCATTTGTGGCGCATACCAATATGGCGATGGAGTAGTGGCTTGTCCCGGTGGTGACGGTGACGGCGAGTTCCGTTGAAAACAACGTGTTTTAAGAAAAGTCAGGCATCTTCCCGAGCAGGTTCGTAATTCAAAATCGGACCGAGCCATTTTTCTGTTTCTCTCAGGCCAATACCCTGGCGCCGGGCATAGTCTTCGATCTGGTCGCGTTCTATTTTGCCAACGCCGAAATACTGGCTTTGGGGATGGGAGAAATAGAGGCCGGAGACGGCGGAACCCGGTTGCATGGCGAAACTTTCGGTGAGCTTGATGCCGACTGTCTGTTCAGCTTCGAGCAGCTTGAACAGGGTGCCTTTTTCGCGATGGTCAGGCTGGCACGGATAACCCGGCGCCGGGCGAATGCCCTGATAGTCTTCGGCAATCAGGTTGTTGTTTTCCAGGTTTTCATCAACGGCATATCCCCAGAATTCCTTGCGCACACGCTCATGCATACATTCGGCGAAAGCTTCGGCCAGCCGGTCGGCGAGAGCTTTGGAGAGGATGGCGGAATAATCATCATTGGCACGCTCAAAGCGCTCTGCAATGGCACTTTCGCCAAAGCCGGTGGAAACGGCAAAGCCACCGATGTAGTCGGTTACGCCGGCATCGTGGGGAGCGATGAAGTCCGACAGGGCCAGATTGGGCCGGGCGTTGCGGCGCAGCATCTGCTGGCGCAAGGTGTGCAGGGTGGCAAGTTTGTTGATGCATTCTTCATCGGCGAACACCTCGATGTCATCCTCGCCAGTCGAATGTGCCGGCCAAAAGCCGATGACGGCGCGGGCGGTGAGCCATTTTTCCGACACCATTTGTTCCAGCATCGTTTGCGCATCCTCAAACAGGGAACGGGCCGCCTCACCCACTTTTTTGTCTTCAAAAATATGCGGATATGTGCCTGTCAGTTCCCAGGTGGAGAAAAACGGTGTCCAATCGATGTATCTGGAGATTTCACTCAGATCATAATTATCAAATATTCTGGTGCCCAAAAAGCTCGGTCGAACCTGCTTGTAGCCCTGCCAGTCTACCGGCGTTTTATTGGCGCGGGCCTGAGCAAGCGTTGCGCGGGTATCAGGACGTTGTTGCTTTTTGGCATGGCGTTCGGCCATCTGTTTGTAATCGCGGCGAATTTCTTCGATATAGGTGTCGCGTCCTGTATCCGACAAAAGCTTTGACACCACACCGACCGCACGGCTGGCATCGACCACGTGAATGGCCTGGCTTGATGAGTAATTGGGATCAATTTTAACGGCAGTATGGATTTTCGATGTTGTTGCCCCGCCAATCAGCAGCGTAATATCGAGACCTTCGCGCTGCATTTCAGCCGCCACGTGGCACATTTCATCAAGGCTGGGGGTGATCAGGCCGGAGACACCGATGATATCAGCATTGACCTCTTTGGCGGTTTCCAGGATTTTGGCTGCTGACACCATGACGCCTAAATCAATGACCTCGTAATTGTTACACTGAAGCACGACGCCGACAATGTTCTTGCCGATATCATGCACATCGCCCTTGGCCGTGGCCATGACAATTTTGCCTGCCGCCGCCTGTTTTTCTATGCCTAAGCGCTTTTTTTCCTCGTCCATGAACGGCAGCAGATAGGCGACCGCCTGTTTCATCACCCGGGCGGATTTGACCACCTGGGGCAGGAACATTTTACCGGCACCAAACAAATCACCGACCACATTCATACCATCCATCAGCGGGCCTTCGATCACTTCGATAGTGCGCTCAAATTCTGTTCGCGCTTCTTCCACATCTGATTCAATAAATTCAGTTATGCCATTGACAAGACTATGGGAAATTCGTGCGGCAGCAGAATTTTCGCGCCAGGCCAGATCAACCACTTTTTTCTCGCGCTTGCCGGTTTTGAATTGTTCGGCCTTTTCCAAAAGCCTGTCGGTGGCGTCATCTCGCCGGTTCAAAACCACATCTTCCACCAGGTCGAGCAACTCTTTGGGGATGGTGTCATAAATCGTTATCTGCCCGGCATTGACGATGCCCATATCCATACCCTGTTTGATGGCATGATATAAAAACGCCGAGTGCATGGCTTCGCGCACCACATCATTGCCGCGGAAGGAAAACGACAGATTGGACAGGCCGCCGGATACATGCACATGGGGCAGGTTTTCGCGGATGAGTTTTGTCGCTTCAATGAAAGCGACACCATAGCCATTGTGTTCTTCCATGCCGGTGGCAACTGCGAAAATATTGGGATCGAAAATGATATCCTGGGGCGGAAAATTGACCTTTTCAGTCAGGATGTCATAGGTGCGCTTGCAAATATCATATTTGCGCTGGGTGGTATCAGCCTGACCTGTTTCGTCAAACGCCATGATTACCACGGCAGCACCATAGCGCCGCACTTTGCGGGCTTTTTCTATGAAGGCTTCCTCGCCCTCCTTGAGGCTGATGGAGTTGACCACGCCTTTGCCCTGAATACATTTAAGCCCGGCTTCAATGATTTCCCACTTGGATGAATCCAGCATGATCGGTACTTTGGCAATATCGGGCTCAGCAGCGATCAGATTGAGGAAGTGAACCATGGCCTGTTCAGAATCGAGCATGCCCTCGTCCATGTTGATGTCGATGATCTGGGCGCCGTTTTCAACCTGTTGACGTGCCACATCAAGGGCGGCAGTATAATCTCCGGTGGTGATCAATTTGCGGAACCGGGCCGAGCCGGTGACATTGGTGCGTTCACCAACGTTGACGAAATTGGTATCGGGAGTGAGTGTGAATGGCTCCAACCCGGACAGCCTCATATAAGGTACAATGTCGGGTATCCGGCGTGGCGGCACATCTTTAACGGCTGCGGCAATGGCGCGAATATGGTCCGGCGTTGTACCACAACAGCCGCCAACGATGTTGACCAGACCAGAACGGGCAAATTCCCCCAGCATTTCTGCTGTGGCTTCGGGGCTTTCATCGTATTCACCAAACTCGTTGGGCAGACCGGCGTTGGGATAGGCGCATACGAGCGTGTCGGCAATGTTGGAAATTTCAGCCACATGCTGGCGCATTTCTTTGGCACCAAGCGCGCAATTAAGACCAACGGACATGGGGTTGGCATGGGCAACGGAATTCCAGAAGGCAGCGGGTGTCTGACCTGACAAAGTACGGCCGGAAAGATCGGTAATGGTCCCGGAAACCATGACAGGAAGCCGTTTTCCGGTGGCATCAAACGCCTCATGACAGGCATAGATGGCAGCTTTGGCATTAAGTGTGTCGAAAATGGTCTCAATCAGCAAAATGTCGGCACCGCCCTCAATAAGACCGGTGGCGGCAACCAGATAGGCTTCGCGCAAATCATCGAAGGTGACAGCGCGATATGCCGGGTCGTTAACATCCGGTGACATGGAGGCGGTTCTGTTGGTGGGACCGAGCGCCCCGGCAACGAAACACATCCTGGTTTTATCGACTGCCATAATACTATCGCAGGCTTCACGCGCCAGCCGTGCGCCGCACTCATTCAGCTCATAAGCCAGATCTTCCATGCCATAATCAGCCTGGGCAATGGAGGTGGCCGAAAATGTATTGGTTTCGACAATATCGGCACCGGCTTGAAGGTAAGCTTTGTGAATGTCTCGAATGGCATCGGGGTTTGACAGGGTCAAAAGATCATTGTTGCCTTTGACATCCTGGGTCCAGTCTTTGAAACGATCTCCGCGATACCCCGCCTCATCCAGTTTCAAATCCTGAATCTGCGTGCCCATAGCCCCGTCCATTACCAGGATGCGTTTTTCAGCAATTTCGCGCAATTCAGCACCAATGGCTTTTTTGTCAGACATATGTTGAGTGATCCGTTTATTTCTTTGCTTCTGATGTGAGGCACACGTAGAAACTTACCCACAACAAGATATAACAATATCTTTATATATGAAAATTCTGATTACGCAAACAATGAGTTGACTTAAGCGCTTTTGATCCTGTTTAAGATTTCGCTACTGCTGGTGTGACGTGGTTCAGTTGATCGAATGAAACGATGATTCTTTCTCATAAATACAAATTCATCTATATCAAGACCTACAAGACAGCGAGCACCAGCATTGAAACCGCCCTGTCACAAATTCTGGGCGACCAAGATGTTATCACTCCGGCAAGTGAGGAGCTGCAACAGCATCGTAACAAGGCCCGGCAGGCCCAGAATTATCGCCTCGATCACCCTGCCGTACCCAAACGACCGTTTTTCAAGCGTCTGCTGGGGCGTCCTGAACGCTATTATCACCCTTCCGTTGGATATTATGAACATATGCCAGCGTGGCGGATAAAGACCTATGTTGGTGATAAAATCTGGCAGGAGTATTACAAGTTTTCATTTGAAAGAAACCCGTGGGATCGTCAGGTTTCGTTCTTTCACTATAAAAACAAAAACCGAACCAGGCCTTTCTCCTTTGACGCCTTCCTGAAACGGCCCAAAAACTCATATGTTGAAAACTTTGACCTGTATACTATTGAGGGTGAAATGGCGCTGGATTTTGTCGGCAAATATGAAAGCCTGGAACAGGATTTCAATAGTGTAATCCGCACTATCGGACTGGGCAATGATGTGTCTTTGCCGGTGACCAATGTCAGCAGAAATGCGGATGCAAAACCGTACCGGGAATTTTACAATGAAAAAAGCCGTCGGCTTATCGCAGAATGGTACCGGCGGGAAATTGAGTTTTTTGACTACGAATTTTGAAGCGCACTCTACGCTTCAACCCTAAAACCACCTTTGGCATCCAGCGTAAATCTGCCGTCGACAACCGCATTCGACCAGGTCGCTGTGCGTTTCAGGCCACCAAGCGGAAACATGTGGGCGGACACAATACCGCAGGCCGGATTTTCGGCCTTGTATACGGCCAAGTCTGCCACCAGTTTGTCAGGGGCGGAAATTGAAAGCAATCTGGTTACATTTCTCGCCTGCCTGGTTAAAAAGCGCATGGAGTTGCCAACACCGCAGGATCTTGCATAGGCAATCAGGGTTTTGATGGTGGCAAGGCCGGGCAGACCGATTCTGATTGGCAGTTTATTGCCTTCAGCCTGGATATTTTTATCCCAGGCAATAATTGGAGCAGCATCAAAACAGAACTGGGTGACAATCTGAATTTGCGCACCGGTGCGTTGGGCAAAAGCATTTTTCCAGGCCAGAGCTTTCAAAATGTCGGCGTCGTTGATATCAGGGCTGCCTTCGGGATGGCCTGCCACATTGATGTTGTTGATACCATGGGCGTCAAACAGCCCGGTTTCGAGCAATTGCATGGTATCGGCAAACTCACCGATAGGAGTGTCGTATCCACCGCCGATCAGCAGGACTTCATTGACACCGGCCTCACCGGTCAGGCGGTTTAACCTTTCATCCAGATCGTTGGTGTTCGATACACCGCGCGCGGCAATGTGGGGGACCGGTACAAAGCCTTGATTTTTCAGGTTTTTTGCCGTTTCAATTGTATCGCTGAAGTCACTTCCGGGCAAAAATGTGATGAAAACCGACGTGCCCGGCGCCAGCAGGTTTTGAAAACTGCCAATTTTCTGCGCCGCTGCGGGCGTGGTTTCGCAGGAATAGTTGGTCATGAAGCTGGCGATAGATTGTTTAATATCCGTTTCCATAACTTCCACGTTACATTCATAGGCCAGTGACATGACAAAGCTCCTCTTAAAGCAGTTTTTCAAGACATATCCGCTGGCACTTGCCCTGTCGTATGAAATTGCGGTATTCCACACTGCAAATACGACATACTAACCCACAGGAAGTATTTATTCGCATGGCTGATCCACTAACAGAATTACTACAGGAAAAAGAGTTCATCCTCGGCGATGGCGCCATGGGGACCAACCTGTTTGATCTCGGCCTTGCAAACGGAGAGCCGGGCGAATTGTGGAACCTCAACAAGCCGCCCCTGATTGCGCAAATATATCAGGGGTTTGTTGATGCCGGTTCCGAAATCATCTTAACCAATACGTTTGGTGCAAATAAGTTCCGCTTTATGCTGCATTCTGACCCGGCACAGGTTCAGGACGTGAATATCGCCGCTGCCCGCATTGCCCGCGAAGTTGCAGATGCAAGCGACAGAAACATCATCGTTGCCGGCTCCATGGGCCCCACCGGGGAGATGCTTGAACCTTATGGGGAACGCCCGGCGATTGAAGTGGAAGAAGCGTTTTATGAGCAAGCCATGGCGTTAAAACAGGGCGGTGTCGATATCATCTGGATTGAAACAATGTTCTTCGAAGATGAAATTGATGCCGCCGCCAAGGCTGTCGAACGCGCCGGATTGGCTTACGTACAAACCATGACGTTTGACACCAACGGCTGCACCATGATGGGACTAAAACCGCAGAATGCGCCCCAGCTGAAACGCGAACGCAAGTGGAACTCCATCGCCTTTGGCGCCAATTGCGGCGTTGGCCCATCGCAACTTGTCGACACTATTCTGGGAATTTCTGAAAATTCTGATCCCGGAGACGTGATTGTTGCCAAAGCCAATTGCGGCATCCCGCAAATGGGTACGGATATGAAAATCGCCTATGACGGCACGCCGGAAATCATGGCCGATTATGCCTGTATGGCGCGTGATGCCGGGGCTCGCATCATTGGTGGTTGCTGTGGCACAAAGCCCGAGCATATTGCCGCCATGCGACAGGCTCTTGACACGCGCCCACGCGGGGAGCGGCCCGGCCATGAACAAATTGCGAAAATTCTGGGCGGTGTTACCAAAACATCCAATGCAGAGGTCGCTCAAACGCGAAAGCGAACCGGGGCGAGGCACCGGGGAAAACCTGCGCAGAGTTAAGCACCTGCAGCTGTGAATTAATTTGTTGGCGCAAAGCCATAAAGGCCTGAACGTGACATTTTGGGCAACATGGCGCAGCTTTCCAGTAATTCTATCGGCAGGTTATCACCGTCAAAAACATCAAACAGGGGTTTTTGGTCTTCCAGCGACCATCTCACTTTTTCGCCATTGACCGAATAGCTGTAACCAGGCCCCATGCGGCACGATACCCTGAGGGAATTTTGTCTGGCGCAAACATGCAATTCCTCGCTAAACTGTCTTGTGGCCCATTCAATACCAAGCCACCCGGCGGTTTCCAGAAAAAGCACTTCAAGAGGTTCAAATTTGGCTATCAGTGCTTGTGATTCTTCATCCAGTGCATTGCCAAGCGTCATGGTGAAAATGACGACTTCAACAACACCATCAAGATATTTTTCAAAAGCGATATTGTTAAAGCGCGAGCCGTTTTCCAGCACCAGGCCATTGCCATCGCAATGTTTTATTCTCAGCCTCTTATAGTGAACTTCCGGCACTGCCAGACCTTCAGCGCTGCGCGAAATATCCTCAGCTGTGGCGACAATTACGGGACGCACTTTTTTAAGGTCGCGATAGCCATGAAGGCGCAACAAACGGTCTTCGCGAATTTTAATTCCCTGGGGCCGAAACACGCCATGGGAATCATAGGCGTGCATCAGATTTTCAACATTCAAACCGATTTCTCCAGAGCGGCCGCTTTGATGGTCTCATACTCGGCCTCAATTTCTTCAGCCACCAGCTTTACCACATTTTCAGCTGTGCCTTCGCGCGATTGCCACTCAGCCTTGTTCCAGTGCTGCAGATACTCATCAGCACCGTCGAGTTTTCTGCGCATGGCAATCAGATCTATGAGTTCCTGAAAGCGCAGGCTCAGTTGACTTTTGGCTTTTTGCCGACCCTCACGCGCTTCCACAACCGAGGGTATTTCCTGCCAGTACATAATACGGTATTTTGCCATTAGCTTTGCCGGATCCCTAAATTTGCCCCAATATGTCACGGATATTATCAAAACCGTCAGGACGTGCCAGTAAAAAGGCGGCCAAGAAGGGGCGAAAAACGGCAGAAACATAGAAGCGGTTATTGAACGGGCAACACTCATTCCTCAATACGAAGCAACAACAATTTGGAAAACTCGATGGATTTCAATATTAATTGATCGAAACAATCGAGAAATTGACTTGCCTGTGCTGGCCACAGCGTCAACTTGTGCTATCAGTATACCCCGTTTTATAATTCGAAAGCTGCATAGATGATCGATCTCTATACCTGGTCAACACCCAATGGCCGCAAAGTCTCAATCATGCTGGAAGAACTCGGGCTCGATTATACCTCGCACACTATCGACATTGGCAAGAATGAACAATTCGCCGAGAGTTTCCTCAAAATTTCTCCCAACAATCGTATCCCCGCCATCGTCGACAATGACACCGGGATTTCGTTGATGGAATCAGGTGCAATTCTGATGTATCTGGCAGAAAAAACGGGTAAGTTTCTGTCGTCTGATCCCGCCACCAGATGGACAACAATTGAATGGCTGATGTGGCAGATGGGCGGCGTCGGGCCTATGCTGGGACAGGCCCATCATTTCGTACATTTCAACAAAGGCAAAAGTGATTACGCTGAAGAGCGCTACCTCAACGAAACCAAAAGGCTCTACGGCGTTCTCGACCGCCGCCTGGCTGACCGGGACTATCTTGCCGGCGAATATTCCATCGCCGATATTGCAACCTGGCCGTGGATTTCAAGATTTGAATGGCAGACGGTCAATCTCAACTCATACCCAAATGTAAAAAAATGGTACCTCGCCATTGCCGCACGCCCGGCAGTTCAAAGAGGGTATCATGTGCCGATTAAACAACCAGAAATTCCCATGCCATAGAGCTGAAATTAGAAAGCCCCCTACCCCCGTTGCCCATCCTGCAAATTTGCCTCGAGGCGGGCCTGGGCCATTTCGCGCATTTTTTCATTCAATACCGGATTTCGACGCAACAGACTTTCAAACGCTCCGGCCTCCAGCACCAACAGGTCGCATTTGGTTCTGGCAATGGCGTCGGCACTTCGGGTGCGCCATTCGAGTAGCGCCATTTCACCAAAATAATCTCCTGATCTCAATTCAAAGAAACCACCGGCTGCGGAAATCTCAACGGTTCCGGTGACGATGAAAAACATCTCGCTGGCCTTTTCACCCTTCTCCATAATTCTGGCTCCGGCCATATAGGTTTGTGATCTTAACAGGCCCATGATTTCGGCAATTGTTGCAGCGCTCAATCCGCTGAATATCGGCACACTGGCGACGGTTGACCAGGTTACAATAAATTCACGGCGATTAATTTCCTGGGCAAAACCGGTGGCTATAATGCCAATGGGCAGGGCAAACATACCAAGCCCCAAAATCATGACGACCCCACCAAAAAACTTTCCGGCACTGCTTAAAGGCACCACGTCGCCGTATCCTACTGTTGTCAGGGTTGAAACCGCCCACCAGGCAGCGCGCGGTATTGATCCAAAAAATTCCGGCTGGATGTCACGTTCGAGAAAATACATGATCGATGAGGCAAACAACAACAGGGAAACCATCACCATAAAAGCACCAACCAAAGCGCGACTTTCAGCGACAAGGACCCGGCCCAATGTATCCAGTGCCGGTGAGTAACGGGCCAATTTTAAAAAACGCAGCAGCCGCAACACCCGTAAAATTCGCAAATCAGCGCCAAAAAAGCTGCCAAGGTAAAACGGCAGAACCGCCAACAGGTCGATAATCAATAACGGTCTGGTGGCGAAATGCAGGCGTGCGCGTGTGTGGCTGAGATGCCGAAGTGGTGCGGCTTCCACCGCCACCCACAACCTCAGCAAATATTCAATGGTGAAAATCACTATCGAGATGATATTAAACAGCTCAAATGCCGGACCCAACCGGGCATTAATATCTTCGACGGATTCAGCTATAAAAGCGATAACGTTGGCAAAAATCAGAACAATAATAAAGACATCAAACAAGACGCTGAGCAAATCATCCGAATGTCTTGCTTCAAGGATTTCATAAAAGCGGCGGCGGAGCGGCGTTGTTTTTTTTCTTTTGTTCATGGCCGAACCGACCCCCCTCATTTAGATGCAGCGATATCCCCAATCTTTCGCGAGATTTGCGCCAGAGCTGCCTCAGCCCTGGTTCCATCAGACCCACCGGCCTGAGCCATATCAGGCCGACCGCCGCCACCTTTGCCACCTAAAACCTCAGCACCGATTTTTACCAGATCAACGGCGTTGAATGTATCTGTCAAATCCCCGGTTACGCCCACGACCAAGCCGACCTTGCCCTCATCAGTAACAGAAACAATAGCAACGATACCTGATCCAATCTGCTTTTTTGCATCATCCACCAGGCTGCGCAGATCCTTTGCTTCAACACCCCTGAGGGCCCGGGCCATGACCTTAATACCACAAATATCGCTCACATCGCTATTTTTATCAGCACCTGAACCACCCTGACCAAGGGCCAGTTTACGCCGAGCGGCGCCAAGTTCACGTTCGGTTTTCTTGCGCTCGTCGATAATTGTCTCAATGCGGTCCAATAGATTGCCGGGGGTGGTTTTGAGCAGATTTGCCGCCGCACGCACACGGGCATCCTGTTCACCCAGATAATTGCGCGCACCCTCTCCCGTTAATGCTTCAATGCGACGCACGCCAGAAGCCACCGCACTTTCGCTGACAATTTTCACCAGACCGATGTCACCGGTTCGCAAAACATGAGTGCCACCGCATAATTCTGTTGAGTAGGTTGATGTGGTGCCATCCTCATTTAAATCTTCTCCCATGGAAACAACACGTACTTCATCGCCATATTTTTCGCCAAACAGGGCCAGTGCGCCCTGCTCAATGGCTTCATCAACGCCCATGAGCCGGGTGACGACGGGCTTATTCTGGGCGACAACTGAATTGGCAATTTTTTCCACCGCTATCAGTTCCTCGCCCTCAACCGGCCGGGTCTGGGAAAAATCAAACCGCAAGCGGTTAGGATCAACCAGCGAGCCTTTTTGCGCCACATGATCTCCCAGCACACGCCGCAAAGCCTCATGCACGAGATGAGTGGCAGAGTGATTGGCCCGGATTGCCGCACGCACCTGACTGTTTACCCGCAATTCAACTTCGTCACCCACTTTCACGGTGCCGTCGATGACCTGACCAATATGGACAAAAACATCGCCAAGTTTTTTCTGTGTAGCGGAAATGTCGATACGCAGGCCCTTTGCCGATGTGATCGTTCCGGTGTCACCAACCTGGCCACCGGATTCACCATAAAATGGCGTCTGATTCACGATGACATTGACTTCATCGCCAGCCTTAACCTCATCAACCACTTCGCCATCTTTGATAATTGCGCTGACGATCCCTTCGGCTATTTCCTTGGTGTAGCCAAGAAATTCGGTCGCGTCGTGCTGGTCGCGTATTTTGAACCACACTTCTTCCGTAGCCGCCTCACCTGATCCGGCCCAGGCAGCCCGGGCATCGGCGCGCTGGCGCTCCATTGCTGCATTAAAGGCGTCTGTGTCGACAGTAATATCGCGTGAACGCAGAGCATCCTGGGTTAAATCGAGGGGAAACCCGTAGGTATCATAGAGCTTGAAGGCAACTTCTCCAGATAATTGGCCCCCGCTTTTCAGCTCTGATGTTTCACTGTCAAGAATGTGCAGGCCACGTTCAAGAGTTTTACGAAAGCGGCCTTCTTCAAGTTTCAGGGTTTCGGTAATCAGTGCCTCAGCGCGTATAAGTTCAGGATACGCCTGCCCCATCTGTTGAATAAGGGCGGGTACCAGTTTCCACATAAGGGGGTCTTTGACACCGAGCAGTTCCACGTAGCGCATGGCGCGGCGCATAATTCGCCGCAACACATAGCCACGCCCCTCATTAGACGGCAATACACCATCGGCAATCAAAAAACTTGTTGCGCGAAGGTGATCAGCAATGACGCGATGGCTGGTGGCGTTTTTGCCTGTAGCTTCTACTGAAGATGCCTCAACGGAGGCCCGGATCAAAGCCTGCATCAGGTCGATTTCATAATTATCGTGGGTGCCCTGTAAAACAGCTGAAATTCGCTCCAGGCCCATGCCGGTGTCAATAGAAGGTCTGGGAAGGTCTATGCGTTTATCGCTTGTGACCTGCTCATACTGCATGAAAACCAGGTTCCAGATTTCTATGAAGCGATCCCCATCTTCATCGGCACTGCCGGGAGGGCCTCCGGGAATGTGATCGCCATGATCAAAAAAGATTTCCGAACACGGTCCACACGGCCCGGTATCTCCCATGGCCCAGAAATTATCGTGCGTGTATATGCGAATGATGCGGTCTTCCGGCAGGCCGGCAATTTTCTTCCACAGCTCGAACGCCTCATCGTCTTCGCCATAGACGGTGACGAGCAGCTTTTTTTCCGGCAGGCCGTATTCTTTGGTGATCAGGTTCCAGGCCAGTTCAATCGCCACGTCCTTGAAATAATCACCGAATGAAAAATTCCCCAGCATCTCAAAAAATGTATGGTGGCGGGCGGTATATCCGACATTATCCAGGTCATTGTGCTTGCCACCGGCACGCACACATTTCTGCGAGGTTACGGCACGATTATAGGGACGCTTTTCGACCCCGGTAAAAACGTTTTTGAACTGGACCATTCCCGCATTGGTAAACATCAAGGTGGGGTCATTCTGGGGGACAAGGGGACCTGATGATACAATCTCATGACCATGGTCATCAAAGTAGTTTAAAAATGTGGATCTTATTTCATTGACGCCCGACATAGTGGAGATTTCGTCCTTTATAAAGTTTCAATGCCATGGTTTACCCGGCCCATGTTCGCCTGTCCACAACAGGATGGCAGTCAGACGCAAAAACGACGTCCCATAAAATGAGACGCCGTCAGGCTTAAACCCTCGTCAAGAGCGGGGAGACCTTCGAAGGGTAAGCGAAAAGAAAGCCCTTAACCGTTGATTTCGAGCTCATCATCTTTATCGGGCTCGGGCTCGCCTGCGAGGATTTTCTCAGCTATCAGCCCGGCATTCTGGCGCACAGAGACCTCTATTTCATTAGCAACATCGGGGTTTTCCTCCAGGAAAACCTTGGCGTTCTCACGCCCCTGCCCCATACGTTCGGAATTATATGAATACCACGATCATGATTTTTCCACGATCCCGGCCTTGACCCCAAGATCGATCAACTCGCCGGTCTTGGAAATACCCTTGCCGTAAATAATATCCAACTCGACCTGTTTGAAGGGGGGGGCGACTTTGTTTTTCACTACTTTGACGCGGGTCTGGTTGCCGACAACTTCATCACGATCCTTGATCTGGCCAATACGGCGAATATCGAGGCGAACAGAGGCATAGAACTTTAATGCGTTCCCCCCGGTAGTGGTTTCGGGACTGCCAAACATGACACCGATTTTCATCCTGATCTGATTGATGAAAATCACCATGGTGTTCGATTTGGAAATCGAAGCGGTAAGCTTACGCAAAGCCTGGCTCATCAGCCGTGCCTGAAGACCGGGCAGACTTGCACCCATTTCGCCTTCAAGTTCAGCACGCGGCGTCAAGGCTGCAACAGAATCAATTACCAGAACATCAACCGCACCTGAGCGCACCAGAGTATCCGCAATTTCCAAGGCCTGTTCGCCGGTATCAGGCTGGGAAATCAACAACTCATTGAGATTAACGCCGAGTTTACGGGCGTAGATCGGATCAAGGGCGTGTTCGGCATCGACAAAGGCACAAATGCCGCCGGTTTTTTGCGCTTCTGCTGTTACGTGCAAAGCAAGCGTGGTTTTACCTGAAGATTCAGGGCCGTAAATTTCAATCACCCGTCCGCGCGGCAACCCGCCAATGCCCAATGCAATATCAAGACCGAGGGAACCGGAAGAAATTGACTCAATTTCAACCACCTGCTCGTTCTTGCCAAGCTTCATGATCGAGCCTTTACCAAACGCCCGTTCAATCTGGCTCAATGCTGCATCAAGCGCTTTACCTTTGTCCATATTGTTATTCTCTACAACTCGCAATGCCCGCTCACCCATGTCCTTAACTCCTTATTTCACAACGGCTGTGGGAATTCAATTACCCTATTTGTACTCTTTTTGTTCCGGTTAGCAAGTTATTTTTTAACCATTTGATTTTTAATCGTTTTTTTCCTTGTTGTTCTTTTATTGTTCTCGTGTCTTGTCAATTGCATTGGTTGGGCAGGCACTTCAGGCTGATTCTCAAACATCTTTTACAGACACTGACCGAGCGTTTAAGTATAATCCAATCTCACCGACTCGAGGACCAGCCATCATCATGCAGATCTATGAGCGCGATACATTTTTCGAATTGACATTGCTTGGGCGCGCCGGATTGACAATGCTATCAATTTTGCTGGCATTCATCGTGATCTACATTGCATTTGTTTTATTCAAACACGGCTCGCGCAAAAGCCTTGGAATTGACCTGGGGTTGCGCCTAATTACCGCTGCAACATTATTCTGGTTGTTTTTGTGGCTGTCACCACAGGCTTATTATCTTTATTACCAGACACTCTTTGACGGCCTGCCGTGGCAGATTGTTATCATGCGGCCGCCTTCAATAAGTGATCTGGGTGACATTTTGTTGTTTCAGGGCAGAAACTCGCTGGCCGAACATTCCAAAGCGGCGTTAGGTTGGATTTTAATCCTTGGTGCGCTCTTTGTCACATGCAGGCAAAATCGCAAGACGCCCCAATGACTGGCTCGGATTATGAAAACAATTGATGTGCTGTTGCTGATTGATGACAATCCGGGTCACTACCATCTGGCAGAAGGTGTGATCGCTGCCCTTGAAAGACTGGTGCGCACTAACGTCACGCGGATGAAAGTTGTGCGCAGATGGTGGGTGCCGGGAAGGCTACTGGCCAAAATCGCGAACTCAAAGCCATCAAACAACATCATGCTGAAGCTGGGGTACGGCATCAGCCTCGATGATCTTGCCCCGGCCCAACTGGTTATTTCAGCGGGCGGTAACACGCTTGGGGCTAATGTAGCCGCTGCCAGGGCGCTTGGTGCGGAAAGTATCTTCATCGGCTCGGTGCGCCGGTTTCAGCCGGAAAATTTCAGCATTGTCGTCACCTCATATGAACGATTTAGCCACCTGCCGCGCCATCTGGTCAGCCTCAAGCCGTGCAAGCTTGACCCCGATGACCTGGGGCGACGAGAAAGGCCGGTCTCATCCAACCCCGATAACCCGCCGGAAACCGCTGGTCTGCTGCTCGGTGGTGATACGCCCAGATACAAGTACACGGGCGATGAGTGGCAAAAAATTGCTGATATGGCTGATGCGATCCACAGGTGCTATGGCACACGGTGGCTTATCAGCAATTCGCGGCGCACTCCTGATTTTGCCAGCGATCTTTTCGCACAAAAAGCTGCCGGGACTAATACCGGAATAGAATTCATAGATTTCAGAACCGCCGGGCCTGGCACTCTGGGCAGGATTTTTGAAACAGCTGACATCATCGCGTGTACCGAAGATTCCAGCACCATGATTTCCGAAGCCATAGCTGCCAGAATACCGGTCATCGGCCTGACACCTGCCGTTCACAGTTTTTCGTCCCAGGAACAGGAATATCGCCACTATCTCCAGCACAACAACTGGACAAAATCTCTGCCGATCGACACCTTGAGCCCGGAAGTCATCGAAAAGGCGCTGGCCGAGATTGCCCCGATGAAAGAAAACCATCTCAACCAACTGGCTGACAAGCTGGCGCAACGGTTGCCGGGCCTGTTGTCGTGAGGTGTCAATTACCTGACCAAACAAACCGTCATCGCCGGACTTGTCCCGACGCTCCATTCCTCAAGGCCGGGATGGTGCGATTTTTAGAGTTGTGAAAAGGTGCTGACGAATTAAGTGAGTTAAACCGATACTGGTTTAACCGGGCCGACAGGATTGGTGACATTTCAAAATCAGGCTCTCAGGGATTCTTTTACTTTTGCGGCCAGTTGTTTGAGCGAGAAGGGTTTGGGCAGGAAGGCAAACTTTTCGTTGCCGTCGAGGTTTTTCTCAAAGGCTTCTTCGGCGTGGCCGGAGATGAAGATGACTTTTACATTCTGATTTTGTTTGCGGATTTCCCTAAGCATGGTCGGACCATCCATTTCCGGCATGACCACGTCAGACACCACCAGATCAATGACCTGGTCAACACTTTCCAGCAATTCGAGCGCACTGACGCCGCTGTCGGCTTCAAGCACATTGTAGCCACGCGTCTGTAACGCCCTGACCGCAAAGGTGCGCACGGCTTCTTCGTCCTCCACCAGTAAAATTGTACCCTTGCCCGACAGATCGGTGGTTTTGTCTTCAACCACGATCGCATCATCTTCAAGTTCAGCTTTGGTGGGATAATATCGCGGCAGCAAAACAGTGAAGGTCGTGCCTTTGCCAAGTTCGCTGTCGGCAAAGACAAAGCCGCCGGTCTGTTTGACAATGCCATAGACCGTTGACAGGCCCAACCCGGTGCCTTTGCCAATTTCCTTGGTTGTGAAAAACGGATCGTAAATTTTGTCCAGCACATCCTGGCTCATGCCGGTGCCTTCATCGCTAACAGTGAAATAGACATATTCACCCGCCGGCATGATACCGCGCCCGAGCGCATCGCCATCATTGTGGGTGAGTTGACCGGTGGCTAAAGTGAGGCTGCCGCCGTTGGGCATGGCATCACGGGCATTGACCGCCAGGTTCATTATCACCTGTTCGAGCTGATTGACATCAACCTTGACATAGCCCAGGTCCGCAGTGGTTTTGAAGGTGAGCTTGACGCGTTCACCCGACAGACGTTCGAGCAGGACTTTCATGTCACTCAGGGCTTCATCCAGCAACAGAATTGTCGGTCGCAGGGTCTGCCGGCGCGAAAATGCCAGCAGTTGCCGCACCAGATTGGCTGCCCGGTTGGCGTTCTGCTTGATATTCATAATATCCTGGAATGAAGGGTCACCGGGCGTGTGGCGGGTCAGCAGCAGGTCGGAAAAGCCAATAATTGCTGTCAGCACATTGTTGAAATCATGGGCGATGCCACCAGCGAGTTCGCCAACAGCCTGCATTTTCGAACTTTGAGAAAATTTTTGCTCAAGCTCCCTGTGCTCGGTCACATCAACCGCATAGACAACGGCCCCGGCACCATCCTGGTCGAGGTTCTCACTTGGGCTTACAAACAGCTGGGCGATATTATGCTTACCCTTGTTAAAACGCACCTCAACCGCTGCAATCTTTGCCTGAACATCATTGGCCTGAGCAAAGCTGCGTTCGAATTCCGCATGTTTTTCCTTATCAAAAAACGATGTTAAGGGCTTGTTGCGAAGTGATTTTTCACCAATCATCCGGGCAAAAGCCCCATTGGCGTTGATGACCTGACCTTGCGTATCAAGCAGGGCTATTCCGATCGGTGCGCTGTTAAAGAAACGGGCAAAGCGCACTTCGGCAACCCGCAAATCTTCCGAGACGTCGTGGCCTGCCTGACGGTTCAAAACCAGTGATTGCGAATCTCCGGCGCGGCCATCATCGCCAAACCTGACGCGATGAATAATGCGCACCGGCACGCTTGAGCCATCACGGGCGCTGAGGTCGACATCGAAAGTCTCAACTGTCTCGCCGCCGGCCCTGGCGGCAAGATCGGAATTTATGCGCGAATCTTTGCCGACGACGATGTCTGACAGATTGAGTTGGCCGGAGGTTGTTTCGCCCAGTTCAATGCCAAGCCATCCGGCCAAAGTAGCATTCATATAGTGGATGACGCCATTTGCATCGGCGGAATAAAATCCGGCGGGGGCATGATCGAGGTAATCGATCATATTTTGCAACTCGACAAAAGCCAGCTCCTGCTGTGAACGTTCAGAAGTTACATCTTCAATGCGCCATAAAACCTGATTTTTGCCGCTACCTTCCCTGAGAGGTCGCACCGAGACCTTGAGAAGAACCGTATGTTCCTTTGAATTTCCCAGCGCATCACTGCCGGCAGGAATGCGTAACTCTTCGGTATGTTCGCGCCCCTCGCGTGCGGCAAGCGATAATCTGTAAATACATTCCGACAATTCGGCATGGCCACTATAAAGATATTCCGGCGCTTCGGGGCGACCGGAAAGGCTGGCACCTACAAACTGGCGATAGGCGGCATTGGCAAAAATGACCTGGCCGCGCTGGGTACATATGGCACTGGGGGTAGGGATGGCCTCGGACAATCTTGCGGCATGAACAACGTCGGCATTTCTGCGGCCGAAATGCAAAGATCCTGCCGCGCCTAAAAACAGCGAACACATGCCGATAACCGCCAGAACCGACAGCACCGAAACCAGCAAAGGTTCAGACGTTTCGCGCGCCGGCAATGCCAGGGCAACAGCGGTCAGTGCGAGCACAAGGCACAAGGCAACAGTGACAATAATCCGGCCTCGCCCAGTCTCCTCGCGCAAGGCATCTTCCAATTCGTCGCTCAAAATCCGCCTCTTTCAGCCCTGCGTGTCAATTTCAATTCTTCCGCCACCTGTATTACAGTTACGATCCACTGGTTCATTCATCAATGTGAATCACACTTATCAGTCCGAATCAATTCGGAGTTTGTTTTTTCTTTGCAGTCTACCCCGAATGTCCATCACATACCCAATAACTTGAGCCACCGCTTTATAATGTTCGGAATCGATTTCGCCATCGATATCGACAGTTGCATACAAGGCGCGGGCCAGCGGCGGGTTTTCGACCACTGGAATGTCATGTTCCTCGGCGATTTCGCGTATTTTAAATGCGATCGTATCAATACCCTTGGCCAGGCAGACGGGTGCTCCCATGCCTTTTTCATATTTCAGGGCAATAGCATAATGCGTGGGGTTGGTGATGACGACCGAAGCATCAGGCACACTGGCCATCATGCGTTTGCGGCCACGTTCCTGGCGCAACTGGCGCAATTTGCCCTTTACGACCGGGTCACCTTCCATCTGCTTGTGCTCATCTTTTACTTCCTGGAAGGTCATGCGCTGTTTTTTCGTCCACTTCTGGCGCTGATAGAGCAGATCAGCCGCCGCGATTACGGTAAGAACGGAAATTACGCCGACCAGAAGGTTTACCGACATATCGCGCAATATCGGCAGCAGGGTTATAATGTCGGACATTACCATTGGATCAAGGCGGTCGCGCTCGGGCCAGATAATGAAAAACATCATGATCGAGACAATCGCCAGCTTGGCCAGACCGATAATAAAATTGACCAGGGATGTAGAGGAAAAAAGGCGTTTGGCACCGGCGGCGGGTGAAATTTTGCTGAGCTTCGGTTTGAGTTGTTCGGCGGAAATGTTGGGCGGGTTTTGAAAAACATTGCCAGCGATGGCCGAGACAATCAGCACCAAAAACGGCACCATTAAAATAACCAGGACACTGATGCCGGTATTGGTTATCAAAAACAGGATGTTATCGCCATCCATTGGAATCGAATCAGCATTTTCCAGAAATCCCACTAACAGGTTCTTCAGCTTCAATGCCGCATCGCCCGAAAACAGGGCAATCAAAAGCGTTATACCAATCATGACAAACCAGGTATTGACCTCCTGGCTTTTGGCTACATCACCCTTTTTGCGCGCATCCTCAATGCGCTTCTGGGTCGGTTCCTCGGTTTTTTCAGCATCGTCTGATTTATTATCGGCCATTGGTCCCGCTTTTAAGGATCAGGTGAATTGAGAGATGATTTTGACGAAATGTTCGACAAACCACATTGACATCACTGTCAGGAGAAACATAAAGAGCAAAAAGCCCAGGGCAATGCTGGCCGGCATGGCAACAAAGAAAATCTGTATTTGCGGCATCAGCCGCGACAGGATGCCAATGCCAAAATAAAAAATCAGACCAAAAACCAGAAATGGCGCTGAAATCTGAATGCCAACAGTGAATGATGAGGCTACAGTGGCAATAGCCATGGAAGCAAAATCGCCCAGGGGCAACATGGCACCGGGCTTGAACATCGTATAGCTCTCATACATGGCACCAATCAGCATATGATGCAGGTTGAGCACAAAAATCAGCGTTATTGCCAACATCGACAAAAATGAGCCAATGATGGCGCCCTGAATACCCTGGACAAAATCATTGCTCTGGGCAAAAGCCAGTCCGATCTGAAAGGCGATGACGGTGCCGGCAACGTGAGTGGCACTCATTATCAGGCGGGCGGAGGTGCCGATAAACAGGCCGACAACCATCTCACCGCCAAGAAGGGCAAAACCCTGCAGAAGTGTGGGCGGCAGGACGCCGTATTGATCCTTTACCACCGGTATCATCACCAGGGTAAACAACAGGCCCATCATCAGCCTTATTCGAGAGGAAACAACCGCTTCGCCCAAAGCCGGTAACAGCATCAACATAGTACCGATTCGGGCGAAAATCAGCATGAAGATGAAGGCGGTCTGAGGCAGGTAAGATAGGGTCATCCCGCTATAATACGTTCAAAAATCATATCCATGTAGGCCGTCAGCGCCCGGCCCATAAACGGCAGGGTGAGCAGCAGCATCAAAAAAACAGCAATGATCTTGGGCACAAACACAAGAGTCATTTCCTGTATCTGGGTAAGCGCCTGCATCAAAGCGATGACAACACCAACGACGAGACCGGCAATCATCAGCGGGCCAGAGAGCTTGAGCAGTAAAAAGATGCCGCTGCGGGCAATATCCAGAACTTCCGGTCCGGTCATTTTCGAGCACCTTCAGGTTTGCTGTGTAAAACTGGGACAGACTCGAAGGATAAAGTGCTAGATCGGCATGCGCAAGACTTCCTGATAAGCTGTGATGACACGATCGCGTACAGAAACAAGGGCCTGAACGGTGAGTTCGGTTTCGGCAACAGCGGTAACAACATCAATAATATCAGCCTTGCCCTGAGTCATGGCCAGCAGGTTGCTATCTGATTTTTCCCCGGTTTTATTGAGGCTTTCTACTGTATTTTCCAAAATGCTGGTAAAACTTGGGCCTTGAATTTTGGTTTCGAGACCGGTTGCTTTGGACGCATCTTCGAACATTTTAGCTGCATTAGCATAGGCATTTGCAACTGTGGATGCTGGCACTGTCATGGCTTAAACTTTCAGTTATGCCCGTAAAATTTCAATGGTGGCAGACAACATCCGCCGCGAGGCTTTGATTAAATTCAAATTTGATTCGTAACCCCGTTGCGCCTGACGCATGTCGGTGAGCTCTATAAGTGAGCTAACATTGGGCTCTTTGACGTAGCCGGCATCGTTAGCGGCGGGATGGCCTGGCTTGTAACTCAGGGTAAAAGGTGTCTGATCAAACTTGACCCGGCCCTGCTTGACCACAAGCCCGCCAACCTCCTTGTCAAAGACAGACTGAAAAGTAGGGATACGACGGCGATAAGGATCGCCGCCCTTGGTGCTGGCGGTGGAACTCGAATTCGCCAGATTTTCGGCAATTATGCGCATGCGCCCGGTCTGCGCCCGCAGCCCGGAAGCTGCTATTTTAATTGATCCGATCAATTCCATAATTTAACTCCAGCTTGTGTCTTGTGAAACAAATTCTTCAGTTCTAGTTTTTACCCACAGCGAGACGTAAAAGCCCCAAGGACCTCGAATACAGGGTGGTTGCCGCCTGATACTCCATCTGGTTTTCTGTCACCTTGATCATCTGATCTTCAAGCGACACCGCATTGCCATTAGGAGTGGTTTCCCAGTCCGCAGATTTTTCCGCCTTGAAGCCATTAACATCGCCGCCAATGGAAAAAGTTGCCATGGACAGATGGCCGGCATTGGTTTTCATCGCCGAGACCCCCATTGAACCGGAGGAGTTTCCAGGAATCAGTGTGGAGAAATCCACACGCTTGAGATCGCGAGGCTGATAATTCGGTGTATTTGCATTGGCAATATTCTGGGCCAGCACGGTCTGGCGGGCCTGATGCCATTTCAGCTTGCTCTTCAGTGTGCTGAGTATGGGGATATCGGAAAAGGCCATAAGTGGCGCTTTCTCTTGACTTCATCGCGAATATTCAAACTTCCCGTTCTGGGTTTCGAACATCGCCTCGATGGTTCCGCTATCCTGCGTGTTATTAAGTTTCGATGGTTATGGTTAAAACTATCTTAACTGTGGTAAGAATTTGTCAACCTTGGATTCGGCGGAAATACTGGGGTGTTAACACATTGTTGACCATGTTCCCGGCAATAAATGCCTATTGAGTGATTAATCTGACGCCAGTTTGGAGTAGTTAAACTATGGATTTTACAAGAATTTTCGATTTTGTTGGTGATATTCCCGACGGGGCCAAATATGTGGCAGCCCTGATCTTTGTTCTGATATTGATTCTTTTAGTAGGTTGGGTGCTGAAGAAAATTTCCTCAAAAGTGCGCAAACGCAGTAGCGACGGCGGGCGTTTAAAAGTTGGGGAAAGTATTATGCTCGATTCTCAACGCACTTTGACGCTTGTCAGTTGTGATGATGTCGAACACCTCATTTTACTGGGCGACACAAATGATCTGGTGATCGCCGCAAATATTAACAATCCCGGTTCAGCCGTCAGGCATCAGGGTTTTACCGAAACCGAAGAGCGCGTTGTTGAAACCGCAGCACCGGTTCAGGCAGCAGCGCCTGTGCATACAGCGGCACCGGTTCATACAGCGGCGCCTGCTCACACAGCGGCACCGGTTCATACAGCGGCGCCTGCTCACACAGCGGCACCGGTTCATACCGCAGCGCCGGTTCACGCAGCAACGCAAACACCTGCGGCACCATCCCCCCGGGCCGTTCCATCGCAGGAACCGACCAGGCCCCTGCCCCAGGCACCTCAGCCATCAAGGCACAGGGAAGCATCGCGCAATACCGCCGTGCAGGCCCTGGCAAAACCTGCTCCGCGGCCACGGCCGTCCACGCTGCCCCCCGGTCCCGGGCGGCGCGATCCTGAGACCCGGCCACGCCCTGTTCCAACAACACATTCCGAGGCCAGTCAGTTAAATGGCGAAGAAGGTGTAGGTGCGGAAGAAACAGCCTCTCATTCTTTTGCTGAAATTCGACCTGGAGACGAAAAGTGATCAAAGCCGGGGTCTTTATTATTTGTTCCCTGCGAAAAATTTTCCCTCTTTTCCTGATTGCCGGCTTTTATCTGTATTTGAGCCAGCCCTTGAGCGCTCAGGAACTTACCATCGACTTTGCCGAAGGAACGGGCCTTACCCAGCGCGCATTCCAGCTCATTGCTCTGGTCACAATCCTGTCTCTGGCACCGTCAATACTGGTGATGGTAACGTCGTTTACCCGCATCGTTGTGGTGCTGTCATTGCTGCGAACGGCCATTGGTATTCAGCAGTCACCACCAAATTCGGTGGTGATTTCGCTGGCTCTTTTTCTTACCGCTTTCGTCATGGCACCGGTGCTGGAGAAATCCTATCAAGATGGTATCCTGCCGCTGATTGATGAGAAGATTGAACTCAAAGAAGCTTTTCCCCTGGCAGCCAAACCGTTTCAGGCGTTCATGATGAAACATGTTCGCGAAAAAGACCTGCAGTTGTTTATCGACCTCTCCAAAATTGAAAAGCCGGAAAACGCTGAAGATGTTCCCCTGCATGTGCTCACACCGGCCTTTATGATAAGTGAACTCAGACGCGCCTTTGAAATAGGATTTTTGCTGTTTGTCCCGTTCATTATTATCGATCTTGTGGTCTCGTCTGTGCTGATGTCGATGGGCATGTTGATGCTGCCACCAATCATCATATCACTGCCGTTCAAGCTGATCTTCTTCGTCCTTGTTGATGGCTGGTACATGGTTGCCGGCAGCCTGATCAAGAGTTTTGGGACATAAAAGGTGGCGCTCAAGCGGCGCGCAGCCTGCACTCGCAGTCGCTCGTTAGTCCAACGCTTCGCTCGTCCAGATGCCTTATGGAAAACCCGGCGGGTGGTCTCTGAATCACACTCGAAAAATCTGTCGTTGTGGCACCGGAGGAGCGCAGCGAACGACTAACGAGCAAAGCCGAGCGCAGGCTGCGCGCCGCTTGAGCGCTGCTTTATGGAAAACCCGGCGGGTGGTCTCCGAGTTACACCCGAAAAATCTGTCG
>JAJRTY010000169.1 GCA_024278055.1 Alphaproteobacteria bacterium | reverse complement strand
GGGTAATCTGGTGAAATACGCTATTCTCATGCCGCATGATATTGCTCTCCTCTTCGTGTTTCAATCATCGTCAAATGCTTGAAACCAAGTAGAATCAATATCATGCAGCTTGTCCACTAACTTAAACCGGACAGTAGTGGCCTTGAGCCGGGACGGTGTGGCTGAGCGCTCTACGACTTCAAAATCTCCGGGATATCTATGTTGTTTGATGCACACGCAGCACGCACCGTATTGAACAACAGGCATGCGATAGTCATAGGACCAACACCACCGGGCACCGGGGTAATTGCTCCGGCATTTTCGTAAGCCTCTTTAAATGCAACATCACCCACCAGACGGGTTTTTCCCTCATCGGTCTCAATGCGATTAATACCCACATCAATGACGCAGGCACCTGGTTTAATCCAGTCGCCTTTGATCATTTCCGGCCGTCCCACAGCTGCAATCAGAAGGTCAGCAGTGCGGCACAGGCCGGCGAGGTCTTTTGTGCGCGAGTGCGCAATGGTGACCGTACAGTTTTCTTTCAGCAGCAATTGCGCCACCGGTTTGCCGACAATATTTGACCGGCCAACCACCACCGCATTGACACCGCTGAGGTCGCCGAGCCTGTCTTTGGCCAACATCACACAACCCACCGGCGTACATGGCACCAGCGCATCCTGTCCGGTGGCCAGAAGACCGGCATTGATAATGTGAAAGCCATCCACATCTTTGGCCGGATCAATCGTGCCAATCACCTTGTTTGCATCAATCTGGTCAGGCAGCGGCAGTTGCACTAAAATTCCATGAACGCGGGCATCCTGGTTGAGTTGTTCAACAAGTTTCAAGACCTCTTCTTCGCTTGCATCTTCAGACAACCGGTGTTCGAACGACAACATTCCTACTTCCACCGTTTGTTTGGCCTTGTTGCGTACATAGACCTGACTGGCGGGATCTTCGCCAACAAGAACCACAGCCAGACCGGGCACCAGGCCTTCATTCTTTTTAAGGTCACTTAAAGCAGTAGCGATTTTGGATCGCAGGTTTGCAGCAAAAGCCTTGCCGTCTATTATTTTGGGATCATCTGCCATGGGGATAATTTTCTCCGGAGTATCTGAGTTCAGATATCGCTCTTTGAATTCAGTTTGTATGAGTTTGGATTGCCTGAAACGCCCAGTCTTTTTCCAGTATTGAGGCGCAATCTACATGAGGGGGACTAAATCGAAGCGAATAAAATTCTGCAAAAAGATCAATGCCAGCAAAAGAATAACCGGAGAAATATCCAAACCACCAAGGTTGGGCATAAATCTTCTGATTGGCGCCAGTGCCGGTTCGGTCAATCGATTTAAAATATCATAAACCGTATAGACAAATTTGTTTTGCGTATTGACCACATTAAAGGCAATCAGCCAGCTGAAAATGGCTGATGCTATAATTACGTATATATACAATGTGATTACCGAACTCAGCGTGATGAGGAGTGCATTCATTTTCTATCTCTTGGTTGGATTGAAACAAGGCCTTTGCATTTGCCCGAAGTCAGCTTGATGGATCAATCATTAAACTCTCTCTCATGCAAACGAGTGCCCAAGAATTACAGCCGCCAGGGTGGGCATGTCAAGCGCCGCGACGACACCAAACCGACATTGATTGTCAGCTTCTAACTGAGTTGATCAATGAGGTTTTTGTCAATGTCCAACGCCACTTTCAACGCCTTCGCCGATGCTTTATACGAAAATTCCGCCAGCTTCAGATCCACCAGGCTTGATTGAAGATCCGGCAATGGGGCGAAACTGGCGCGAACCGGCGCACTGCTTTGCGCCGGACTATTGATTTGCCCGGCCCCAGCCTGCTGATCTCCAACAGTAAAACTGGTGCTTTTTACCGTGTTCTGTGCCGCATCATTCAACCGTTGGGTTGCCGATTGCAGTCCTGAAAGCGATGCCGAAATAGCCGTGGTCATGCACCAAACCTACCAATCAAGCCTTAAATCCGGGTAAACTTTACTATTGAAAAATTATTCCTGGGCCTGGTCTTTCCCTGACAACCAAAAATTCAGGAACTGGTATAGCCAGGCTTTCAATGGCGCATCATACCGGGACCGGCCCGTAAAATGCTGCTCGCGGTTTTGCGCACCGGGCAATTGAAACCGCGCAGCACCTCTAACCGTCCATTTGTGCATCATTGCCAGATTGACTTCCGGGTGAAACTGGATGCCATAGGCATTTTTGCCAAACACGAAGGCCTGATTTTCATAGGTATCCCCAGTGGCCAATAGTTTGGCTCCGCGCGGCAACTCAAATCCTTCACGATGCCATTGGTAAACATGGCCAGGCCAGCTTAACAGGTGCCTCCCCTCGGGCGTCGGTTCAATTGGGTAATAGCCGATTTCCGCCTTACCGTGCTTATGTTCGGCAACCTCACACCCCAAATGTTTTACCAGCATCTGGGCTCCCAGACATATGCCTAAAAACGGTTTTTCTTCTTCAAGGGCAATTCCGATCCAGTCAATTTCCTGTTTGACAAAATCATCTGTATCATTGGCGCTCATTGGACCACCAAATATCACGCACCCGGAATGATGCTTCATAGTCTTGGGTAGCTCGTCTCCAAACCGCGGCTTTCTTATATCCAGCCTATACCCCATGGCCCGCAGGCGCACACCCACTCGCCCGGGACTGGACGTTTCCTGATGCAGAATTATTAATATTGGATCTGGTGAATTTTCCACGCGAAATCTGTTTTCTATTTCAAAACCTAAGGTCTGTTGAATCTGGATATAGCACGAACAAACAATGATACCGGCACAAGACGGGACAATAGCACTAAAATGCGGTTTAGCTTTCCGGTTACAACCACAACCCGTCCCTTTTTATATCCGGCATACCCGATCTCTGCCACTTCTGCAGCCGTCATTGCTGCACCTGATCTGGCAACACCGGAACGATCCATTCCCGCTCTTTTCTGAAATCCCGTAAGTGTCGGGCCAGGGCAGATAACACAAATTTTGACATTTGATGATTTGAGTTCATTGGCAAGCGCATACGTAAATGACTGCACATACGCCTTGGTCGCATAATAGACGGAAAAATAGGGACCCGGAAAAAATCCCGCCACTGATCCGACATTTATAATGCCGCCACGATTTGTCGAAAGCAGTCGCGGTAAATATTTAAGGGATAACTCAGTTAATACCGACACATTTAGACGGATACTTCCAAGCTGCTGCTCCACATCAACCATTTCCGCCCGGCCAGCTAAACCATAGCCGGCATTATTAACAATCAGCTCGGGGGCAATTGATTTTTCGTCGAGGGTTTGCATCAACACCTCGACTTGAGCAGGAGTAGACAGATCCATCGCTATTGCTACCCAGGCCACACCAAATTGATTATGGAGATCGCCACCGACCTTGTCCAGTTGAGCCTGATTGCGCGCAACCAGCACCACGTCATAGCCGTCTTTGACAATTTCCAGCGCCAATTCAGCGCCAATGCCACCCGAGGCACCGGTTATCAGAGCAACAGGGCGAGTTTTTCCTACTTCCATGTTTTTCCGGCTTCTGCAAAAAACCCGCCTTATTGACGGGCCTGCATGACTTTTTGTTTCAATAAAATCCTGTCTCTTGCCGAAACACCAATGAGTTCAGCCACACGCCACACCAGATTTGCTTCATATTCATCAATCACATCATCTGCGAGTATGACTTCCCAGATAAGTTCAACCACCGCAATTCTACCGTCTTGGTCAAGCTGGTCGGTAATGATTTTTGTGAAACCATAAAGATCGACAGCATCTTTTTCATCTTTTGCCGCCGCCGCCATCAAATCAGCAAGCTCGGCATCATTAAGCTCAAAATGGGTCTTGAGAATTTCTGTCAGTTTTTTTAATTCTATTTCGGAAACGTTACCATCTATATTTCCAGCTCTAAACAACAGGGCTGCCGTGGCCAGGCGCAATTTTTCCTGGGTTTTCTTGTCCTGTTCCCCATCTCCGGCTCCAGGGTTCAGCAAAGCTGTTATTTTTTTCCACATAGTTTTTTACCACACTTTATTAACTGGCTTGGTCCGGTCTCGGATAGACGGCAGATCAGGTTTACAGCTTTTTTCAAATCTTACAATAGGCTTCCCTGCCGCCTTTAGCCTGCGACGCGATCGAAACAAAACATTGATAATTTATCGATGAATTATTGACAATACTTACATATACTATATGGTGGCATCCTCTATAACTGAATCTTGCGATCCGAAAAGCTATCCGCAAATCTAAAGAGTCGCATGATCGCGTTTTTTGAATTAGAAATTCAATGTGTACGTCAAATACAATGCAATCGAAAAAAGGGAGAAAATCATGAACATGGTAGTTAAATCGTTGATCGCAGCAGGGGTGCTGGTCAGCGCAACATTGGGCGCTCAGGCAGGTTCGGTAACACAATGGGATATGCCCACACCTTATCCTGACAAAACTTTTCACACACAAAATATCATACAGTTTGCCAAAGACGTCTCTGCCGCCACAAAGGGTGAATTGACAATCAAGGTGCATTCAGCCGGATCGCTGTTCAAGCACAAGGAAATCAAAAATGCCGTGCGTAGTGGTCAGGTACCCATAGGTGAATTCTACATGGGACTGCTGGCTAACGAAAATCCCGCATTCGCAATCGATACGCAACCCTTCCTGGCAACAAATTATGACGACGCCGCCAAACTGTGGTCCGCCCAGCGCCCTATCGTCAACAGGCTTTTCGACAAGCAGGGATTGATGGTGCTGTATTCGGTGCCGTGGCCGGGACAGAGCCTCTACACAAAAAAGCCGGTTTCCAAAGTATCGGATCTCGCAGGCCTGAAATTCCGCACCTATAATGCCACGTTAGAAAAATTCGTAAAATATGCAGGTGCTGCTCCAACACAGGTTGAAGTTCCTGACATTGCCCAGGCTTTCTCGACCGGCCGGGTGGAAGCCATGATTACCTCACCTTCCACCGGTGCCAATTCAAAAGCCTGGGATTTTGTAAATATCTACACAGATATTCAGGCCTGGGTGCCGAAAAACGTTGTTGTGATCAACAAGAGCGCCTTCCGCAAGCTTGATAAATCTGTTCAGGATGCAGTGCTGGCCGCAGCCAAGGCTGCTGAAAAACGCGGCTGGGAAATGAGCATGAACGAGACCGCCGCCAAAATCGCCATACTCAAGAAAAACGGTATGACGATTGTAAAGCCTACCGACGAGCTCATGAAGGACTTGCGTGAAATCGGCGTTAAAATGATGGCCGACTGGAAAAAAGCAGCCGGAGCTGACGGCGAAACAATCCTCAACGCCTACTACAAATAGTATCTAAAAAGAGGTGGCCGCGTGTGGCCACCTCTTTAATTGTAACAGCGGGTTTTGGGGGCATAAACGTGCGGCGTATCCTTGATCGACTTTATACCTGGAGCGGCTATATCGGCGCCGGATTTATTGTGGCAATCTGCGCCATTGTTTTTGCCCAGGTCATACTCAATGCCATCGACAGGGTGGCTAAAATTCTGACCGGCTCAGCCATTGGCCTCACCATCCCGTCCTATTCTGATTTTACCGGTTTTTTTCTCACCGCCGCGTCATTCTTCGCACTCGCCTATGCATTGCGCGAAGGCTCACACATCCGGGTCACGTTAGTAATTCAGAACACCACCGGCAGGCTGCGTCAGGTAATAGAATTCTTTTGCGTACTGTTCGCCTTAAGTGTCGCTGTCTATTTTTGCTGGTACACAGCTTTACTCGTTTACGAATCATATACATACAACGATTTGTCATCGGGAATTATTGCCGTACCCATCTGGATACCGCAATCTTCCATGGTCTTGGGGTTAGCTATCCTGAGTATCGCTTTGCTCGATGATCTGATCACCCTGTTGCGCGGAGGCCACCCCAGTTATTTTGACAAGGGTGAAAACCTGCTGGCGGATCACGTTGCCGAAAAACCGGGAGCAAACTAGCCCGTCATGTCAGAGATATCTCTTACCGTATTGATGTTATTTATCCTGTTTGTTCTGTTGGGCAGTGGCGTCTGGGTGGCATTTTCCCTGATGATTGTCGGCATGGTCGGCATGGCTATATTTTCCTCCGCACCACTTGGCCAGGTTTTGGCCACAACTGTATGGGGGGCGAGCAATTCATGGGCTCTTGCAGCTCTGCCCCTGTTCATCTGGATGGGTGAAATCCTGTTCAGATCACGATTATCCCAGGATATGTTCACCGGCTTGTCACCGTGGATGAACCGCATACCGGGGAGATTGTTACACGTCAATATTCTGGGCTGCGCCATATTTGCGGCCGTTTCCGGCTCGTCCGCTGCCACCGCTGCAACCATCGGTAAAATGTCTATCCCCGAACTTACCAAACGCGGCTACCCCGAGCGCCTGATTTTAGGTACGCTTGCCGGTTCAGCCACTTTGGGTTTGCTGATCCCGCCCTCAATAATTCTTATCGTCTATGGCGTTGCCACCGAACAATCCATTGCCCGCCTGTTTATTGCCGGCATTTTGCCGGGCCTGATGCTGGTGGCACTTTTTATCGGTTTCGTCATAATCTGGTCCGTTCTCAACCGCGACAAGATACCAGCCAGAGATGCCCATATCCCGTTAAGGGAAAAATTTCGCGAAGCCCGCCGCCTTATTCCCGTGGTTTTGCTGATAAGCGGAATTATCGGCTCGATTTATTCAGGCATTGCCTCGCCCACAGATGCCGCAGCCGTTGGCGTGGTTCTGGCCCTGTTTTTATCCTGGCATTCAAACAGCCTCACCCGAAAAACATTTTTTGACGGTCTCATCGGTGCCACCAAAACATCAACCATGATTGCCTTTATTCTCGCCGGCGCAGCCTTCCTCACCGTCTCAATGGGCTTTACCGGTATCCCCAAACTGCTGGCCACATGGATTGGCTCGTACCAGCTTTCCCAGCTTGCCCTGCTCGGTGCATTGACCGTCTTCTTCATCATTCTGGGGTGTTTTCTCGATGGCATCTCCGTCGTCGTCCTCACCACCTCGGTTATTCTGCCAATGGTTGAACAGGCCGGAATAGACCCCTTGTGGTTCGGCATCTATATCGTCATTGTCGTCGAAATGTCCCAGATAACCCCACCGGTGGGATTTAATCTTTTTGTTATCCAGTCATTGACCGGGCGCAACATTTTACAGGTAGCAAAAGCTGCAACACCGTTTTTTCTGCTTCTTGTTCTGGCTCTGGGCCTGATAATAGCCTTTCCCGAAATCGTAACCTTTTTACCCGACCTGATGGGCGGATAGGGATAAAAAAACCTCTTTTTTGGCGAAAACTGGCTCGAATTTCGTCATTGTTTGTTCACCAATCCATCACCTAAATCGTTGCTTCACAGTTGCAATGCTGCCTATGATGCGGTGATTTTGGCGACAAACAGCTTTTACCAAAGGCAACCGGCATTGAACCAGACAAAAGAGGCATCAAAAACTTCGCCATCTTTCCTGGCTGGTTTCAGATTCCAGTCGATCAATGCCCGAAAACTGGCTCTGGTTGTTATGATCGTTGCAGCAGCTGCTTTTCTGGCCGACCTGATACCACGCATCGTTCCAGGCACACAGCTGGCAGAGAACTGGTTGTCAGATTTTCGATTTGCCGTACTTGCACCGCCTCAGGAGGTTGATCAGCGCATTGTCATTGCCGCAATCAATGAGGACACACTGGCCACATTTCCCTATCGCTCCCCGGTAGATCGCGGTTTCCTGATTAAATTACTTAACTATCTTTCTTCTGCTAACGTTCGCGCCGTTGGCATCGATATCCTGTTTGATCAACCAACCCAGCCCGAAAAGGACGCGGATCTAAAAGCACTGATTGCTGCATTTCCTGTTCCCGTAATCGTCGCCGACACCGGAACAAAAGATTTTTTAACCAAAAGCCAACGGGCTTATTTATCAAATTTCAACAATGGCCTTATTTCCAGCGACACCAACCTGATCAAGGATGTTATTGATGGCACCGTTCGCGGCCTTTACGTTGAACGCCCGCAGACCAGCCCGCGCAAACTGGGGTTCGCAACAGCTTTGGTCTCAGCACTTGATCTACCCGTTCCTGAGCGCAATATCGAACTGGTTTACAGGTCGCCGCCCGCATTGGGCAAACCGGCGTTCAAATCCTTTCCAGCTCATTCAATACAGTTTTTGCCAAAAAGCTGGCTTGAGGGAAAAATCGTCCTCATCGGCGCCGACCTGCCGTTAACTGATCGCCACAAAACGGTTTTTTCAGCTGCAAGAGGAGCAATAGGCGGCACATTACCAGGTGTGCGCATTCATGCCCATGCCCTCTCACAGCTTCTCGATAACCGTCGCGCCAGCAAAATGAGCCAACCGGCAATATGGGGCCTGTTGTTGGCTACCGCCATAATCGGCATGATCATCGCCCTGCTTGATACATCCATATTCATCAAAGGGATAATGTTTGTAACCGGGATGGCTGCCCTTTGGAGTTTCATTCTGCTGGGGTATCAAAACTACGGCCTGCCTGTCCCTTTCCTGGCACCCAGCTTTTCCCTCGCCGCCAGTTTTATCATTGGCATAGCTTATTTGGGCCATGATGATCGACAGCAACGAAAATTTATCCTGCGCGCATTTTCGCGCTATTTATCGCCCAAAATCGTTGATCTGCTGGTCGCCAACCCAACCGCCATGAAAGCCGGCGGAGAGCGCCGCGAACTCACATATATTTTTACCGATCTGGAAAATTTCACCACACTTACCGAAAATGCTGCCCCCGAGATACTGGTGGACTTGCTCAATGAATACATAGATGGCCTATGCACGATCGCCGTTAAGCACGAGGGCACAGTTGACAAGATTATCGGCGATGCCATGTGTGTGTTTTTTGGCGCCCCCATTGATCAACCCGGCCACCAGGCCAGGGCCGTTGCCTGCGCACTTGAACTGGACCGCTTCGCCCAGGCCTTTGCCGCCACAAAAACAGCTCAGGGCATCCCCCTGGGGCGCACCCGCATCGGTGTGCATTCCGGCATTGCCACTATTGGCAACTTTGGTGGTAAAAACTTTTTCGATTACACAGCATTTGGCGATACGGTCAACATAGCAGCACGTCTTGAAAGCATAAACAAACATCTGGGAACCCGGATTTGCATGAGTGCGGTGACGGCCAAAAAATGCCCTGGATTGATATTTCGACCGGTGGGCGATCTCATACTTAAAGGAAAATCCGAACAATTGGCTGCCGTTGAACCCGTATCTAAAAGCGATGGTTCGGAAATTGATGTGCCTGCCTATCATAACGCATTTAAAGCTCTGAGCTGCGGCGACAGTCATGCTATTGACGCATTTCGAAGGATTGTGGAGAAAAATCCTGATGACGGATTGTCAGCCTTTCACCTTAACCGGCTGGAATGTGGGGAAACTGGGTCAGTAATATATTTGGGAGTTAAGTGATGTCAGATCGAGTTGCGCGCAATATTTCAATCTATGCATATGTACTCAGCACTGTAAGCGCCCTGACCCTAAAGGCCTTTATGGCAGTGATGGCGGTGATGGCAGCATTGTTCACACCGGTTCTCATATCCACACTCAACGCTGCGGAACTGGTGGTTATCGCAAGTTCAAACAGCAATTTTAAAGTCGGTCAGGTGGTTGATTCATCCTTAGATATTAAATTGGCCAATGATGCCGCCCTCACACTTATTTCCGAAAGCGGCAAAGTATTTGCTCTCAATGGCCCGCGCTCCGGTGCCATTGAGGCTGAAGGTGCGGCAGACAAAACCAGCGGCCTGATATCATCGATCAAAAACATACTCGCCGGCAAAAAAACAGAAGCTACCACCCTTGGCGTAATGCGCAGCATTGGCGGGCCTGAAATTCCATCAGACCCGTGGGCAATCATCGCCGGAAAAACCGGGAAATACTGCATCACACTATCAAAACCGGTGGTTCTGTGGCGATCTGATGCCCAAAAGACCCGCAAACTCATATTGATAAACCTCGACAATAACCATAAAGTCAAAACCGTGTGGAGTTCCGGTCAAAATATTCTATACTGGCCACGACTGATGCCATTGGTCGATGGTGCCACATATCGTGTTGATCTTGCCGGGAAGAATCAACTGCCAAAACTGACTGTTTCAATGGTGCCGGATCAGCCTAGCCAAGCTCATGCAGCAGTGTGGATGGCACAAAACGGATGCGAACAACAGGCACTGCGCCTGCTTCAGAGCATCAATTGACCGCAGTATTTAAATTATTATTTCCGAACATTAACAAATAACGAAAGTGAACCCCAGTGACAACACATGACAGGGCGGCTTTATCCAGTTCGATCAAATTTTCAAAAATCCGATTGTTTTCCTTACGCCGGGCATTTGCCCGGACACTGTTTTTTATCTTTTCATTGACGCTGGTGCCAACGGCGGCCTCAGCGGGTGTCTTTGACGAATTCTCCGGCACCTGGCGCGGCAACGGTCAATTCACCCTAAAAGACGGCCGCACGGAAACAGTCTCGTGTAAAATAAAATCAACAGTTCAGGTCAATGGTACGCGGGTTTATCAAAAGGTTTCATGCAAAAGTGCGAGCCAGAAGATAAAAGTCCGCATATCTCTCATTGCAAACCGTCAAGCCGTTGGCGGCAGCTGGTCGGCCAGCGGTGCTGTCGAAGGCTACGTTCAAGGTTATGCCAACGGCAGGTCATTGAACCTCCAGCTCAGCGGCAGAAGAATATCCGCCAACATGACCCTTTACACATACGCCTGCTCCCAAAAAATGACAGTCTCCGGCAAAATAGGTAAAGTCAGACACATCGCCGTGCAGCTGGCAAAGAATTGTTGAGACTATAACAAGAGTAACATGCGTGAAGACTGGTGCCGCATGGGTGACTTGAACACCCGACCCCGTCATTACGAATGACGTGCTCTACCAGCTGAGCTAATGCGGCTTTTCAGTTCTGATACAGGACTTGATAAATCAATGCAACCTGGCTTGCCGGGCATCGGTTGGTGAAAAACTTCTTGCGCGCATTGCTCTAGCGGGTTGAAAAACTTTCTTCTTCTTCGTCATTTTTTGTTAGTGGTCCGGGGTCGTCTGGCGGCCTGGGGGGGACAAAAGGCATTTCATCATCATCTTGTGCGTCATCCTTCGGCATTTTTTTATCTGCTTCAGATCCAGCTGTTTCGACTTGTCTATTGTTGCCTGCCTGATCGTCTTTCTCGCCAACAAATTATTTACCTACATTGATTTCAACTTCTTCACTAATTTGTTCCACTACCAAAACAACATCTGATTTTACTAAGTTCTCAGGGGTCTTCGGTGCCTCCTCATCGATAATTTCAGCCTCGACAACCTTTCCAACAGGTTCGTCAAAAACAAAATCAACTTCTCTTTCCGAGCCAATAAGTTCGACCGGCACTTTCCACTTGAATGCCCCAAGCTCTCCCGTTGCCGGTGACGTTGGCAACCAGGTAGCGGAGGTGAAGCCGTCCGCTGTCCATTGCGGGTCACGCGGTGCGCGCACGCCTCGTGCCAGCCATTCACGCACGCGACCGGTATTCCCCTTATCGCCCTGTTCAATCTCTGCCATTAAAATACACAGTCTCTGGCTTGGTCTGTTGTCGAGATAGGGTGCCAATGCATTACGCGCGTCATCCCAGGCTTGCGCATCGATTGCTGCACGCGCAACAGCGATAGCACCTTCCTCGCCAGAAGCCCCGATTTGGGCAAGCGATTTCACCCGCTGCAGGCGATCACGCGGGGAATCACCGGGCCGCACATCACCATAGACCTCAGCAATGTCTGGATGCGGTGATCTGCGCCAGGTGCGCTCGAGGATGCGTGTTGCCTTGCGAATGTCTCCGCGGCCAGAAAGAATACGACCGGCTATTACCGCTGCAGGTACGAGATCAGGATCAAGCTTGTGGGCATCTTCCGCCAGTTTCAGTGCAAGTGCTTCATCGCTCTTTTCCCGCTCCAAAGCCTGGGCAACTTTCAGTGCCGCCCTTTTCTGGTTGGCTTCGGATTTGGAAATCAGTTTGTTGCGCTGGTTGCGATCAAGGGTCTGCTCCACCTTGTCCCAGTCATGGCTGGCCGACTGCAGTTTAAGCACAGCTTTTCCAGCCCACGGCAAGTCCGGCTGGCGCTCAACCGCGCGTTCGGCATAGGCGCGCGATAATTCCATATCTCCCGCCCGCTGGGCCTCCACAAATAATCCGTGCAATCCCAAAAGCTCCGTATCACTACGCAATAACATGGCGTCAAAAATGCGCCGCGCTGCGGCATCATCACCCTGCAATTGTGCTGTTTGCGCCTTGAGCAGCAACGTCAAAGGCTCATCTGCCAGCAACCGGTTGGCCTGAGTTGCATGTTTCGCCGCCAGCTTGACGTTGCCCGACCCCACAGCCAGCATTCCGTTGGACAAGGCGCTGTAGCCGCTGCGCTCTCGCCGCACCGACAGAAAATCGGTGAAAGCCTGCGGTCCATTCATAATCAGCTTAACCAGTGACCAGAAAAATATAATACCGGCGACCACGGCAACAACCAGAGCGATGGCAACCACAATATCCATGGTGATCTCGCGCCCCAGCCAGGTCAGGGTCACCTCGCCTGGTTGATCGGCAATCCAGGCTGCTCCGATAGCCAGTATTGCGATCACAATGAAATACGTAACAGCACGCCACATACCCGAATTTACTCCCTCATTGCTGATCTGGCATCACCCGGCCTCATTGCCCGGACTCAAGACCTGAAATTACTTCATTACGTAAATCGTTGATGAATTCAATCACCTTCACCCGTTCTTCAACCAGACCAACCCAGCTTGCCGCAGCCTTGGCAGAAGCACCTTGAAGCTTTTGTGCCTCACTCAATGCCGCAGCCATGTTACCGGCATTCACTCTGGTTTCCAGACGCGCAATTATGGCCTCACGACTATCACCTTCAACCTCACCGACGCGGCGGACTCTGATCAGGGATTTAGCCGTTCCGACAAGTTTTGCCATCAACCCGGGAGCAGCGGCCGTATCTTCTGCAGCCAGGGCTGCCCGCAAAACTGAAGCAAATTCGCGCTGTAACCAGGCAATCGACTTAACGCCCGTTCGCGCCTGATCTTTTAATTTTTCCAATTGTGCATTTTTTGGTAACGCTGCCGAAACAATAGCTAATTCTTTCTCGAAATTCTCACCAGACCTAACTTTTTGCAGCAGGTTTTCCATGGCAAAACTGAGCGCCGCCAGACGTCCTGTAGCATCGGATTTATCTTTCTGCTCAAGTCTGGTCAGCCGCTTTTCTAGTGTCGACCACACAGTTTTGGATGAAGCCAGCGCCGAATTCACTGTGGCAAGCAATTCATCCTGAATTTTGATTTTGCTCGACAGATCGGTTGTTATCTTCTCCAGTTTTGCCACTCTTGAACTATCGAATGTATTGCCTTTTAAACTCTCGAGATTTTCCGACAGGCGCTTGAGGCGGTCTTCGAGGTTTGCCAGACGCAGATTTTGCGCAATTGTTGATCCCTGTATGCCATCGGTGGATCCCTTGATAGCCTCATCCGCCGCTTTTACCGCCTGCTCGACACTGTCAGCGCGACGGTTAGCGTTTTCAGCGCTTGTTTTTGCCTCCTCAGCTTTTGCATCAAGAGCATCCAGTCTCGCGGACAGGGTTTTCAGTTCTGTCACGCCAACAGCCGGGTTTGGTAATTCGGCTAAGGATGTTTCAATCGCTTTAATCTGATTGCTGATTTTCATGATCAGCGGTGCATCGGACTGCTTTGCCAGTTCGCTCACCTGCTGCGTAAGTAGATTAATGGCATTGGCATTGCTCTGGCTGGCGGGAGGGTTTTTCACCAAAGCATTCAAGGTTACTATTTCAGCCGACAGGGCCGCAATTTTTTTCTCCAGCTCCTGTTGATCCGAAGAAAAAAACTGGACACCCAAAACCCCTGCAAGCAACACGATTGATACCGCAGCACCGATGCTGGCAGAAAGAGCCAGGTCACGATTGGAGAGCTGGCTAGGTGTATCTTTTAAAATGCCAGGCCCGCCTTTTGAATTATCGGCATCTGCATGAGTTTTAACTTTTTCACTACTCTTATTGACCGGTTCCGATTTTACTTTTTCCTCGGCGCCGTTCCCAGGTGCTGTTTTTTCCGCTGTTTTCGCTTCGAGGCGAACCGCCTCCCCTTCAATGGTCGGCGGGCGTGAAGCCTGGCGCTTGCGGGCCCGCTTTAGCGGTTTTGGTGCCGATGGTTTTTGTCCACCAGCCTTGCCACCCTTTTTATTATCGCTATTGCTCATTCAGATATTCCAATTGCAAAAAGCCGGTCAATCAACAATTATTTCAATCCATATCGACCTGATAGCAGACTTATTGTCTCCCTACAGCATTAATCAGATCAATCGTCGTCGGCTGTGCGGCAATGACCACCTGCCTGCGCCCCGGCTTATTGCCTGATTGTATGCTATCAGACACATTCTTCGATAGGCAATAAAATGTCACGTCCTCAAGATTTTTAGTCAGCCCGGCATCCATCACCAGTTTGCAGAATGTTGCTGCTGTACGTGGTGAAAACAAAAGGACGCCATCAATCCGATTATTTTTAAAGCCATCAACAACCGTTTGAGAAAGCCTGACTGCTTTCACGGCTTCATAGAGAACAACCTGATCGACCTTAAATCCCGATGCTGTCAGGTCACAGGCAAGATCGCCTGCAACATGGGCACCACGAATATAGAGTACAGGTCCGCCATCAGGATTAAGGCCTCGGCAAATTACATTTTTCAACGCTTCAACGCCATCACTGCCTCTGTGTACCACATTAAAATTTCCCAGCTCCTCTGCCGTTGCCGGGCCAACGGTATAGACAGGCGTATCTCTGAATTGCCCGGCCTGGGCATGAGTGGAAAAAGCCCGCGCACCATTAATACTGGTAATGATAATGGCCTGGGGGTTCGTGGTGTCAATTGTTGCATTCCGCACATTTTCAATCGACAACATCGGCTCAATCAACACGTCATGTCCAAGGTCATTCAACCTGCGGGCCAATATTTCGCTTTGCCTTCGCGGCCGCGTTAACAGAAGACGCATACATCTGAGCCTTTGGTCATTTCATCATAAGTTGGCAAGAAAATCCGGCCCTGCCCGCGTCTTTAGCTCACCACCTGCATCACGACCCAATGCTGCCGCCTCAGCGACACCACCTTCGCGATGGCAGGAAAAACTTTCCGAACCATCCGGTTTCAAAATCATCCCTGAAATTGTTACGGTTGCGTTTTTAACCTCGGCATACCCGGCAATTGGCGTTTGGCAGGAACCATCAAGCACTTTGAGAAAGGCGCGTTCTGCGGCAACGCAAATTTCAGTCCGTTCATCATTCAACGGGGCGATGGCAGCACGCGCTTTATCGTCATCAGATTTTATTTCTATGCCGATAGCTCCCTGCGCCACTGCTGGAAGCATATCTGATGTTTCAATCAAGCTTGTAACTTCATGTTCAATGCCCAGTCGCTTCAGCCCGGCATAGGCCAGGAGCGTTGCGTCGACAATTCCGCTTTCGAGTTTTTTTAATCGCGTCTGTACGTTGCCGCGAAAGTTTACAACCTCGATATCCGGCCGCAATCGTTTTATCTGCGCTGCCCGCCGCAACGAAGATGACCCCACCACCGCTCCTTGATCCAGCCCCATAAGGTCTTTGGCTCTGGGGCTCAAAAAAGCATCCCTGGCATCTTCGCGCGGCAATAAAGCGGCTATCTCCATGCCTGGCGGCAATTCGGTTGGCATATCCTTCATCGAGTGTACGGCAATATCTATACTGCCGTCATACAACGCTTCTTCTATCTCTTTGGTAAACAACCCCTTGCCGCCAATTTCCGACAGGGGCCGGTCCTGCACCCTGTCGCCGGTGGTTTTGATAACAATAATCTCGATATCTTCGAGTGCCACACCGTGTGCGGCCACAAGACAGTCACGAACTTCATGCGCCTGCGCCAGTGCCAGAAGACTGCCGCGGGTGCCGATTTTGAGGAAAGGGGTTTGCAAGTATTCCACCTTGAGTGTTAGAGAGCATTTATCAACGTCAATAACCGTCTTATAACTCCCAGGTCAAGACACAGGCACACGCGCACGCATCTTATGAGCAAATCCGAACGAAATATCACCATACTGGGCATTGAAACCAGTTGCGACGAGACCGCCGCCGCCATTGTCACGCGAATGCCTGATGGTGGCAGTGATATCCGCTCGAATATTGTGCTGTCGCAACTCGAAGATCATGCGCCTTATGGCGGCGTGGTACCGGAAATTGCTGCGCGCGCGCATATTTCAAATCTCGATGCAATTATAGCCCGCGCGCTAAAAGCAGCCGGTGTCAACTGGGATGAACTTGATGGTATTGCAGCAACGGCAGGCCCCGGCCTTATTGGCGGGCTTTTGGTTGGCACCATGACTGCCAGAGCCATTGCTCATGCCCGCAACCTGCCTTATATCGCCATCAATCATCTTGAAGGCCATGCCTTAACACCGCGATTGACCAGCAACATCGCCTTTCCCTATCTCACCCTTCTGGTTTCCGGTGGCCACACCCAATTGCTGATTGTCACCGGTGTTGGCAGGTATCATCGAATAGGCACGACGATTGATGACGCTCTGGGGGAGGCTTTTGACAAAATCGCCAAGCTTTTGGGGCTTCCTTACCCCGGCGGGCCCTCGGTGGAAAAGGCAGCACTTAAAGGTGACGCCAACGCATTCGATTCTCCCCGCCCGCTCAAAGGTCGCAAGGATTGCCACTTTTCATTCTCCGGCCTCAAAACCGCCGTACGTTATACAGCGCGCGATGTATCGCCACTAAACGATCAGATCATCGCTGACATCTGCGCCAGCTTTCAGGTCGCTGTGTGTGATTGCCTGTGTGACAGAACCAGACGTGCAATGGCCGAATTCAATCTACGGTTTTCTAACGTTGCCCACCCGCGCCTGATTGTTACCGGCGGCGTTTCCGCCAATCTCGCTATCCGCGAGGCATTAAACACTCTGGCGCTGGATCAGGGATTTGAACTTTATGCCCCACCGCTTTATCTATGTGGCGACAATGCTGCGATGATTGCCTGGGCCGGGGCCGAGCAAATGATTGCAAATATTGTGGGCAATCAGAACATCACCGTCCACGCCCGCTGGCCTTTGGACCCAGCCGCCAAACCGGCAAGCAGTGCCGGGGTCAAGTCATGAAGCCTCTAAAAAACATTGGCATTATCGGTACCGGTGCCTGGGGCACGGCTTTGGCCACTGCCGTCGTCAGATCCGGTTGCCAGGTGACTTTGTGGGCGCACAGCCCTGAAGTTACAAATGATATTAACAAACATCACGAAAACCGCAAATACCTGCCCGGTATCCATCTTGACGAAACTATCGTCGCAACCAGTGATCTTGCGGATTTTGCCAACAAGGATGCTTTGTTGTTTGTCACACCGGCACAGATTTTGGGCGAGACGGCAAACCAAGTCAGTCGGCATATTAAACACCCGCTCCCCGTAGTCATTTGTTCCAAAGGTCTTGAGCGCGGCAGCAACAGATTGTTGAGCGATGTTCTCGGCCAAGAGATGCCACAGGCCGTGATCTGTATCTTGTCGGGTCCGAGCTTTGCCGTTGATGTGGCCAATCACCTGCCAACAGCGGTAACACTTGCCTCAGAAGATATAGATATTACCCAGGCGCTGGCGCACGCACTGGGCTCACCCTCGTTTCGTCCCTATGCTTCGAAAGACATCATCGGTGCCCAGATTGGCGGAGCGGTAAAAAACGTACTGGCCATTGCCTGTGGAATTGTCGAGGGCAAAGCATTGGGACAAAGTGCGCGTTCAGCCTTAACCTGCCGCGGTTTTGCCGAGCTTACGCGATTTGCACTGGCCCACGGCGCTCATATGGAAACACTTGGCGGCCTGTCCGGCCTCGGTGATCTGATTTTAACCTGCTCCAGCCAGGCCTCCCGCAACATGTCTCTGGGCTATGCTTTAGGTCAGGGAAAATCACTTGAAGAAATCATGAAAACCCGCAACGCCGTTACCGAAGGCGTCCATACGGCAGGTGTCGTGTGTGAGATAGCAGCCAGCAAAAACATAGAAATGCCGATTTGCGAGGCCGTCCGCGACATTGTCGCAGGCGATATAACCGTGGACCACGCAATCGAAAACCTGATGGCACGACCCTTCAAGCGGGAGTAAACTTTATTTGGTAGCGCTCAAGCGGCACTTTTTTATGTACGCTCAAGCTCCGCTAAGGCTGCAGGCCCTTTGGGCCTTAGTCCAACGCTTCGCTTGTCTTATCATCTTTTTGGTTCATCTGGTATTGATGGACCGCTTTGAATGGCGTTAACACCATTCAAAGCGGCGGGGGATGGATCGAACGCTGCGCCGGTTTTAGCAGAACCGAGGACGAGTATGATCACTCCCGTCTTTTTATGTGAGGCCTGAACGGATACCTGAGCCATGCGGCTCGGATTACAAGCATAGGACACCTAAAAAGATGATACACACTATAGCAGTAAATACCGGAATTGACATCTCCAAAGCCACGCTGGATGTGGCTACATATCCGGATGGCAAGCTCAGCCAGTTTGCCAATGATGCTACCGGATACAATGCACTGGTGAGTTGGCTTGGCCAGGGCTGTGTAAAGTGCATCACCTTTGAGCCTACGGGCTCTTACCATCGTAAACTGGAGCGGTTTTTAACTGAGCGTGGCTATCCTTTTGCCAAGATCAACCCGCGCCAGGCCCGACGCTTTGCCGAGGCCTGCGGCAGGCTTGCCAAAACCGACCGGGTCGACGCCTTGATGCTGGCCCGCTTTGGTGCTGTGCTGGAACCACCGCACAATGCGGCAAAAAGTCAGTTGCTGGAAACACTTGGCGAGCTTGCAGCCGCGCGGCGCGCACTCATAAAAGACAGGGTTGCAACAAAAACCCGGCAACATACCCTCACAATCTCTGTGTTAAAGCGTCAGGCAAGTCAGAGGTTGAAACAGCTTGAGGCTTAAATCAAAACCATTGATGCTGAATGCCGCAACTTGATCACAGCTGACAACAGCCTCAAGAGCTCCTTCGACATTCTCCTTTCCATGCCGGGCATTGGTGAGATCACGGCTGTTATAATGCTGGCTGAAATGCCCGAACTGGGAACCATGGACAAACGACAGGTGGCATCGCTCGCCGGACTGGCCCCGGTCACACGTCAATCGGGCACATGGAAAGGTAAAAGCTTCATTCGAGGTGGCAGGGCCAACCTGCGCCGCGCTCTTTACATGCCAACTCTGATGGCAATAAGAACCAACAAGGAGTTCAAGCACAAATACGACACGCTGCGCAACGCCGCCAAACCAGCAAAAGTCGCCATTACTGCCGTCATGAGAAAATTAATCATCCTCGCAAACGCCCTGATCAGAGATCAAAGAAAATGGACCGAAAATGGACCGAAAATACGCCTTGACCAACACGGATACTCGTCCCGGAGACATACTGAAAATCTTATTGTTGTGGCTCATGGACGAGCGCAGCGTTGGACTAACGAGCGACCGCGAGTGCAGGCTGCGCGCCGCTTGAGCGCCACTAAAACGCATCATTTCCGCGGCATGATGCGCTTCCACCGGGCTTTCCAGTCGAGTTGCTTGATGTAGGCGATGAGGTCATCGATGTTCTGGTCACTTAAGTCAAGCTTCAGTGCCGTATGTGGTCGCCGCTCGGTCACCGTTTGCAGGCGGACTTCATAGCGATCGAAATTTTCCGCCATCATATAAAACGACATGGTGCTGCCGATGCCGGTAAACTCGTTTGGGCCGATCACGTGACATCTGACACAAAACTTCTCGGCCGCTTTTAAACCGCGTTCCACATCACTACTGGCGCGCGTCACCGCCGGATTGAAGAATGTCAGGTAAAAAACAACCGTTATAAAAAACAAACGAAAATGCATTCTAAAACCTCCCAGGCAGGTGTCATTTGCAAAAACCGTAAACTTTAATCCCTGGAATTCAGTTTAGCATAACCAATGCTGGTCAGATAAGCCCCAACTTGGTAATAGTGGCACCCCTCTCCCGCTCCAACGCTCTCAGTCTTCCATGGAACCAGGTATTATAATAATCGTTCTGACCGCTGCAGCCATGCATGCGGGCTGGAATGCCATTGCCAAAACCGGATCAGGCCCGTTTATCTCGATCAGCCTTATCGGTATTTTAGGCGGCTTTGCAACAATGATGTTGATGCCGTTTGTACCGGCACCGCCGGGTGAATTATGGCCGTGGATTGTGGCGTCAGCCCTGGTGCATACCGGGTACAAACTATTCCTGATCCAGGCCTATAAGGCGGGCGATCTTTCGCAGGTTTACCCGCTGGCCCGCGGCACCGCCCCCTTGATCGTAACCATTGTCTCAATTTTGTTCCTTGACGAGGTGCTTAGCAGTTTCCAGATTTTCGGGGTTGTTGTTCTGGTCAGCGGAATCTGGTTGATGGGTGTTCGCGGCAGCGCAACACTCGGACGACTTGATGGCAGAGCCGTTTTTTTTGCCATTGCCACATCAATGTTCATTGCCGCTTACACCATCATTGACGGCCTGGCTGGACGCATCGCACCTACGGTTTTGAGTTTTCTGGTCTATATGACATCGATTGACGCGATCTTGTTGTCCATAGTGTTTATAAGCGTGCGCGGCACCTCCGGTCTGCGCCAGATTGCGCCCTTCTGGCGCCAGGGCCTGATCGGCGGAATCATGTCAAACACAGCTTTTGCCTTGTCTATCTGGGCGATGAAATCAGCTCCCATTGCCCTTGTCGCCGCCTTGCGCGAAACCAGCATTATTTTCGCCGTGCTTATTGCCCGGGTGGTCTTGAAAGAAAAAATGACCGGCTGGCGCATTGCAGCGGCTTTACTGATCGCCACCGGCATTATTTTCATGCGTTAAACCCAGCCTCGACGAAAGTTGCACCCTGCCATGGTTGCTCATCGGCAAACTTCGGCCCATAATGAAACCCGGTTGACTTCAGATACTCTAATTCCCAGGGCGGAGAAAAATAATGTCAGACGCAAAAATATATCCGGTAACAGATGAGTGGGCGCAATCAGCCTATGTTGACAATGATAAATATCTGGAAATGTATCAGGCCAGCATTGACGACCCGGATACGTTCTGGCGCGAACACGGCCAGCGCCTGGACTGGATCAAACCCTATAGAAAAGTTAAAAACACGTCTTACGAATATGATGATGTTCATATTGACTGGTATGAAGACGGCACGTTGAATGTCTGTGCCAATTGCGTCGACAGGCACCTTGAGACCCGTGGCGACCAGACCGCCATAATCTGGGAAGGCGATGATCCGGCAGAGGACAAAACCTATACCTACAAAGAACTTAATCGTGAGGTTTGTATCTTTGCCAATGTGCTCAAATCTCTGGGCGCCAAAAAAGGTGATCGCATCACGCTTTATATGCCGATGATCCCTGAAGCCGCCTTTGCCATGCTGGCCTGCGCACGCATTGGCGCTGTACACTCCATCGTTTTTGGCGGCTTTTCTCCCGACGCTCTTGCCGGTCGCATTAATGATTGCGATTCGAACCTTGTCATTACCGCCGACGAAGGCCTGCGCGGCAGCAAAAAAGTGCCTTTAAAGAATAATATGGATAGCGCCCTCAAGCTGTGCTCCGGTGATGTCAAATCTCTGGTAATCAGGCGCACCGGCGGCGAAGTTACCATGCAGTCTGGCCGCGACTTCTGGTTTCATGAACTGGCAGAAGGTGTTGATGCCAACTGCCCGCCCGAAGAAATGGGCGCCACAGATCCCCTGTTTATCCTCTACACTTCCGGCTCAACCGGTCAGCCCAAAGGGGTTTTACATAATACCGGCGGCTATCTGGTCTACGCCTCCATGACCCATAAGTATGTTTTCAACTACAATGAGGGCGACATCTACTGGTGTACAGCAGACGTGGGCTGGGTTACCGGCCACAGCTACATCGTCTATGGGCCCCTCGCCAATGGTGCCACCACCTTGATGTTTGAAGGTATTCCCAATTATCCTGATGCCTCGCGCTTCTGGCAGGTTTGCGACAAACACAAGGTCAATATTTTCTACACTGCCCCCACCGCCATTCGCGCGTTGATGGGTGCGGGCGACGATTTTGTCAAAAAAACCAACCGCAGTTCTCTCAAGGTCCTCGGCACCGGTGGTGAACCGATAAACCCGGGAGCGTGGGAATGGTATTACAATGTTATCGGTGACAAGCGCTGCCCCATTGTTGATACCTGGTGGCAAACCGAAACCGGCGGCATTATGATTACCCCATTGCCCGGTGCCACTGCTCTCAAGCCTGGCTCGGCCACGCGGCCCTTCTTTGGCGTCCAGCCCTGTCTGGTCGATGCCGATGGCAATATTCTTGAAGGCGCAGTCGATGGCAATCTGTGCATCGTTGATTCGTGGCCCGGCCAGATGGCCACCGTATATGGCGATCATGACCGTTTTATCCAGACTTATTTTTCAACCTACAAAGGCAAATATTTCACCGGCGATGGCTGCCGGCGCGATGAGGACGGATATTACTGGATTACCGGTCGTGTGGATGATGTGATTAATGTCTCCGGCCACCGCATGGGAACAGCTGAAGTTGAATCAGCACTTGTCGCTCATGAGGCAGTATCCGAAGCTGCTGTTGTTGGCTATCCGCATCCCATCAAAGGCCAGGGGATTTATGCATATGTGTCGTTGGGTGCAGGAAATGAACCCTCAGATGAGCTGAAAAAAGAACTTGTTCAATGGGTACGAAAAGAAATCGGCCCCATTGCCTCACCCGATCTTATTCAATTCGCGCCGGGCCTGCCCAAGACACGGTCGGGAAAAATCATGCGGCGTATTTTACGCAAAATCGCTGAAGATGATTTTTCCAACCTCGGCGACACATCGACTTTGGCTGAACCGGCTGTGGTGGAAGACTTAATTGAGAATCGGGAAAACCGCAGCTCCTAGTTGTGGACCCTCAACAGGTTGTTCTTCTTGAATCCCAATTTTGAGATTGGTGTTTGATCTTTTATACCACCATGTGGCCGGTGCCAATTGTACATGTGGGTCCTGACCCAGCCCCCTGATCCGGGCCACTGGTTAGTAGAAACCGTTCACGTTTATTTCCGTAATTATGGTTGGCGTCAAGGCCTGCTGAGCGGAGCCCTTGCGTAGCTCAAGCGAAGCAGGCCGGTTTGTGCGGTTTAATCT
>JAJRTY010000168.1 GCA_024278055.1 Alphaproteobacteria bacterium | reverse complement strand
CCTCAAACTCCCATTTGCCATTGTGGCGAACCACCCCAACCAATTCTCGAATTACTTGCTACAGAAAGGGACATTATGACCACCGCAAGCGACATTCTAAAACAGATTAAAGATGAGGACATCAAATTCCTCGACCTTCGTTTCACCGACCCCAAGGGCAAAATGCAACATCTGACAATGGACGTTGCCATTGTTGATGAAGATATGTTTGCCGATGGTGTGATGTTTGACGGCTCATCTATCGAGGGCTGGAGAGCCATCAACGAATCCGACATGGTTTTGATGCCAGACACTGACACAGTACATGTTGATCCGTTTTTTGCCCATTCAACCATCTCGATCTTCTGCGACATTCTCGACCCGGTGTCCGGTGAAGGCTACAATCGCGACCCGCGCATGACTGCCAAACGGGCGGAAGCCTATTTGCAGTCTGGCGGATTTGGCGACACCATTATGGTTGGCCCGGAAGCTGAATTCTTCCTGTTTGACGATGTTCGTTTCAGCACTGATCCCTACAATTCGGGTTATTCGCTCGATCATATCGAACTGCCATCCAACACCAATGCCGAATATGAAGCCGGAAATATGGGCCACCGTCCGCGCACCAAGGGCGGTTATTTCCCGGTTCCACCGGTCGATTCGGCCCAGGACATCCGCTCAGAAATGCTAACAGCCCTCAACGAAATGGGTGTTACCGTTGAAAAGCACCACCACGAAGTTGGTGCCGCGCAGCACGAGTTGGGTATCTTGTTTGATACGATGACCCGTAACGCCGACAAGATGCAGATTTACAAATATGCAGTACATCAGGTCGCCCATCAGTATGGCAAAACAGCAACCTTTATGCCAAAGCCGGTATTTGGCGACAACGGCACCGGCATGCATGTGCACCAGTCAATCTGGAAAGATGGCAAGCCGACATTTGCCGGCAATGAATATGCAGGACTTTCTGAATCCTGCCTGTTCTACATCGGTGGCATCATCAAACACGCCAAGGCGCTGAATGCGTTCACCAACCCGTCGACAAACTCGTACAAGCGTCTGGTTCCAGGTTATGAAGCACCAGTGTTGCTGGCCTATTCTGCCCGCAACCGTTCGGCCTCATGCCGCATTCCGTTTGGCTCATCACCAAAGAGCAAGCGGGTTGAAGTGCGTTTCCCTGATCCGGCTCAAAACCCGTATCTTGGATTTGCCGCAATGCTGATGGCTGGTCTTGATGGTATCAAGAACAAAATTCATCCAGGCGAACCAATGGACAAGGACCTTTATGACCTGCCGCCGGCAGAATTGAAGGAAATCCCAACGGTTTGCGCATCGCTGCGTGAAGCGCTGGACAGCCTTGATGCCGACCGCGCATTCCTCAAGGAAGGTGGCGTGATGGATGACGACCAGATTGATGCCTATATCGAATTGAAGATGGAAGACGTCATTCGTTTCGAACACGCACCGCATCCGGTTGAATTTGATATGTATTATTCAGTCTGATTCGCTGGAAAGATTATTTCAGACCGGGGTGTCGAAAGGCATCCCGGTTTTTTTGTGGAGCAGCCAAATGAACATGAGCAATGGATTTTACGATGTGCCGGATGACAAACTGGCAACAATTGTCACCTCGCTGGAAATGTTTTCCAAGCCAAAGAAGCGCGATGTCACCAACAATCCGGACTGGCACCTGGAGTTTGTTGCGAACCCGGAGCCAGACCAATATCGCGCAATCTACCGCAAGGTCGGTCTCGAATGGTTGTGGTTTTCAAGAATAATGATGCCTGAACAACAGCTAACGTCAATCATCAGCGATCCCCTGGTCGAAATTCGCTTTTTGACGGTTGGTGGTGACATCGAAGGCCTGCTCGAACTGGACTACCGTACTGAAGGGAATTGTGAACTGGCATTTCTTGGTGTCAGCGATAAACTTATGGGAAAGGGAGCTGGAAGCTGGCTGATGCAACGCGCCCTTGATCTGGCCTGGAGCACGCCAATCAACCGGCTGTGGATCCATACCTGCACGCTTGATCACCCCCGCGCCCTGCCCTTCTATATCAGGTCCGGATTCAGACCCTATAAACGTCAATTGGAAATTGCCGATGATCCAAGGATTTCCGGTGAAGCACCAAAAAACACCGCAGCGCATTATCCGTTGCTGGGATAATCAGGAAACAGGATCTTTGTCGGATTTTACTGATTTGGCATCGGCTTTGGTTGAATCGGCCAGTTCTTTGGTTTTTTCCCGGTATTCAGGGGAAACCAGTCCGGCGGAAATGACCAGCTTTGCCGCATCCTCGACACTCATGTCGAGACGCAGCAAATCACCTTCGGGTACGAACAGCAAAAATCCACTGGTCGGGTTCGGCGTGGTTGGCAAAAATACGCTGACGGTTTTACCAGCCGGATCATCGAGTTTGTTTTGCGCTTCACCGGTCGTATCGGTTGCAATAAACACCAGCGCCCAAAGCCCCTTGCGCGGATATTCGATCAGCGCAACTTCTTTGAAACTTTCAGATTTTTCATTGAAGACCGTTTGAAAAATCTGTTTGAGACCGGAATAGAGATTGCGCACCAATGGCATCCGGTTGAGCCATGATTCGCCATAGGAAACTATCGAACGACCGATCAGGTTGGCGGTCAAAAAGCCCACCATGGTGATCAGGAACAATGCAACCAGCAGCCCGAAACCGGGCACCGAAAATGGCAGGTAATTATCCGGATTATAAATCTGCGGAATATACGGTTTGACCCAGGAATCAACCCACTGAATGAGCGTCCAGGTCAAATAGATGGTGATCGCCAGCGGCGCACAGATAACAAAACCGGTAAGGAAATAGTTTCTCAACCGGGTAACGGTACCTGGGCGCGCTTTTTTCGCCTGGTTTTGTTTGTTTTTCATAGAGACAAAGTGTTCCTGTGAACCGATTTTCACCACACAGAAAGCGCCAAGGGAAGCGCATTGGGAAAATCACCTCCGGCTTAATATGAGAATTTTCAACCGAATTTCAATAAGCGCCCCACCAATAGCAAAATCTCGGACATTGTCACGATGTATTTCTATTCAACCGTTACCGATTTTGCCAGATTTCTCGGTTGATCAACATCGGTCCCCATATGAACTGCCGTATGATAGGCAAGCATTTGTATCGGTAACGAATAAACCAGGGGCGCAATAATAGCCGGCATTTCTGGCAGGATGATGGTTTTGGCATCATCCATTCCAGCCGCAGCTGCACCTTTTTCGTCGGTGATCAAAATGATCTTGCCGCCACGGGCAGCGACTTCCTGCATATTGGAAACCGTCTTTTCAAAAATATGATCATATGGCGCAATGACAACCACCGGCATGGTCTCATCAATCAGCGCGATCGGTCCGTGTTT